>JBLHKW010000051.1:0-30983 GCA_047618565.1 Planctomycetota bacterium
CTGCTGGCGGAGGAGTACACGGGCCTCGGACAGTTGCTCGCCAGCGTCCGCGGGCTGGCCGACAAGGTTGCGGGCGCGCCTGGCGCGATCGTGCATCTCCAGCTTGGAGCCCTGTCGGCCGCGCACTGGCTTCGGTTCGCACGCCTGCATGGCGAGCACCACCTTGCCATCGTGCGCGACATCGGGCGCTACATCGGGCGCGGCTGAGCGATCCACCAGGTATCAAGCCGGGGCCGCGAGACCCCGGCTCGATCCGAGGATCACTTCGTGAACTCGGCGTGATGGCCCGCGATGACCTTGGCCATGGCGGCGGTGAGCTTCTTGCCCATCGGGATGTGCAGGAACTCGTTCGGACCGTGGGCGTTAGACTCCGGCCCGAGAACACCCGTGATGACGAACTGCGCTCCGGGGAACTTGTCGCCCAGCATGCCCATGAACGGGATCGTGCCGCCCTCCCCCATCAAGACCGCCTCGCGATCAAAGAATGACTGCGATGCCGCCTCGACACTCTGTTCGAGCCACGGAGCGAGCGGGGGCGCGTTCCATCCGACGGCGCCGTCCGCGTCCTCGAACGCCACGTGCGCGCCGTAGGGCGGATTGGACTCCAGGCACTCCTTGAGCGTGCGCGTGGCAGCCTCAGGATCGCAGGTCGGGGGCAAACGCAGCGAGAGCTTGAGTGTCGTCTCGGGACGCATGACGTTACCAGCGTCCTCGATGCTGGGCAGGCCGGCCGCGCCCGTCACGGCCAGGGCCGGTCGCCAGGTGCGGTTAATGATCAGTTCGACCACGTCGGTCGACACCGGCTGAACGCCCTCGTGAAACGGGAACTTGTTGTAGACCGTGTCGCCCAGCACGCGCGCTGAAACCGCTGCCTGGTCGATGCGCTCCTGGGGGATATCGACGTGTAGTGACTCGAGCAGCATGCGGCCCGTATCCTTGTCCTCGATCCGGTCGAGCAACTCGCGCAAGACCCTGAATGTCGACGGCACGATACCGCTCGCGTCACCGGAGTGGACACCTTCGCGAATCAGCTCGACCTTCAGGTTGCCGACAAGGTTGCCGCGCAGGGAGGTGGTCAACCAGAGCTGGTCGTAGTTACCGCAGCCCGAGTCGAGACAGATGACGAGGTCGGGTGAACCGATGCGGTCACCGAGCGCCTCCATGTACGCGGGAAGGTCGTAGCTCCCGCTCTCCTCACATGCCTCGATCACCACCACGCAACGCGCGTGCGGCAAGCCCTGCTCCTGCAGGACCTGCAGCGCCGTGAGCGACGCGAAGGCCGCGTAGCCGTCGTCCGCACCACCACGTCCATAGAGTCGATCGCCACGCAGGACCGGCTTCCACGGCCCGAGGTCCTCTTCCCAGCCGACCATCTCGGGCTGCTTGTCGAGGTGCCCGTAGAGCAGGATCGTGCGGTCGATATCCCCAGGGATCTCCATGAAGATCAACGGGGTGCGGCCTTCGAGCCGGACCACCTCGAGCTTCAGGCCCTTGATCGGTCGCTCGCGACACCAGTCGGCGATCAGGTCCACTGCACGGTCCATGTGACCATGCTCGGCCCAATCCGCGTCGAAGTGCGGCGACTTGTTCGGGATCTCGATGTAGCGGGTGAGGGTCGGAACGATCGAGTCGTCCCAGACTCGATCAACCAGGGCCAAGGCCTTCGAATCGTCCAAAATGCGCGTCCCGGGGCTGTCCGGTGTGACCCGGAGTCCTACGGAGGAAAAGGGCAGGGGGTAAGGGCGCAGAGGATAGCAGCTGCGGCGGCCCGCGGCTCGGTCAGCCGCTGATACGCTTGCAGAGTTCCACGAACTCGCGTACTTCCTGCTCCAGCCTTTCCGGATCCACGCCGGTGCGCACACAGGACTCCAGGCGATCGGCCTGCACCGTCAACTGCGGGAACCCGTAGCTCCCGGCGCTGCCCTTGAGCTGATGAGCCAGCATCCCGAGGCTCTCAAGGTCGCCCTCAGTCAGGGCCACGTTGATGCGTTGAATATCGCTCCTCAGGTCCCTCACGAAGAGCTCGATCAGCTCCGTCATGTCGTCATCGTCCGCGTACGCACTCAGCAGGAGCGGCTCTGGCTCGCTTACGGGCGCGATCTCGGACTCCTCGGCGACGGCGACATCCAGCAGATCCGCCGGCACGGAAACGGCGGCATCAGGCCTGGGCTCGGCACTGGGCTCGGCACTGGGCCCGACGCGAGACATCGCGATATCCTCGAGCTGATGCGCGAAGACCTTGGCGTCGACCGGCTTGGTCATGAACTCGTCGCAACCTGCTTCCAGGCAACGGTCCCGGTTCTCCGGCAGAGCCGAAGCGGTCAGGGCCACGATCGGCCGCGTGTAGCCGTCCGCGCGCAACGACTCGGTGGCGTCGTAGCCATCCATGACCGGCATGTTCATGTCCATGAGAACGAGGTCGTAGGGCACGCTCTGCTCCTCCGCCGCCATCACGTCCTCGTACGCCATCTCCCCATTGACCGCCATGTCGACGGTCGCCCCGGCGCGCTTCAGGAGGAAGTCCATCAGCCGTCGGTTGTCCGCACCGTCCTCGGCAACGAGGATGCGGCGGCCCGACAGCGGCTGCGCGAGACCCAGGTCCGGGCGTACGCGCGTGGGCACGAATCCTGTCTCCGCAAGGGCGACCCCAGTTCCCTCCGCCAGGCGCTCGCCGACGGACGCCGATCCCACGACGGGCTCGGAAATCTCGATCTCCAGAATGATCGTGGTGCCACGCCCGACGATGCTATCCACGCGGAAAGAACCACCTAGAGCCTTCACGAGTCCAGGCACGACCGCCAGACCGGGCGTCGCCAGCGCCTCGGCGCGGCCTTCGATGCGCTCCCCATCCTGGGGAGGCGTGAACAGGAAATCGATCCGGTCGCTGTTCATCCCGCGGCCAGAGTCACGCACGGTGAACTGCAGCGAGTGCCCCGCGTCCACCAACAGGTCGATGCTCATCTCGACCTCCCCGGTGTCCGTCGACAGGATGGCGTGTTCCAGCAGGTTCTGCAGGACACGACGAAGCCGTTCCGGATCGCTGTAGATCGTTGCCGGTGTCCCCTCGGAGCGATGGACGCTCAACGAGATCGCCTTGGTGCGCGCCAACGTCCGTCCGTGCTCCTCGACTCGATCGAGGATCAGGTCCAGCCCACAGTCGGAACGCTCCAGCTGCAGCTCGTCCGCCTGAATCTGCTGCATATCGAACAGGTCGCTGAGCATGTCGTGCAGCAGCTGCGCATGGCGCGAGACCGCCAGCCTGCTGCCATCGGGCGCATCCCCTTCGCCCGCTTCAGCCAGCAGCTTGCGCACGCGCCCGCGCACATGATGCTCCAGGAAGCCGAAGAACTCCTGCTTGGTGCGCAGCGCGGACTGCTCCTGCAACCGTGATCGCCGGTAGCTGGCCTCGGCACGCTCGGCGCGCTGGCGTTCGTCCGCCAGTCGCAGCTCAAGCTCCTCGACCAGATCATCCCGGCCACTCAGCTGCGCCCTCAACAGCTCCGACTCGCTCTGGTCGAGCTGACTGCTCTTGCCCAGAACGAGGATCCGGAATGACAGCGCAACGATCGCCACCCCGAGCAGTAATCCAAGAGTCCAGCGCCAGACCGTCGCCTGCTTCTGCCGCTCCACGAAGTCGAAGAGGCAGTCTTCGCGCAGCTCGGACACGGCGCGACTGACCGGTAGTGCTTCGAGGTCGCGCAACCCCGTGTCCACGAAGCGCGCGCGCTGGGTCAGAGCCTCGCAATAGGTCGCCAGACGCTCGATGACCGGAGCGAGATCCGTGGATGCGTCATCACGCAGCGCGCGAAGGCGTTCCAGGTCTTGCTCGAACCAGAGTTCCGCCGAGGCATCGTTGCGCGCGGCCGACACAAAGAGATCCCGAAGGATGCTGCTGACCACGGACGTGAGTTCGGGGTCAGCCCAGATATATGGAGTCGCACGCTCGAGAGCGGTGATCGTCTCGGGGATGCGGTAGAGGCGCTCGAGCATGAACTCGAGGTGCAGCATCAAGCTCGATACGGATCGCTCCTGCGCCTCTACGCGCGCGTAGAGCGACGCGAACCGTTCTGCGATACCGGTCACAGCCGCCGGGTAGTCACGCTGGATGGTCACCTTGAGCTCGAGCGCCATCTGCCCGAGCTCGTCGAGATGGTCCCGGATCCGGGTCGAGCGCCGATCTCCGACGCGCATGAACGAGACGTCACTCAGGATCTCGCGTTCGAGCTCCTGGATCCGGGCGACGCTGGAGTCGAGCCGGGCCAGCTGCACCGGGTCGGGTGCACGCAGGTGATGGAAAGTGCAGACCCCAAGGACCAGCGCTACGAGCAGAGTCACGACCCTCGCGCGCCAGGAATCTGAGATGCGTGTGAACGGGAGGTACGAGAGCACGGTGAGGTCGGATCCTGGCAACGACCAACGGGGCAAATCAGGGCCCAAGGCAGGACGCTGTGTTTATCGATCCATCGGGGGAGAAGCTTGACGGGGGGCAGTGGAATCAGGAACGATTTGCCAGCATGGAAACCGGCAGAGCACAGACAGCGGGGAGATCCACCTGGAAGAATTTTCCGCTCGCGGGCGCAGCCTGTCTGGCGAGTGTCTCGCTGATCCTCGCGAGCTGCGAGCAGGGCGCTCCAGACGGCGATGAGGGAGGCGAGCAACGGGCATGGCTGGTGAACGATCCGGCGCCGCCCACCGCCCGTATGGTCCAGGTAGAGGAGTTCCGGCGCGACCTCGCTGCCACGCGCCACCCATCGGACGGCGGCGGTAGCGCGGACTTCGTCCTGGAGAACGGTGAAAGGCCCGTGGCGCGCGCCGGGAGGCCCGGGCGCTGGACGATCGCCTACACCGTCGGCGACGAAGGGCTCGCTCTCGGGGCGGGCGTCTATTTCATGCCCGAACCCTTCTGGGGCTGGAGCGCTCCCCAGGATCGCGAAGCTCGAGCGCCTGGCTATACATTGATCTCAACCGAGGCCGAGGGCGTGCAGCTCGAGGTCTCCACACTCAACGCGATGTTGCTGATCACGATCGGCGGGCGGGCGATGATCACGGGCGAGACGATCAGGCTGGACTACGGCGCCGGCGAACGGGGAGCGCAAGCCGACCTCTATGCCGAGCGTGGCGCGCGCCTGTGGTTCTCGGTGGATGGCGACGGGGATGGAGTACGGCAGGTCGTGCCGAGCTCGCCGAGTATCGAAGTCCTTCCGGGCCCGGCCGAGCGCGTCGTACTGCACGCCACGAGCGTCGTCCGTCCCGGCGCAAAGGGGCGCGTCACGGTCGCGCTCATCGACGCGTTCGCAAACCTCGTACCGACCGCCACGGGCACCCTGCATGTGTCCGGTGCACCGGCTGGTTGGGGCATTGATTCGATCGTGCTCAGCGCGGGCGACCAGGGACACAAGACCCTGAGTTTTGACGCGAACGAGACTGGCATCTTCAGGCTGACCGCGACCATCGAGCTCGCCGGCCGAGCGAGCACCGCAACGAGCAACCCGATCTGGGTCGATGACAAGGCGGCCCCCGTGCTGTGGGCCGACCTGCACGGGCACTCCAACTACTCGGACGGAACCGGTCTACCCCAGGACTACTTCAGCTACGCGCGCGATGTCGCGGGCCTCGATGTGAGTGCGCTCACCGACCACGATCACTTCGGAGTCCGCTTCCTCGACCAGGCGCCTGACCTCTGGGACGATATTCAGGAGCAGACCCGCCAGTTCAACGACCCAGGGCGTTTCGTCACCATCCTGGGCTTCGAGTGGACGAGCTGGATCCATGGACACCGACATGTACTCTACTTCGAGGATCACGGCGAGGTCCTCAGCTCGGTCGACCCGGAGATGGAGACGCCACGGCAGCTGTGGGACGCCCTGCGCGGCAAGGATGCGCTCACGTTCGCGCACCACTCCGCCGGCGACCCGATCCCTACGAACTGGACCTTCGCACCGGACCCCGTGCTCGAACCCGTGACGGAGATCATGTCCGTGCACGGCAGCAGCGAGGCTGCGGACTCACCTGCGCGCGTACGCGGTGGAATAGATGGCAACTTCGTCAGGGACGTACTCGACCACGGCTACCGATTGGGCTTCATTGGCAGCGGAGACGGTCACGACGGACACCCAGGCCTGCCGCATCTCTCCCCCACCTACGGCTATCGCCGCACGCGCACCGGGGAACACATGGGGACCGGCGGCGTTGCAGGCCTGCAAGCCCGTGAATTCACCCGCTCCGGTGTCCTCGAAAGCCTGCGCGCACGCCGCGTCTTCGCAACGAGCGGACCGCGCATCGTGCTCGACACGGTTCTCGACGGCCACGCTCTGGGTGCATCGATCGAGGCCGCGGACCTCCCCAGCACTGCTAGCTTGACCGTAACCATCCTCGGGACCGGACCGCTGGCGACCCTCGACCTCGTTCGTAGCGGTGCCGTCGCGACACGGGTGGACCTCACAGGCGAACTGGATGTCTTCACCATGGTCGAGCTCGACGACCTGAGCTCCGGTGAGTACGTCTACCTGCGCGCGACCCAGGTGAACGGCGCCATGGCCTGGTCCAGCCCGTTCTTTATCGACTGAGCTCGCTCGTCCCGGAGCTGTCCGGGGCAACGCTGTCCGGCGCCCACTCGTAGTTGCTCACGACCATGTTGCGCCCAGTCTCCTTGGCGACGTACAGGCCCTCGTCAGCTTCCTTCAGCATGTCGTCGACGCCATCCATATCTGCCGTGCAGTGAGCGACGCCAACACTGACCGTCACCTTTCGGCGAACATCACCGTGGACGAACGTGGCACGCTCGATGGCGGCACGCAGGCGCTCCGCGCATACCAACGCGCGCTCGAGCCCGCAGTTGATATTGATGGACAGGAATTCCTCGCCACCCAGGCGGCAGAGCACATCTCCACTGCGCGACTGTGACCGCAGAATCTGCGCCACTTCCCTCAGGACAGTGTCGCCGACGTCGTGGCCACATTCGTCGTTGACCAGCTTAAAATGGTCGATGTCAATCATCAGAACCGACAGCTCGGCGCCAGAACGCTGAGCGTTGTCCCAATCCTGCTTGAGGTGATCCATCGCATAGCGCCGGTTGGGTAGCTCCGTAAGCGCATCGGTCATGGCAGCCTCGCGCAAACGCCGGGTCAGGATGCCCATTTCCGCCACCTGGCGCAGACGCTCCTTCTCACTGTCTTCCACCTTCTCGCGCATCTGGATCATGCGCTGGCCAGCACGCACACGCGCCAGCAGGATGCGCGCGTTAAACGGCTTCACGATGTAGTCATCGGCTCCCGCAGCGAACGCCTCCACGACCTGTTCGTCATCATCGCGCGCCGTCACGATCAGGATGTACATCTTGCGCCCGGCCTGGGTCTTGCGCAGCGTCGCGCACAGCTTGACACCCGACATCCCGGGCATCATCCAGTCGCTGATGACGATCTGCGGCGCCGTTCGCAAGGCCTTCTCTAGCCCCTCGCGGCTGCTGTCAGCGACACTGACATCATAACCCTCCTTGACCAGATGATGCCGAAGCAGCCTGAGCATGCGATGGTCGTCATCGATCAGGAGGATGCGAGTGCTGCGCTTGTCCGATACGGAGTTGGAAACGCCATCCAGTACCGAGGACACGACGCGTTCCGCGAGCTCACGCTCGGCGTCAGTAGCCTCCTTCGAATCGCTATCCTCAGGACGCCCATCGGCGCCATCGGGGCGCTCCACAACGCCGCGCAGCTCCTGTGCCAGGTCGGCAAACGGCGGAGGCTGGAGTGTGGTGATTCCCAGTGCCTGCCCCCATTCACTCCACGACTCGACGATCGAGTCACAGAGGCCGTAGAACTCATCGGGCTCCAATCCCAGGCTATGAGCCACGGACCCGAGGCTATCGAATCGTTCACGCCAACCTTCGTCGAGGAGGTCCGGCTCCGCGCTGATGAGCCGCCCTACGGCCTTGCTCGCCCGAAGGATGGTCACCATGGCCCAGATTTCACCGAGCGGATCGACACTGTCACTCGCGTCGGCGGTCTCGAACTCGTGCGTCAGGACCGCTTCCTGGAAGAAAGGCGGCAGGCCCCAGTCGTCCATCATCGCAGCACTCACCTCGTAGTGCGTGATATCGAACGCCCGCTTCTCGAGCTCCGCGAGCTCGCGGTCGGTGGCACGCGGGTTGGCCTCCAGAACCTTGCTGTAGACCTCAGGATGCACAGTACCCAGCGCCAGCTTCCCCACGTCACAGAGCAGTGCGCAGGTGAACGCCTCCGAACTGTCGCAGATCTTCTTGTGGGATGCGATCGTGTGCGCAGCAACCGCGGTCGCCAGTGATCGAGACCAGTGCCCCTCCGCATTGAACGCTTGGCACTCGCCCGCGCTGTTGTCGGTCACCAGCGTGAATCCAAGCGCGACCATCCGCACAGTCGACGGTCCAAGCCGCATGGCCGCCTGCGGGACCGAAGTCACGTTCCCTACGCCCTCCCGGTCCGCTGAGTTCGCGAGCTTGATGATGCGTCCCGAAAGGGCCGGGTCCGCCATGATCGCCCTGGTCAGCGTCTCGAGCAGGTAATCATCGGTCTCCGTGATCTTGAGAACACTCAAGCCCACGAACGAGGGGGAGGGCAGGCTACCGGTCAGCCTCAGCTCATCGAACTTCTTGGGGATCACAGCAGAATGTCAGAGATACCAGCGCTCAAGCGCCGCGCTTTACCCGAGCCTCGGGAGCGGACGCGATACAGACACAGTTGCGCCCCGAGTCCTTGGCCTTGAAGACCTGCTCATCAGCCGCCTTCAGCAGCGCACTTGGGTCGGAAGTACCAGCGCTCCGCTGCGCGAGGCCGAGACTGATCGTCAGCGAGAGGGAAACTCCATCGGCCTCGATGACGCACAGCTCGACAGCTCGCCTTAGGCGTTCGGCCACCATGGCCGCTTCATCCCGGTCCGTGTGTGAGCAGATGACGAGGAACTCCTCGCCACCGATCCTGCAGATCTCGTCGGCCTGGCGCAGGCTACTTCGAAGTGCACCCGCGACCTGCTTCAGGGCCAGGTCACCCACGTCATGTCCATGGGTGTCGTTGACGCCCTTGAACTTGTCGATATCCACCATCATGACCGACAACGGGCGGCCCGTGCGGGATGTCGTCTCCCATTCCGTCGCGAGGCGCTTCATCGCGTAGCGGCGGTTCGGCAACTCCGTCAGCGGATCTGTCAGCGCCGCCGACCTGAGGCGGCGCGTGAGGATGCCAAGCTCGCTCATCTGCTTGCGCATCGTGCGCTTGTCCTCGTCGACCTTGCGCTGCAGCTGCGTCAATCGCATGCCGCCCCGGATACGGGCCATCAACAGCCGCTCGGACGCATCGGATGCGATGAGGTCATCGATACCCGCTTCGAAGGCCTCGACGGCAAAATCCTCTGTCGTCTTGCAGGACGCCATCATGAAGTACACTCCCGTGCCGAGCTTGGACTTGCGCAATGTACGGCACAGGGCAAGTCCATTGGCGTGATGCTCGCTGTTGCGGCACAGAACCATATCGGGATCATGCTGCATGGCCGCGGAGAGGCCATCCTCGATCAGAGCTGACTCGATGTTCAAGTCGCGCAGTACATCCTGCGACCTGAGGACGTTCACCAGCTCCGGCGCCTCCTCGACGACGAGGATTCTCAGCGGCGCTGGATCAGATCCGGGCCGCGCACCACCAATCTTCGGCGGCACCCGTCGCGGGCTGGCCTTGGTCAGACCGACCTGCTTCCCCATTTCAATCGCCTCGACGACACCCTGGTAGCGCACGCCCTTGTCGGTGTCCACCTCGAGCGTTTTGCCCCAGTTCACCCAGTCGACGACACACGCGTCGAAGAATGTATCCAGGGATCCGGAGTCCTTCACGAAGTCCAGGCCGCCGAGCATCTCCAGCCCCTTCTCCAGCGTCTCCCACGACTCGACCGGCATGCGCTTGGACAGGCAGAACGCCCCGGCCATCAGGTCTGCGTAACGCAAGAGTGTCTCCAGGCTGTCGAGCTTCAGCTCGCGCGCGCCAATCCGGGACGAGCTCGCGAGAGTCCCGATTGCTTCGGAGAAGCGCGCCGGCAAACCCCAATCATTGAGCATGCTCGCTGCGACCTGGGCGCCATCGATCTTGAAGGCTGTGGCCTCTGCCTCACGCCGTGCGGCGCGATCGTCCATGGAGCCGCCCTCGATCAGCGCCGAGTACTTGTCGGGAAACACTGACGCCAGCGCTAGCTCACCGACCTCCCCCAGCAGACCGCAGACGTAGGCTTCCTCAGGGTTCCCGATCCCCGAGGCATCGCTAAGCCGCTTCGCCACGACCGCACGCGCGAGCGAGAGCGACCAGAAGCGCTCGTAGTCGAATGCGACGCACGACCCGACACTGCGGTCGGACACGAGCGAGAATGCGAGTGCCAGGTCCCTGACACAGGTACTGCCCAACCGCATGAGCGCCTCGGTGACCGTCGTCGTCGGCTCGACACTCGCGTTCGCTGCCGAGTTGGCCACACGCAGGATCTGACCCGTGAGCGAGGGGTCAGTCATGATCGCCTGGCCAATCTCGTCAGTCTCGTAGTCGTCCGTCCGCATGATCTGCAGTATGCGCATACCCACTCCAGCCGGGCTGGGCATGTCACCTGACAGTTTGATCTCTTCGAAAGTCTCGTCGATCATAGGTGTGTTCCGTGCAGGTCCTCGGCCGGCTCCGCCCGGTATGGCGAAAGCTGAAGTGGACGATGGCAGTTTGGATTCAGGCGCAGGCGGTTCGGATGGAGCGGCATGACCAACTGGGGGAGCCGATCGGCGCAAGGGTCAGAGGGCATGTCATGTTGAACGTTAAATGGGGCGAGCGCGTCAGGCCCCCAAGCAGGACTGCAGGTGTGCGAGAACGTGCCGAACATCTTCGAACATCGCCGCCACGCGCGTGGCCTGTGGGAGCATCTGGACCTCGGCGTGCTCGCGGATCGCGCATTCAAGCTGCGCGCAGTTTTTCGCGAACGGGAGCGCGCCAACGTTGGCGCTGGCTGACTTGAGGGAGTGGGCGTCCTTTGCGACGGCGTCCCAGTCCAGATCGTGGACAGCACCCTGCATGTTCTGAACACGCTGCAGCGCGTCCTGCAGATACATGTCGACGACCTCGAGCAGGAACTCGCCATCGTCATCCCCTACCAGGTCCTGCAACGTCTGGAGCGCGGCTACATCGATAACCGGCTGACCGCCGTGGGCGTCAGAATGGCGGCGCTGAACGAGTGTAGAGAGGGCTTCCACGGTCATGGCGAGGTCTCGAGTAGCTGGTGGGCACGGCTGTTGGGTACAGCAGCGGGCGACTTGCGATACTTCGACCCCGGAAATGGCAAACCTGAAACGGAACGCCGTTACTTCAACGGTCCCGGGGCCTTGGACCATACGACCCCAGATTGCGGGAGCCGGGCGCCGCCGAGCCCCTGCCTGGCTGGCCGCGCCACACCCAGCGTCAGCCGGGAAAGATTGGCAAGTCCGGAAACGGGCCCTCGTCCGACGCTGTGTCGGGCAATGCCGGCGCAGCCGGCAACACCAGGCCGAACACATCCAGAAAATGTTTCACTGTCAGCACTTCGAACAGGAGGCTGGCCGGAGGGATCTCCGCGTGGTCGGCGACGCGCGTCATCACGTCCGGGTCCAGGCCGCAGGGGCGGAAGCGCTGGAACTGCGTCAGGTCGGTGTGCACGTTCAGAGCGAAGCCGTGCCAGGTGACCCAGCGCCTTACCGCAACCCCGATCGAGCAGACCTTCTGCTCACCGATCCACACCCCGGTGAAACCATCGCGCCGGCTGCCAGCCACTTCGACCTCGGCCAGAACGCGGATGACGACCTCCTCCAGGTCACGCAGGTAGCGGTGGATATCGCGTCGGCCGTCGGGGAGCTTGATGATCGGGTAGGCGACCACCTGACCGGGCCCGTGGTACGTGGCCTCCCCACCCCGTTCAGTCTCGCGCACCGAGATCCCGAGACTGCCGTCCTGCTCCGGCTGCGCTCCGCGGCCGACCGTCACGATCGGCTCGTGCTCCACAAGAATGAGCGTGTCGTGGATCTGGTCGTCGACGCGCTTGGCCAGGAGCTCCTTCTGAAGGGTCCAGACCTCGTCGTAGTTCTTCTGCCCGAGGCGCAGCACCTCGAGCACGCGCGACTCATCCGGCATGCCGCTCACTTCTTCTGAAAGATGTGGATGGCCACGCCGTGCACCGCCTCGGCCGCCTCCATCACGGTCTCGGGCAAGGTCGGGTGCGCATGGATCGTGCGCGCAAGATCCTCGGCGGTCGCGCCCATCTCGATGGCCAGCGTCGCTTCGGCGATCAGCTCGGTCACCTCGGGTCCGACCATGTGGACGCCGAGAAGTTCGTCCGTCTTGGCATCCGCGATGATCTTGACGAAGCCCTCCGTCTCCATGAGGCTCATGGCACGCCCCGAGGCCGCGAAGGGAAACTGGCCCGTCTTGAACTCGAGGCCCTGCTCCTGGCATTGCTCCTCGGTCAGGCCGACGGACGCCATCTCCGGGGAGGTGAAGATCACCGCGGGCACACAGCGGGCGTCGTACTCCTCGTTCTTCCCGGCGATCACGCCGGCCGCGATCTGGCCTTCCTTGCTGCCCTTGTGCGCCAGCATCGGCTGGCCCGCGATATCGCCGATGGCATAGATGTTAGGCACCTGGGTGCGCATCTGCTTGTCCACCACCAGGAAGCCCGGGCGCTCGGTCTGCAACCCAACGTTCTCGAGACCCAGGCCCTCGCTGTAGGGGCGCCGTCCGACCGTCGAGAGCAACTGGTCGCAGACGATCGTATCCTCGATGCCCGCCTCGGTCTTGACGCGCACGTGAGTCTTGCCGTCCTTGCGCTCGAAGCCCTGCGCGAACGTCTTCGTCACGAGCCGGATCTTCATCTTCTTCAACGAACGCTCGATGATCTTGACGCAGCCGCGGTCCTGTCCCGGCAGAGCACCATCGGTGGCCTCGACGACCGTGACCTGGCTGCCCAGCTTGCTGTACATCATTCCCAGCTCGAGGCCAATGTAGCCACCGCCGATCACGACCAGGTGTTCTGGGATCTGCTTCGGCACGAGCGCTCCGGTCGACGACCAGACCTGGTCCTCATCGAACGCAAATCCCGGGATCTCGATCGGGACCGAGCCGGTCGCGATGACGATGTCATCAGCCTTCAGGGTCGTCGAACCATCCTTGCCATCGACCTGAACCGTGTTGCGATCGACAATCCTGGCCGAGCCCATGACCGTGGGGACCTTGTGGTTCTTGAGCAGGCCCGCGACGCCGCCTGTGAGACGCGCCACGATGGTCTCCTTCCAGTCCACGAGTTCCTGAACGTTCAGCCGAACACCCTCGACGTGGATCCCCATGGTCGAGGCCTTGCCGATGCGCGACATCAGGCTGCCCGCCGCGATCAGCGCCTTCGAGGGGATACAACCCACGTTCAAGCAGGTGCCTCCCACGTACTCCTTCTCGACCACGGTGACCTGCTGTCCGAGCTGCGCCAGGCGAATGGCACATACGTAGCCTGCGGGACCGGCACCGATGACGACGACTTTTCGGGGAACGCTCATTGGGCGACAGCTGGTTCTTGTCTAAAGGGGGAAGGCACCGTCGCCGGGCTGGGCATCACCCAGGCGTTCGGCCACGGCTATGAAATGGTTGTACTGACGCCTCAGGTGTGCCGGCACATCGGCGTAGACGTCGTCGACAAGTGTCTTGAGGGCCATCGGCGACGCCGCTTCCTGCTCGTGGATGGCCTTATCGATTTCGGCAGTCAACTCGACCTCCAGCCGACCACGATCCTGCTCCGTGATCTGGCCCTGGTCGCACAAGTAGCGCTCGAAGCGATCGATCGGGTCGCGCTGCGCCCACATCTCGACCTCGGCATCATCCCGATACTTGGTCGGATCGTCCGAGCTGGAATGGCCATGCATGCGATAGGTCTTGAGCACGATCAGCGAAGGTCCACCCCCATCACGCGCCCGCTCGACCGCATCGTGCGCGGCTGTGTAAGCAGCGGTCACATCGTTGCCGTCGACCTCAATACTCGGAACTCCGTAGGCGACTCCCTTGTCGGCGAAGCTTCTGGCCGCAGTCTGCTTGGTCGAGGAGACCGAAATGGCCCACCCGTTGTCGATGCATACGAAGACCGCCGGAACCTTCCAGACACCGGCGAAGTTCAGGCCCGAATGGAATCCGTTCGAGCTGGTAGCGCCATCACCGAAGTAGATGCCATGCACGGCCCGCTCGCCGCGCGCCTTCGACGCGAAGGCGGCGCCGACGCCGTGTGGGATCTGCGTTCCGATGACCGACGACCAGCTCGGGTAATGCGAACCCTTGTGCTGGAAGTGGTTGCACATCTGCCGACCCTTGGCCGTGTCGTTCGCGTTGCAGTACATCTGCGCCACGTACTCGAACAGCGGCAGGCCACGCATCAACGCAGCACACCCCTCGCGCAGACCAGACCAGAGCCAGTCCTCCTCACCGAGAGCCGCGGCCGAGCCGATGATCGCACCCTCGAGCCCACGCGCAGTCCCGACAAATCCTACCCGCCCGGCACGCTGCAGCTTGAACATGCGGCCGTCCAGGCAACGTGCCCGCAACATCGACCGGAACAGCCGCTGCAGCAACGCCGGCGCGATCTCGGGCACGGTCCCGACAGGGCTGCCACCCTGGTCGATGAACTGAAGCGGCGAGGACACGGCGCGTTAGAGAGCCAACAACCCGGGTGTCTCGAGCAGCACTCGAAGGTAAGCCAGGAAACGCGCGGCGTCTGCGCCGTCGGCTAAGCGGTGGTCGACGCTGGTCGAGAAGTTCATGTACTGGCGCACCTCGATACGGTCGCCATCCGGGGTCTCGACCACGCCGGGACGCTTCATCAGCCGGTGTACGCCGAGGATGGCGATGTCCGGGAAGTTGATGATGGGTGTCGCGAGGATGCCGCCGATGTTGCCAGCATTGGTGATGGTGAAGGTGCTGCCGCGCAGCTCCTCGGGACGGATCTTGTTCTCGCGCGTGCGACCGGCGAGATCTCCGAGCTCCGCGGCAAGCTGCAGCATGCCCTTCGCCTGCACGTTCGGGATCACAGGCACGATCAGGCCGTTCGCCGTATCCGTGGCGATACCCAGGTTCACGTGCCCCGGGTTGATGATCTCCATGCTGTCCTCGTCGAGGCGCCCGTTCAGCATCGGGAACTTCGCCAGCGCCAGCGCCGTGGCCTTCATGATGAACGGCATGTAGGTGACCTTGATGCCGGACTGGGCACCGATCTCCTTGGCCTGACCACGAAGCTTTACGAGATCCGTGACGTCGACCTCCTCGACCACGGTGAAGTGCACGGCCGTGCTCATGGAGCGCACCATGGCCTCCGCAATCTTCTTGCGAACGCCGCGGAACGGGGTGCGCTGCTCCTGCCCGCCTGATAGCTGGGGCGCAGGCACAAAAGCCGGCACCGGGCTGGCAGCAGGTGTTGCCACGGGCGCTGCCTGCGAGTGACCCTCGACATCGCGCCGTCGCACGACTCCGTTTCGCCCGCTACCCGCGACGAGCGCCAGGTCGATACCCAGCTCGCGCGCAAGCCGCCGCGCACTGGGGACCGCCAGGACCTTCGCACCAGAGGGCCGGGGCGCCGCCGCTGCTGGGGCCGCCGTAGCGGCGGACCGCACGGGAGCCGCCGCGGGAGCTGCCGCGGGAGCTGCAGACGCCGCTGCGCTCCCAGTCTTTTGAAGCTGGAAGATCACCTGCCCCACCGGAACCGTTTCGCCTTCTGCGGCGAGCTGCTGGATCACGACACCCGCTGCGGGTGAGGGGATCTCGACGGTAGCCTTGTCCGTCATGACCTCGACGACCGGCTGATGCTCCTCGACCGCGGTTCCGACAGCGACGATCCACTTGACGATCTCGCCTTCGGCAATGCCCTCGCCAATGTCGGGCAGCCGGAATTCGAGTACCTCGCCGCCAGCGGCAGCGGGCGCACTCGACGCCGGAGCGCTGGCCGCAGCCGGGGCCGTCGACGCTCCGCCAACCGCGGTCTCGAGGTTGAAGATGACCGTCCCCACGGGGACCGTGTCCCCCTCCGCGGCGAGGAACTTCGTCACGCTTCCCGCGGCAGGCGCGGGAATCTCAACGGTTGCCTTGTCGGTCATGACCTCGACGACCGGCTGATGCTCGTCCACAGAGGCACCCTCCGGAATCAACCACTTGACGATCTCGCCTTCGGCAATGCCTTCTCCGATGTCCGGCAGTTTGAACTCGATCATGATCGCAAGTCGTTCGGGGTTCGCTGGGTCTCTACGCGGGCACTGGCTCGACGCATGGATCAGAAATTGTAGACGTGCTCAATCGCATCGAGCACACGCCGGTCATCCGGAAGGTAGTGGTGCTCAAGCGTATTCGGGAACGGAGTATCAAAGCCCGCGACGCGTGCCACTGGAGCTTCCATGTACTCGATCGCGTGCTCCGCAATCAAGGCGCTAATCTCTGCACCGAAGCCGCAGAAGCGTGGCGCCTCATGAACGACGACGACACGGCCGGTCTGCTTGGCGTGCTCGAGCACACCGTCCTCGTCCAGGGGCAGCAGGGTGCGCAGGTCGACGACACGCGTATCGATACCCTTCGCGCTGGCCGTCTCAGCGGCCTTCTCGACGATCGGCACCATCGCGCCGTAGCAAAACACGACCAGATCGCGACCGTCGCGCACCGTGCGCAGGGTCGACAGGTCCACCGTGTACTGTCCGTCCGGCACCTCACCCTTGACCGATCGGTAGAGCGCCTTGGGTTCCATGAAGATCACCGGATCCGGGTCCAGAATCGAGGCGATCAGGAGCCCCTTGGCGTCATAGGGCGTGGACGGAATCACGACCTTCAACCCGGGCGTGTGCGTGAAGTAGGCCTCGCCCGACTGACTGTGATAAAGGCCACCACGGATGCCGCCGCCGTAGGGCGTGCGAATGACCATCGGCGCCGTGTACTGGCCGCCGGAACGATAGCGCAGCTTGGCCGCCTCGGAGACGATCTGATCGAAGGCCGGGAAGATGAAGTCCTGGAACTGGATCTCTGCGACGGGCCGCAACCCGTTCATCGCCATCCCAATGGCGGTACCGACTATCCCGTCTTCCGAGAGCGGGGTATCGAAGCAGCGTTCGGGACCAAACTCGCTGGTCAGCCCTTCGGTGGCGAGAAACACGCCTCCCTTGGGTCCGACGTCTTCTCCGAACACGAGTACGGAAGGGTCCTTCCGCATGATCGTCTTCATGCCATCGTTTACGGCTTGAATGAGGGTCAGGTTGGCCATGGTTCGCTTCGGTGAATCTCGGTCTCGTGTGAGTCGTGGTGGGGAACCCGGAGGTCTCAGAGCGGGAACTCGCCCTCGCCGGACAGGGCCTCGCCCTTGCGCTTCGCCAGATCGAATGCGGTCTCACCCTGCTTGCGCAGGTGAGCCGGCAGGGTGGCGTACACGTCGCTGAAAACGGTCTCCAGAGCAGGCCGCTCGACCAGCTCTGCCGCCTTCGCGGCCTGGGCCACCTCGTCGGTGACGGAAGCCTGCAAGCTGTCCTCCAGCGCGGAAGTCCAGATGCCGCGCTTCTCCAGGAACTTGCGGAATCGCTCGACAGGATCGCGTTCGGCCCACTTGTCCAGTTCTTCCTTGGGCACGTACTTCGACGGGTCATCGGAGGTCGAATGCCCGCCCATGCGATAGGTCTTGGCCTCGATCAGGGTCGGCCCCTGACCCGCGCGCGCGCGCTCTACCGCCGCGCCGACGGACTTGCGCACGGCGAGCAGGTCGTTGCCGTCGACCACCTCACCGGGAATGCCGTAGGCCTCGGCCTTGATCGCAAAACCATCGGATGCGGTCTGGTCCTCGGACGCGCAAGAGATCGCCCAACCGTTGTTCTGGCAGAGGAAGACCACCGGCGATTTCCATACGCCGGCAAAGTTCAGGGCAGAGTGGAAGCCCAGGCTCGAGGTGCCTCCGTCGCCGAAACTTGCCAGGCACACATGGCTCTCGCCGCGCATCTGGAAGCCCTTGGCCGCTCCGACCGCCTGTGGAATGTGGGTTCCGATCGGCGAGGAAATGGAGACGAAGTGGATCGGCTCGGTGAAGCCAAAGTGCACGGGCATCTGCCGGCCGCGAGCCGAGTCCTTCGCGTTACCGAACATGTTGTGCATCATCTCCACGGCCGGAACACCGTGGTAGAGCGCCATCCCGAAGTCACGGTAGCTCGGGAACAGCCAGTCCGTCTTCTCAAGCGCGCTGGCGGCACCCACCTGGGTCGCCTCGATACCTCGGTTGGGGATCGAGAACCCGATGCGCCCCGCTCGCTGCAGTTTCATGCAGATGTCGTCGAACGCGCGCACGGACAGCATCGTCCGGTAGCAATGCACGAGCTGATCGTCGCTCAGACCGGGGTCGAACCCGTTCGTTCCGCCGTCAGGCTCGATGACGGTCAACAGGGGTTGGCTCTGTTCCATATACAAGAAAGCTCAGCTGAGGGGGCTCTGATGGCCATTCGACGATCGATCGGGCGCCGCTTCACCGGCCCGCTGCGCGCGCACCAGACGACTGGCGAAGAACTCCCCCGCCTTGTAGCTGGAGCGCACCAACGGCCCGGCAGCCACGTACCGGAATCCCATCGACCGACCCAGGGTCTCGAGCGCATCGAAGCGCCCCGGCTCCACGTAATCACGCACGGGAGCATGCTGGTGGGTCGGACGCAGGTACTGGCCGAGGGTCAGGAAGTCGACTCCGACGTTCCGCAAGGCACGCATGGACTCCTCGATTTCCTCGTGCGTCTCGCCCAACCCCAGCATGATCGAGGACTTGGTGAAGACTCCCGGGACCAGCCGCTTGGCCTGCTCCAGGGTCTTCAGGGACCGCTCGAAAGAGCAGCGCGGATCGCGGATCTTGCGCTGCAACCGATCGACCACCTCGACGTTGTGGGCCAGTACATCCGGACGCGCCATCATCAATAGGTCCAGGTCCGCATCCACGTAGTCCGGGATGAGGGTCTCGACCACCGTATCCGGCGCCAGGTCGTGGATCTGCCGTACGCACTCGGCGTAGTGCCCGGCGCCGCCATCCACCAGGTCGTCACGGTCGACGCTCGTGATCACCACGTAGCCCAGGCCCAGCCGCGCGACGGCCTGACCCACGTGCGACGGCTCATCCGGGTCCGGCGCGGGCGCACTCTGGACAGTCTTGACCGCGCAGAATCGACAGCGTCGTGTGCACTCGTCCCCCAGGACCATGAGGGTCATCGTGGCGTGATCCCCTTTCCAGCACTCACCGATGTTGGGGCAGCGCGCCTCCTCGCACACGGTGTGCAGGTTCAACTCCGAAGTCAGCGACTTCAGCCGTCGGTATCCGTCGCCCGTGGGCAGCGGCACCTTGAGCCACGGCGGCTTGGAAGCACGCCGCGGCCTTGCGGTCGCGGTGGCCGGGCTGCCAGGAATGAACTTGGAGGAGGGATCGAGCATCTGGAACACAGGTCCGAGCCGGGGAGGGTACCAGATGTCCCCGTTTCTGGCCTGCCCCCATGGACTCAGGCTTTAGCTGGCAAGGAGTTACGTCCGCCCGCGGCGGAGCCAGTCCCGGTCAGCGCGCCTGCATCCGGAGCAACGCTTCCCAATCGAGGGGCATCTCGGCCTCGTCGATGCGCCCGTCCCGATCCAGGTCCCAGCGCAGCTCGAATGTATCCGGGCTGACGTCGACCCCACCGTCCGAGACCAAGCGCAACAGGTACGCGATCTCGCCGACATCACCCCGGCCGTCGCCATCACGGTCCATCAGCACGAACAGATCCGGACGAGCATCCAGTTCGATGCGGCTGAACCAGCCGTCGCCATCCCGGTCGAACGCAGTCAGCAGAGCCTCGGCCGTGATGTCCGGAGGCAAACCTGTCGCGCGCGGCTGACGTGTGGGCCACTCGCTCGGCTGTGGCACGTAACCCCGACGTTGCCGCTCGGGGTCCGCGGGAACGGGAAGCTGCACAACGCCATCGTCATTGACGTCGAGCGCGTCCCAGTCCTCCGGGCGCAGGTCGAAATCGCGACGGTGCAGGAAGCCGCCCGTCGCCACCTTGCGCCAGCCGCTGCGGACCAGTCCATCAAAGTTCCCGTAGCGCATGCGTCGCAAAGGACCCGGATGACGTGAGAGCTCGTCACGGTCCAGGCGCTCGTTTCCACTCAGATCGAGGGCTGCGAAGAAGGCCGCTTCCATCTCGCGCTGATCGAGCTCATGGTCACCGTTCAAATCGAAGATGTTCGCATCGATGCCGTCGAGTAGCCGTGCGAGGTCACCGTCACTGTCCACGCGTGTCCTCTGATAGCGCTCCGGACCGCTGCTCGATTCCAGCGCATCGACCCAAGATAACTGTGCATGAGCGAGCTCCAATAGCGATATAAAGCCATTTCCGTCCAGGTCGCCATCCTCCGCTTCGTCGTCCCATTCGTCCGCCGAAAGCCACCCATCGCCGTCCTCGTCGTGCGTCTCCAGAAACTCGCGCGTGCGCTCACCGGGCAATCCTGAAGGCAAGCGCTCGGGCCCGAGTGTCCCGAGCGCCTCGCCCGAGACGCCCAGCACCGCGTCGACCTCCCGCTTGTTCAGCCAGCGTGACGCTGCGTGGCTCACATCTTTCAGCTCGCGGCCCGCCTCATCGACCATGCGGTCCATGGGGAACTCTTCCAGCACGACGGCGTAGGCATCCCGCATCGTCGTCAGCACACCCTGAGAGCGCGGTTCATTCGAGCTGGACACATCCAGAATCGACACGCCGTCCTGCCCTGCGGCGAGCAGCACGGTCTCGAGAAATGGCGGGTTGTAGACAGCGGCGGGCACGAGCATCTCGGTCGCCGCACCGACGCGCGTACGTGCCACACTCACGACCGCAGTTGGATCGCTCACGTCGAGTACGTACAGCCACGACCGGCGGCCGCCGCCGCCGCGACGGAGTTCCTGGAGCAGGTAGACGTAATCGCTCTCGACGATCGGACGCCCACCCTGCGGGCTGGCCAGGTCCACGTGCGACAGCATGCTCACGGAGCGGTACTCGATCGAAGGTCCGCTCGGAAGCAACCCGGCGTGGCCGAAGGTCGGCGGCCAGAGCACTTCCGGGCGCTGCGCCTCGGTGACATCCACGAGGATCAGGCCCTTTTCTGCGTCCAGCATGGCACACAGATGCCTCGCCGGGCTGCGATCGCCCGCTGGCGCGCCTGTTTCATCCAGCTGCGGACGACTGTTCTGGAACAACAAGCGCAGATCGATCACCTGGCTCTCTCCCGATCCACTCGCGCTGGTCGTCACGCCCGCCGGCCGCGTCTCGAGGCCGCCCACGACCCTCGGGCGGGTCGCGTCGCGCACGTCGACGATGGCCAGCCCGCCGACGCCATCCGCGACGTACGCAAAAGGCCAGCTGACGCGTACCTCGTGCGCATCGAATGTGGGAGCACGCCCGACCAGGTGGATCTCCTCGGGCGCGGACACGTCGAAGATCGACAGTCCCGCCCAGCCATCGGCGCAGTACAGGTAGTCCCCTGCGCGCGCCATCCCGCGTGGCGAAGGAGTGGCAACGAATGCGATCCGTCTCGGGTGCAGGGGGTCAACCACATCCAGCACGTGGATGCCACGTGCCCCCTCGGACGCATAGAGAATGCGAGCGTGGCCCTGGAGCGGGTCGACGTCGAGCTCGAGGTCGACCACGTCCGGCAACACGAAGCGATTCAGCGGAACCGACGCACTCAGCTGCTCGCGCGCGAGCGCCACGACCTCTATACCGCGCCGCCCAGCGACAAAGGCCAGGCCGCGGGTCAGGCGGAAGTTCGGCGAACCGAGCCCCCAGGTGGCAGCCGAGCGGTGACACTCGACACATGCACGTGCGCTGGACTGCACCGAGTGCAACTGATGGTGAACCATCGTCATGCCCGAGAGCCCGCGTGCCGTGACGGGCATGACCTGGTCCAGCACGCGTTGCCCGTCCTTGGCATCGACCGTACCCATGCTCGAGAAGCCTGTCAGGTAAGGCGCGACGCGTCCCGCCTCGTCGAGCCCGGCGTAGAAACTCTTCCAGGTGGCGAAGACCTTCTCCTGCACGGTCACGCGGCCCGCCGTGCGCCGGCCACTGACCAGATCGAGCTGGGTCAGGGCCTCGTTGCGGTAGAAATGGAAACCAAGGAAATTGGGGTTCCAGCCCGAATGGCAGGTGTAGCACTCGATATCGGCGTGCGCCGGCGTCATCGCGGCGACCGCACGCGGGTTGTGATCGGGCGAACTCGGGTCCAGCACGTCGACCAGCTGGACGACACGGTGCTCCTCGCCCGTCACCTTGCTGCGCAGGAACACGGATTCACCACGCCGGAACAGGTTGCGGATCCGATTCCCCCGCTCGGTCAGCAGCTGACTACGCTCCTCAAACGTGCCATGGCAGCCCTGGCACCAGACCTCGACCGCGTGTTCCATGTTTCCATGCAGGTCCCCATCCCCCATCACGTCGCCCAAGGTGTGGCAGTCGACGCAGTGCATCCCGGCCCGGTGGTGCACGTCGGCGGGCACGACACCGGGGTCGTTCATGTAGAAGCTCCGGTTCAGCAGGCGGTCCGTGGACCCCGCAACGTCGGGGCCACCCACTGCGCGCGGTGGCAACTGCGAGAGGCCACGGAATTGCATGCCGATCGAGGCGTCGCCGTAGTGACAGCTCGTACAGGTCTCGGTCGACGGCGCCTTCGTCATCACGTGCGCTCGCGGATGTCCCGGTTCGAGCCGCACGGCCTGCGCATCGCGCGAGCGGCTCAGACCATCGACATCGTACGCGACGTGGCAGGCCGCGCAGCCCTGACCGCGGTAGTCACCATCGAACCCGACGCGGCCGCGCAGCCCACGGCCTTCGGAGTAGAGGTGGCATTGCATGCACTCCTTGCGCACCAGGTCCGGGTAATGCTGGGCCAGGGTCTGCTCGCCGCTGCGCCGGATGAACTCGGGCAGGGGCACCAGACGATCGACTTCACCGCCCTGTCCCTGGGCGCGCGACTCGCCGAAGATGGCGTAGGCGGAACGCTTGGCGTCCAGTAGCCCGACCTCGTAGAAGCCATCCGACAGATGTCCGGACGTCGTCCCGTGCAGGCTCGAAGCGAGGTGACTCACCAGCTTCGGATGACATTCCGCGCACGTACGCTCGACGACTCGCAGGTCCATCGGGTTCCGGAACTGACGCCAGGCGAGATCCGTGTCCATGTCAGCCAGGTGCTCCACGGGGCCGGCAGAGGCAGCCGAGCGTGGCGCCACGTGCGCATCGCGCCGGGACCGTGCACTCGCATCGCCACCATGGCAATCGACGCATGAGAGCTCCGCCTCCGGATGCATCTCCTCGATGCCCGAGTGGCAGCGCACGCAGCCCGAAGAGCCATCGTCGGGCAGCGTCTGGGCCAGCGAGGCGTGGCCCAGACAAAGGGCCGCAAGCATGGCCAGTAGCAACGCAATTGCATGGCCGGCCCTGACGGACGTCGGTGCGTCGATCACATCAACAGGCCCGGCAGCTTGTGGCCACGCGCATGTGGTGCGTCCACGCCCATCAGCTGACACAAGCTGGGGACGATATCGATCGTACGCACGTCGTCATCGATCACCTTGCCGCGCCCGAAGTCCGGGCCCCAGGCGGTGCAGGTGACGTAGTTCAGATCGTCGGAATCGTCGCCGTGGTCGAGCCCGCGGCGCATGTTCAGGTCGCGGTCCCGCCCGAACTCGGGCAACACCACGACAGCGGTGGAGTCCGCCAGTAGCGGGTCCTCGCGAATCACGCTCATGATCTCACCCACGGCCGCATCGTTGCGGCGGATGACCTCGACGTACCCGTTGAACGACCGGTGTGCGACGTCTGCATCCTGAAGCACAACGCCCACCACGGTGGGCCGAAAGACACTGAGCAGGTTGCGGGCCAGGGTCAGCGCCTTGATGTCGGCTGCATTCGATCCTGAGAGCTCGGCGGTTCCGCGCGTGAGCTCCTGCATGATGTAGGACTCCACTCGGGCCGCCGAATCGAGGGCGGCCTGCGACAGCTGACCGGCGCCAGAAAGAGCTCCGCGCAAACGTCCAAGGGCACGCTCTTCACCGGCACCGAGCTCATGCGGCATGCCGTAGCCAGCCAGCAAACGCTTGAACTCGTCGTTGAAGATGCCGTCGCCGTCGAGCGTGGTCGCGCCGAAATCCGGTCCGTAATTCGGGTGCAAGCTCGAGGCGTAATTGACCTGTTGGGCGCCCCCTGAGGTGGTCACCCAGACCTCGCCCGCGGGCAGCCGAAGCCCCTTGCGCAGGTACTCGAAGAGGGTCGGTTCGGAACCAGGACTGTTCTCTCGGATGCCGCGTGCCGCCGAGACGCCGGTGAAGACCGATAGTCCGGCACCGAAGTGACCCAGGTTCGAGGTGCGTACCCGCGTGTACAGGACGCCCTCGTCCGCGAGTGCCTTGAGCTGCGGGATGTTCGACTCGCGCCCGAACGTCTCCTTCGTGCGCACGCCCCCCGCAAAGGCGATGAGAACGATATGCCTGGTCTTGCCCTTCGAGATCCACGGCCGCGCCAGTCCGGTAGCGAGCATCGGGCTCGCAGCCAGCAGCCCGCCTGCCCCGGCGGCCTGCTTGATGAACTCTCGACGATTCGGATGCATTGGATCGGTCATCTCAATAGCTCTGGTACTCGGTCCCCGAGACGAGCGCGTACAGGATCGTATCCAGGCCGCAGCTCTCGTCGGCGAATGCCTCGACAAAGACCTCCAGTTCGGAGGGCTGCGGAGTGCGCCCGAGCAGGCGCTCGAACCGTCCGCTGACCCATGCCTCCGGATTGGAGATGCTCTTTTTTGTATTCAGCGTGACCAGCTCGGACCCGATCAGCGCACGTACGACAACTGATCGCAGGGGTCGCGAGTCGGCCAGGCCATCGAGCGCGGAACGCAGTGGTTCCAGCTCATCTTGCGTCGGGACGCGCCCCATCAGGTCCACGAAGAGGCTGCGCACAAAGAGCCGGTTGGGCTTCGCCACGGGCTGCTCGAGACGCCGGTCGTAGGGTTCCGAGAGATACCACAGTCGCATCACCTCCAGCAGCCGCGACGGCTCCCGATGGACCTCGCGGATCCAGCCGCGCAGCTCGCGCGGATCGGGTGCGCGGTGCAAGATGCGCCAGTACTCGCGCTCCAGCAGGTGCGCGGTGGCTGCCCGATCTTCGATCGCAATCCGGATGACGTCCGCCTGGTTGCTGGCCGGCTTACCCAGGAAACGTGCCTCGCGCCCGTCGTAGGCCGCCTTGCCCCCCGCGAGCTCGCCCTTGCTGCTTTGCACGACGCGACCGACGAGCTGTTCCATCACAACCGTGACGAAGGTGTCCGCGCCAGGGTTGCGCAGGTCGAAACTCGACGACAACACCAGACGGTGCAGTGCTTCCCGTGGCGTGAGCAGGTGGGTCGCCAGCCCAGCCGGGAGCTCCTCGATAGCATCTCCCGACGGGCGGAAGTTGTCGATCAGCATCAGGTAGAAGAGCTGCTCACTGATCCAGTGCTGCCAGAACTCCTCGCAACCCAGCAACGCGGTCGCGAGCGCGTGACGGTTCATGCCCGACCAGCGTCGCAGCTCGCGCTCGAAGGGTGGCCGGCCAACGAAGTCCAGATAGGAGGTGCGCACGTCGCGCGCGTCCATCGTCAACGCCGGGGCATCACCCTGGCGCCTGCCGTAGCCGGCGCCGGTCACCAGGCGCTCAGTCCTTCCAGTCCACGCTTCCATCGGTGGCTGCATTATAGGTCGGGCGCTGGATCAGGATCGGAAGATCCATCAAACCGCGCCCAAGTAGCCGCGATCCGCGCGCCACCGATCATCGGCAGCTCACGGATCGCGAGTTCTTCGGGCGCGTGATCGACCGCGATTACAGGAACGGATCCACGGCCTTGCGCAACCCGGGCGTGCGCAGCTTGCTGATCGCACGGACCTGGATCTGTCGCACCCGCTCGAGGCTGACCCCGAGCTCGCTGGCCACTTCCGAGAGCGTGTGCTCGCGCTGGCTGCCGATGCCGAATCGCATCTCGACAACAAAACGCTCGCGCTCGCCCAGGCGGTTCATGGCATCCTCGATACCAGCCTGAAGGGACACGTCCTCCATGCTGTTGGAATACACGCCCTCTGAATCCTCGGCGATCAACCCGGCCAGCCCGTTGCTGTCCTCGTCGGAGAGAGGCGAGTCCATCGAGAGCGTGCTGCGCGTCGCCGCGAGAGCATTCTCGACAAGATTCACGCCCAGGTCGGCCTCCTTGGCGATCTCCCCCGCCGTGGCGTTGGAGTCCCCGAGGCGTTGGATCGCCAGCTTTACATGCTTCATGGCCTTCTGCAAGTAGACCGGCACGCGCACCGTGTTGCCAAAGTTGTAGAGGTGGCTGCGGAACGCCTGGTTGAGCCAGTGCACCGCATAGGTCCGAAACAGCAGGCCGCGACGCCAGTCAAATCCGTCGACCGCTCGGAACAGCGCAGCGGAGCCTTCCTGAATCAGATCCAGGCGCGGCAAGCTGAGATGTGCGTAGCGCTCGACATTGATCAGCGCCAGGTAGAGGTTGCGTTCGACGAGTTCCGTGCGCAGCGCGTGCAGCTCCTTCCAGCGACGACACACAGGCGGAGGCAACATGCACTCTGCGGAACGGATTTCGGTGAACGTCGACGGGTCGTAGTGCAACGCGGCGCCATCGATGTCCTCGTCCGTCAGACCCTCGTCCTCGAGAGCAACGTCCAATCGGTGGCGGGCCCACTCGATACGCCGTGCCAGACGCGCCTCGGCGGCCCGATCCATAGTCTCGATCAGATCGATCTCGGTACGCAGCTGCTCCTCGACCGAAGCCACGCGATTTCGCGTCACGCGGGTGTCATCGCGCCGCCACGATCCGGGCGGAACGACCTCCAGGTCAACGCCTTGATGGTGCAAGCGCTTGGCCAGGGTGCGCGCGCGGCGCGCGAACGTGTCGGGGTCTTGCGCGAGGCGGTCGAGCCTCACGTCGAGTTCATCGTTGCTGATCAGTGAGTTTTTCTGGGGGATTTTCATCTTTGATCTCTCCTACCCGGTGGCCCATTGCGGGACACACATGCACTACGTGTGTAGTGGCGGATGTGCGACTTGCGATTGGGATTGAGCACCAGGAATGGGGACACTCCTCAGGCTGATTAGCCGTAACCACCCGCGAACCCGAACGTTCCGGTCCCGGCCAGCGAGCAACTCTTACGCGACCTGCAGGCCGCTGGGGCGGGCCGAGGAGCCATAGCGGGCCTCCAGGCCACGGCTCCGCAGAAGTGTAAGTATCCCGTAATGCAGGCTGTAGATAGAACCCGACACGGGCCTACGGCCCCTGACTGATCGGCCGAACGCACCTGCGGTGGAGCCCCCTGGCCCCTGCGCGGACGAAGATCAGGCCTTCTGAGGCACGTTGGCCTCGTAGGTCTGCTGGACCTCCTGCGGGATGTACTCCTGCAGGTGGTCGAGGGCAGCCGACTCGCGGATCAGGTGGCGCGCGATGACGAGCCGCTGCACCTGGTTGGTGCCCTCGTAGATCTGGAGGATCTTGGCGTCGCGGAAGAACTTCGCGATCGGGTAGTCCTCCATGAAGCCGTACCCACCGAAGACCTGCACGGCGTCCGTGGCGACCTCCATCGCGACGTCACTGGCGTAGCACTTGGCCATGGCCGCCATCTTGCTGTTGCCCGGTGTCGGCCCGACATCGTCGATGCCTGCAGCCGCCGCGTAGACCAGATAGCGCGAGGCTTCGGTCTTCATGGCCATGTCGGACAGCATCTGCTGCACCATCTGGTGGTTGCTGATGGGCTTCCCGAAACTCTTGCGCCGGTTGGCGTAGGCATTGGCCAGATCGAGCGCGCCCTGAGCCGCCCCAACGGCCTGAGCTGCCACACCCGGGCGAGCCAGGTCGAGGGTCATCATCGCGTGCTTGAAGCCTCGTCCAGGCTGGCCGCCGATCAGGTTAGCCTTCGGAACGCGAACACCGTCAAAGTGGGTTTCGACTACGGGAACGCAGCGGATTCCCATCTTGTCCTCGACCTTCTTGATTTCGAATCCGGGCGTGCCCTTCTCGACGATCAGAGCGCTCACGCGGCGCGAACGGGACTCGGGGTCCGTCACGCAGAAGACGGTGTAGAGGTCCGCAACCCCACCGTTCGTGGTCCACTTCTTCTCGCCGCAGATGACGTAGTCGTCACCGTCCTCGTACGCGCGCACCGAGAGCGCCTGGGCGTCCGAGCCCGCGAACTTCTCGGAGAGGCAGAAGGCCACGAACTTCTCGCCCGCTGCGACCATCGGCAACCAGTGCTTCTTCTGCTCCTCCGTGCCGCCCACGATCAGAGGGAAGGACCCGAGTGCGTTGACCGCGAAGGCCACACCGAAGCCCGAATCCGCCTTGGCGAGTTCCTCGGTAACCATCGCCAGAGCCAGGATACCGGCTCCGTGCCCACCGTATTCCTTGGGGATGAACGTTCGGAACAGGCCCGCATCGGCGACAGCACGTGCGGCCTCGTGGTTGTACTCCTGGGCCTTGTCGAACTTCGCAGCGGCCGGACGGACCTGCTCATCCGCGATCTTGCGCGCGATCTCGCGCAGCTCGAGGGCCTGTTCACTGAAGACGATGCTATGCATGACGCGTTCCAAATAATGGTTGCATGACGGCGGGAGTCGTTCGCCCGCCGCCGCGAGGGCCGCAGAGTATAGGAGCTGTCCGGCCCGAGAGAATGGCCTATCTGTGTCACCCGCAAGGATCGTCCGGGCAGGGCGGAAACCCGCCCAGGCGCTCAGGACTGGCGCCGGGCCACGACCACCTGGCGGGCCGATTCCGGGCCAAAGGGCGTATTCCCGAACTCGCCCCAGGTCACCTCGACGCGCAGCCCGGCGCGCCCCAGGAGAGCCTCGATCTCGGGCGGGTCGTACAGGCGCACGTCCTCGCGCCAGCTGCGGCGGCTGCCGTCGGGCATCTCGATGTCGACCTGTTTCACGACGCGGCGGCCATCCTGCTCCAGGGAGCGGCTCTCGACGATTCGGAGCCCGTCGCGCTCGGTCTCCGAATGGGGTACGAGGCCAGAACGAATGCGCGCGGGGTTCATGAGATCGAACAGGGCCCGTCCGCCGGGCTTCAGCACACGAGAGATCTCGCGCGCCACGAGCTCGTCGCCGTCCTCGCCGAAGTATCCAAAGGATGAGAAGAGGTTCAGGACTCCGTCACAGGCCCCTGCGGCCAGGGGCAGAAAGCGCGCGTCGGCGCGCAACAGGCGTCCTGCCACGAGCTCGCCGGCCTCGAGCCCGCACGCCTGTAGCAGCAGGTCGAAGGACAGATCCAGGCCGACGACGTCACATCCGGCGCCGGCCAGGGCCACGCTGTGGCGCCCGAAGCCACAGCACAGGTCCAACAGCCGGCCCCCGAACCCCAGGGACAGGATCCAGTCGACCTCGCGCCGGGCGGAGGCCTGATCCCGGTGCGGGTAGACGGCGGGGTAATCCGCGCTAAAGGCATCGACGTACCAGGGGCTATCGACCATGTACTAGAATCTCCCGCATGCGCCCCGACCGGGCCTCCTGAAGAATCACGCAGGATATTCGATGGACCGCCGCCACCGGAAGCCTGTAACCCGAGTCCTCTCCACGAGGACCGGATTCGCCATGACCGAGCACACCGCCATCGACACGGGCCAGCCCCCGCAAACGCCCCTGCTCGACCGGGCGACGAAGCACGCCCGAGAGCGCAACGAGCTCGCGCCCTACGCGTCACGCAGCGAGGACTCCCTCGGCCGACACTTCGAGGAAGCACCGGACGCCCTGCGCACGGTCTTCGAGCGCGATCGGGACCGCATCGTGCATTGCACGGGCTTCAGGCGCCTGATGTACAAGACCCAGGTCTTCGTCAACTCCGAGGGCGACCACAACCGCACGCGGCTGTCCCACAGTATCGAAGTATCCCAGGTAGCCCGCAGCGTCGGGAGCGCCCTGCGCGTGAACGAACCCCTGTGCGAAGCCCTGGCCCTCGCGCACGACATCGGACACCCGCCCTTCGGCCACCGCGGGGAACGCGCACTGGCTGGCCTGATGGAGGCCCACGGCGGCTTCCGACACAACGCCCAGGTGCTGCGCGTGGTCGACCAGCTCGAGCGGCGTAGTCCTGCCTATCCGGGTCTGAACCTGACGCGCGAGGTGCGCGAGTCGCTGCTGAAGCACGAGAGCAACGAAGACTGGCCCGAGGACTTCCTGCCGCGACCGCGGCACCCGTTGATCGAGGCGCAGGTGGTCGACCTGGCCGATTCCACGGCGTACCACAAGCACGACCTCGAGGACGGGCTGCTGGCGCACATGTTCTCCGAGGAAGAGCTGACGGACGAGGTCTCGATCTGGCGCGACGCCCGCACGCGCGTGGCCGAACGGCACACGGGCTTCCTCGAGGATAGCCACGACTTCAAGCTGCGCGTCGAGCGTGTCGCGAACGAGGTCATCAAGATCACGATCGAGGATCTGATCGCGCACTCGCACGCACAATTGAGCGCGGCCGCTCCGGTATCAGCCCTTGCGGTGCGCGAACACGAGCGCTTCCTCATCGCGCATGGACCGGAGATGAGCGCAAAGGTCGCCGAGCTGAACAGCTTCCTCTACCGGCGCTTCTATCGCCACGATCACCTGAAGCGCTTCCTGACCTACGCGACGCGCGTCCTCGAGGACCTCTTTGGGGCCTTTACCGCCCACCCTGAAGAACTGGCGCCCTGGTACCAACGCTGGGCCGACGAGGTCGGTCTCGAGCGCGCGGTCTGCGACTATCTGGCCGGAATGACCGACCGCTTCGCGCAATCAGAACACGAACGGTTGATCTGAACGCGCCCCACGCCCATGTGTCCGATCCCCCACGACTTCGAAGATCCAGCCATGCTGGAGCTCGCGCTCACCCATTCCTCGGTCGATAACGCCAGGAACAACGAACGCCTGGAGTTCCTGGGCGACGCTGTCC
>JBLHKW010000052.1:0-30976 GCA_047618565.1 Planctomycetota bacterium
ATGTAAAGAGCATTGAGGGTCTCCCGCAGGTGTTCGCAAATCGCGCGGACGTCACCATCGAGAAACTGGGACCCGAGTAGCCAACGATGAACCCCGCCTGGAAAACACGTGCCACGGTTGGCGCCCTGCTTGCTGGCCTGCTCCTGCCCGCTGGATGTCGAACGGGTGGATCCAGGGACAGTGCAGTCAGCATCCCCGCAAACGAACTGCGCCTGCTGCTCGACTCGTTCAACAAGGACTTCTCGACTGCCATCCAGAGAATGTCAGATCTGGTGGTCAACGGCAGCAGCGACCCGGCCACGCAACGCAACGCGATGACGTGGAAAATGCGCCTCGTCCCGCTCTGCCGGAGTTTCATGGATCACCCTGAAGCCAAGGTGACCTTCATCGATACATGGGCCCTCTGCGCGCAGATCGTCGATTTCGTGGACTCGAACGCGGATGCCGAGCACGGTGATACTGCGGGCCTGGCACTCATCGAGCGCCAGACCGTGGACGGTCTCGTGAAGCGCGTCGAGAACATCGGTAACACGTTTCTCACTCCCACAGAAATGGAGGAGACCCGCATCCTGATCGAATCCTTCGCCGATGATCACGAGATCGGTGAACGGTTCTTCGCCTTCCACCGCACCCACGGCTCAGAGATACCGCTCGGGTCCTTCATGACCTCGATGGTGGCAACCCCCCTGTCGAAACTGAATCCATTCGGTGGCGTGAGTGAGACGGCCGTGGCAATCCACGAGGTCTCCGAGTCAGCAAACGCGTTCCGTGACGCTGTCGTGGAATTGCCCGACATCCTGCGCTGGCAGGTGGAGCTCGCGATGCACGACCTGCGCAACAGCGAGCAGGTTGCCAGCGCGCTGGCGAGCATCGCCGAGGTGGCAAAGAGCACGACCGAGATAGGAACCGTGGCCGAAGCGCTGCCCGATGAACTGCGCCGCACCCTCGAGGAGGCCAACGGCACGGTCGAGCGGCTCGAGCCCCTGGTCCTGGCAGCCACGGAGCTCATGGAGAACTTCACGGCCGCGGGGACAGCCTGGGTCACAACCATCCAGGCACTCCAGGAGATGCTCGCGAGCATGACCGGGGCCAACGACGAGGGCGGCGCGGAGCCCGCGCAGGCGAGCGAACCGGTGCAGCCGGCCAGGCCATTCGACATCCTCGAATACGCCGAGACGGCCGAGCAACTGACCGCCGCGGCCAACGAATTGCATGGCCTGCTCGACGAGGTGCGCACCATCGCGGGCGGTGAGGAGATCAACCAGGTCGCGAGCACCGTCGATAGCACCGCGCGCTCCGCCATCGACCACATGGTTCTGCGTATTGGCGAGCTGGTGCTCGTGATCGTGGCCGCCCTGATCGTCCTGCGCGCGGTCTGGTCGCGCACGCGCCGCCGCTAGCAACCCAGGCTACGATGCAGTCGGTTTTACCCCGAGGCTTCTGAGCTGCGACCGAATCCCGGCAACATGGCGGACTTGCCCTGCGCTCAACGCTATGATCCCGCGCTCACCTTCGACCGATTTGAACCGCCTCTGTGGAGAGCTAGGGCATGCGTGGAATCAATCCTGGGGCCTGTCCCCTTTCAATCGTCGCGGTACTGGGCCTCCTGGCCTGCGGTTCAGAGGACGAGGCGCTGGCGATGGACAAGCCGGCCGCCGCGCCCCCGTCGGTGGTCGTGGTGGAAGTGACATCGAAGGACGTGCCCGTCTACCGGGATTTCGTGGCGCGCACCAGCGCCGTGAATACGGTCGAGGTCCAGGCACGGGTAGAGGCCGTCCTGATGACTCAGACTTTCGAGGAGGGCAAGCCCGTCGCCGCCGGTGACCGCCTCTACGAGCTCGACGATCGCACCTATGTGGCCAACGTGGCCATGGCTGAAGCACTCGCAGCCCAGGCGGCCGCGCACCTGAAACTGGCGCGCGAGCAGGTCTCCGTACGCGCCGCCGAGGCGGGCCTGGTACGCAACCAGGCGAACCTCAAAAAGGCGTTGCAGGACGTGGCGCGACTCGAGCCTCTGGCGGCGAAGGACGCGGTCCCGCGCCAGGACCTGGACACGGCTCTGGCTGCCCAGGAAGTCGCCCAGGCCGAGGTGGATGCCCAGCAGGCGACACTCGAAAACGCGCGCATCCAGGAAGAGGTCGGGCTGATGACGGCGGACGCCGAAGTCCAGTCCGCGGCCGGAGCCCTGGCACTCGCGAAGCTGGACCTCGAGTACTGCACCATCACGAGTCCGATCGACGGCCTCGTCGGCCGCACCGGAGTCGACGTGGGCAACCTGGTCGGGCGCGGCGAAGCGACACCGCTGGTCACAATCTCCAGCATCGACCCGATCTACGTCACGTTTTCGATCAGCGAGGCCGAGTATCTGGACCTGATGGAGAGACGGCGGAAACGTGAGTCCACCAAAGGGACCGCGGGATTGCCCCCCATCGAACTGCTGCTAGCGAACGACAGCATCTACGAACACGAGGGCCAGATCGCCTTCGGTGACCGCGCTGTCGATGAATTGACCGGCACGCTGACGTTGATCGCCTCCTTCCCGAATCCCTCTGGTGTCTTGCGCCCGGGCCAGTTCGGCCGCTGCCGCCTGCAGGTGGGTGTGTACGACGACGCGGTGCTCGTCCCCCAGCGAGCCATCATCGAGCAACAGGGCGCCAAGTTCGTCTACGTCGTCGGCGATGACTCGATCGCCTCCCTGCGCGGCATTCAGGTCGTCGAACGCTCGGGAAGCAGCTTTGTCGTCACCGGTGGCATCGAGTCCGGCGAGCGCGTCATCCTCGAAGGCCAGCTGAAGGCCCGACCAGGATCGCCCGTGAACCCCATGGACAAGCCCGTGTCGTCCGAGCCCGCACAGGAAAAGGAATAGATCCGTGGGTCAGTTCTTCATCCGCCGGCCGGTAGCCGCGACGGTCATCTCGCTCGTGATCCTGGTCGCGGGCGCACTCTCGCTGGTCACTCTGCCCATATCGCTCTACCCCCAGATCACTCCGCCGATGGTCGAGGTCGAGGTGACCTACCCCGGCGCGAACGCGGGCGTTGTCGAGGAATCGATCGCCACCGCGATCGAGGCCGAGGTCAACGGGGCGGAGAACATGATCTACTTCTCCTCGAAGAGCTCCAGCGACGGACGCTACGTGCTGCAGTGCACCTTCGAGGTCGGTACGGATCTCGACCTCGCCAACGTCGACATCAACAACCGTGTCAACAAGGCGACCCCGAAGCTTCCGCCAGAGGCCGTGGCCGCAGGCATCTCGATCAAGAAGAAGTCGCCCGACATGCTGCTGGCGATCTCGATTTTCTCCGAGGGTGACGCCTACGACGACGTGTTCCTGTCGAACTACACGTCGCTGAACCTGGTCGACCCGATCGCGCGCACGAAGGGTGTCGGCAGCACCATGATCGTCGGGCAGCGCGACTACTCGATGCGGCTCTGGCTGCGCCCGGACAAGCTGACCAAGCTCGGGCTGACGGCTGCGGATGTGACCCAGGCGATCAAGGAGCAGAACGTTCTGTTGCCCACCGGCTCGGTCGGTCAGCCGCCCGCGAAGGCCGGTGTCGAGTTTCAGTACTCGATCAACGCCCGCAGCCGGCTCGAGACGGTCGAGGAGTTCGAGAACATCATCCTGCGTACGCTACCCGATGGCTCGATCCTGCGCCTGAAGGATGTAGCTCGCACCGAGCTTGCGGCCAAGTCGTACACGTCGTTCGGGCGTTTCAACGGCAAGCCCGCAACGGTGCTGCTCGTCTATCAGTTGCCCGGCGCGAACGCCATCGAGACGGCTGACGGCATCCGCGACCTCCTGGAAGGCATGCGCGACAGCATGCCGCCTGGACTGGCCTACGACATCACCCTCGACAACACGAAGTTCATTCGCTCCTCGATCGAAGAGGTCGTGGTGACCTTCTTCCAGGCGCTGGTGCTCGTCCTGATCGTCGTGTTCGTCTTCCTCGGCAGCCTGCGCGCGACGCTCATCCCCCTGATCGCGATTCCGGTCTCCTTGCTCGGGACCTTTGCGTTCTTCGGCACGCTGGGCTTCTCGATCAACATGCTGACGCTCTTCGGTCTGATCCTGGCGATCGGGACCGTGGTGGACGACGCAATCGTGGTCGTGGAATCCGTCGAGCACCACCTCAGCAAGGGCCTGAGTCCGACCGAAGCCACCGAGGTCACCATGAAGGAGGTCTCGAGCGTGCTCGTCGCCTCGTCCCTCGTGATGTGCGCTGTCTTCGTGCCGGTGGCATTCATGCCTGGCATCACCGGCGAACTCTATCGCCAGTTCGCCCTCACGATCTCGGTCTCGATCATGCTCTCGACCGTCGTCGCGCTCTCGTTGACCCCGGCCATGTGCCGCCTGCTGCTGCGCAAGGGCAAGCCGATGCGCGGTCCGATCGGCTGGGGCCTGGGCCTCTTCAACAGCGGCGTCGAGAAGACGACGAGGGCCTACACCGGGCTCACGCGCTTCCTCGTGCGCACGGTCGTGTTCGGGCTGCTGATCCTGGGTGCTCTGGGCTTCGGCTCCTGGAAGCTCTTCGACACGCTGCCCACGGGCTTCGTGCCGGATGAGGATCAAGGCTACCTCTTCTGCGCGCTGATCCTGCCCGATGGGGCCTCGATGGAGCGCACGGACGCGATCGCAGCCCGCGCCGAGCGTGACCTGGGCGAAATCCCCGGCGTGCGCAGCATCCTGACCCTGGGCGGCCTCAACCTGCTGACGGGCGCCTACACCTCGAACAACACGAGCCTGATTCTGATGCTCGATGACTGGGGCGAGCGGGCCACTCCGGAACTCCAGCTCGAGTCCATCATCGGACAGGTGCGCCGCACCGTGGCGGGCTACCCCGAGGCGCTCGGCATCGCGTTTGCACCGCCGCCGATCCCGGGCCTGGGAACCGCCGGCGGCTTCCAGTTCGAGCTTCAGGACCGCACCGGAACGCACACCATGGCGGAGCTGTCGAAGGCCGGTCAGGACCTGGTGCACGCCAGCCGTGAGCGGCCCGAACTGGCGGGCCTCTTCAGCGGCTTCCGCGCCAACGTCCCGCAGGTCTCGTTCGACCTCGATCGCGCCAAGGCCAAGACGCTCGGGGTACCGATCGACTCGGTCTACCAGGCCCTGCAGATCTACCTGGGTGGCGTGCAGGTCAATGACCTGACGCTCTTCGGCCGGACCTACAAGGTGATGGCCCAGGCGGATCCGGAGTTCCGGGTCGACCCCGACAACCTGGACCAGATCTTCGTGCGCGGCCGCGAGGGAGCCATGCTTCCGATCCGCACTATCGCGACCTTCGGTTCCACCACCGGTCCCGACCTGATCCAGCGCTACAACATGTTCCGCACGGCCGAGGTGTCCGGAGGAGCCGCGAGCGGATACAGCTCGGGCCAGTCGCTCGATGCGATGGAGGAAATCGCAGCCGAGGTACTGCCGTCGGGATACGGTTTCGAGTGGACAGGCACAGCCTTCCAGGAAAAGCAGGCTGGCGGTGCACAGGCGCTGATCTTCGCGCTCGGCCTGCTGCTCGTATTCCTCTTCCTCTCGGCCAACTACGAGAGCTGGGTCATCCCCCTCGCGGTGCTGCTGGGCCTGCCGGTGGCCGTGTTCGGAGCCCTCGTCTCGACCTGGCTCCGGGACTACATCAACGATGTCTACGTCCAGATCGGGCTCGTCCTGCTGATCGGTCTGGCCGCGAAGACCGCGATCATGGTGGTCGAGTTCGCGAAGCTGAAGGTCGAGGAAGGCGAGAGCGTTTTCGATGCGGTTGTCGAGGCAGCGCGCCTGCGCTTCCGCCCGATCCTCATGACGGCCTTCTCGTTTATTCTGGGCGTGCTGCCCCTGGTCTTCGCAGCGGGCGCGGCGTCCGGATCACGACGCTCCCTCGGAACGGCCGTGTTCGGGGGCATGATCGCCGCAACGGTGATGACATTGCTCGTGACTCCGGTCCTGTTCCGCCTGCTGCAGGGCCTGGTCCTGAAGATGTCGGGTGGCGCGGCCAAGGAGCCCCCGACAAGCACCCCAGAGCTGTCCGCTCCGACGACGGGAGGTGAAGCATGAGTCAGGTCCAGTTGAGTCTCGCGAGCATCGCCCTCATGGCCGCCGGCTGCACCATGGGCCCGGACTACATCCGCCCCGATACGACCCCGATACCCGAGTCGTTCCGGGGCCAGTCCGTGAGCGATGCGGGAGCCGAGCACCTGAGAACGTTCGGTGATCTGGCCTGGTCCGAAGCGTTCGGCGACCCTGTCCTGCAAGGCCTGATCACAGAGGGCCTACGCGCCAACTACGACCTCCTGATCGCCGCCGAACGGGTGATGCAGGCACGTGCACTGGTGACGATTACGGGCGCTGACCAGCGTCCGGAGGTCGCAGCAGGCGCGTCCTTCGAGAGCAGCAAGTTGACCGAGAACGGTGCGCTTGCCTTCCCGGCCGGCGTCGATGGGAAATCGGAACAATGGCTGGTCTCCGGCAACCTATCGTGGGAGCTCGACTTCTGGGGCCGGTTCGCTCGCGCATCCGAGGCTGCGCGCGCAGAACTGCTGAGCACCGAGCACGCACGCAGAGCCGTGATGCAGAGTCTCGTGGCACAGATTGCGCAGGGCTACTTCGACCTGCTGCTCTTCGATGCCCAGCTCGAGATCACGCGCAGAAACCTGGAATCACGCAGCAAGTCCTTCGACCTGGTTTCCCTGCGTCTGGAGCAGGGAGTCTCCAACAAGGCGGAGTACTACCAGGCCCAGGGGCTCATGCTCGACACGGCTGGCAGGATCCCGGATCTGAAACAGAGCATCACTCAGCAGGAGAATCTGCTGCGCTTCCTGACCGGGGCAGGACCGGGCCCGATCCTGCGCGGGGAAGCGCTCATGGATCAGGACTTCGAAATCTCCATTCCGATTGGCCTGCCGTCCGACCTGCTCGAGCGACGCCCGGACGTCGGGCAAGCCGAGCAGGCCCTGGTGGCGGCCAACGCTCGCATCGGCGAGGCACGCGCGCTGCTCTACCCCTCCATTCGCCTGACGGCGTTCGGCGGTCTGGCGAGCGAGGACCTCTCGGACCTGACGAGCGGCGGCTCGGACATCTGGGACATTACCCCTTCGATCTCTCTACCGATCTTCAACGCGGGCCGCTTGCGCGCCAACGTCGACGTGTCCGAGTCGCAGCAGCGTGAGGCCGCGTTGCGCTACTCGAAGACGCTTCAGAACGCCTTCCGTGAGGTAGCGGATGCTCTGATCGGTCGCCAGAGCCGGGGCGAGGTGCGCGATTGGAGCGAGCAATTCGAGGCCTCTCAACGCGGCCTGGTGGAGCTCTCGCGGGATCGCTACCACGGCGGCGTGACCAGCTACCTGGAGGTGCTCGACTCCGAACGCGGGCACTTCGAGTCCGAGATCAACCTGGCCCTCTCCGTGCGCGACGAGTTGCTGGCCTACATCCTGCTCTACAGTGCTCTTGGCGGTGGCTGGCAGGCGGCGGAGGAACAGGTGATCAGCGCCGAGGCGAGTGACGCCGATAGCGGGTCCTGAGGTCGGCCCATGGAAATCTTCCGACCGCGCAGTGACAGCGAGTTCGGGCCCTACACGGCCCTCTTCGTAGCACTGGTTCTGTTCATCGGCCTGATGCCCTTTGTCGACGAGAGTGGTATCGGCGCCTCTTTCGTCCGGGTCGGCTTCATCGTCGTCCTGATCGCAGGCCTCGGTATCGCCCGTGAGAGCCGCGGCGTGCTGGGCATCGCGCTGGTTCTCCTTGCGATCAACGTGGTCGTGACCTGGTTGGCCCGCTACCTCACCGGGGACCCGCTCGAGGCCGAGGCCCTGCGCACCGTGTTCGGGTCCGTTTACCTGATCTACCTGATCGTTCTGCTGATCCGGACGCTCTCGCGCAAGCGCGAGGCATCGATGGACGTCGTGCTGGGCGGCATCAACGTCTACCTGCTCGTGGCGCTGGCTTTCATGCTCATGCACATCACGCTCGAGCACATGGTGCCCGGTTCCTACCAGCGTGCCGGAGTGCTGTTATCCGATTCTGCGACCGGGGTGCATGCGACGCTCGACACGACCATGTTCTACTTCAGCGTCTCGACCCTCACGACCCTGGGCTACGGCGACATCTCCCCGGTGCGCCCCGTCGCAGAGTTCCTGTGTGCTGCCGAGGCCGTGATCGGTCAGCTCTACGTCGCCATCTTCATCGGCGGCCTGGTGGCCCTGCGCATCAACGCCAAGGGCACCGGTGACGGCGCGCCTTCAGAGTGAGCGCAGGCGCAGCGTCTCGAGCGCGTCTTCGAGCAGGAGCGTGCGATCCGGGAGGTCCGGAAACCAGCTCGAGCGCACGACCGCGTAGGCATCCTCGCTGACACTGCGCGCCCAGTGGGTGCCCGCCTGCCACTGGAAGCCGAGCAGAGAGCCGTCCTGTAGCAAGAAGCGCCCCGCCAGGCTGCCGTCGCAGCGATGCCATTCGACCAGGCGCGCGCCGTCGTGCATCCTCGCCAGACTCGCGACGCTGCGCTCGCCCAGGGCGCTCGAGAACTCGGCCGACGCGGGCTCGGAGAGCTCGCGCATGGAGACCTCCAGCTGGACCATGCGACCCGCGAGCGGGTCCAGGCAATCGAAGCTCTGACCATCGAGCCAGCTGTCGCGGCAGGCATCGAGCAATTCGAGCGGCATCCACGGGCGCTCGACGAGTTCCTGAAGACCGTGCACCTTGAGCGCCGGGCCCCACTGCGTCGTCGCGAGGACGCTCTGATCCTGATGCCAGATTCCCATCCACGTCCGGCCCCAGGTGGCCCCGCGCTCGCGCCAGATGGCGCGCGGGCGTCCGGCCTGGGTGTTCTCAACCTCGCGCACGTGAATCGGGCCCTCGCGGAAACGTACTTCGCGCTCGCGGATCGGACCGCGGGCGTGGGGCGTGTTGCGCAGCACGACGAGCGCGACCGGCCCCTGGGCCGAATCCGTATCGTCGCGCTCGAGCACGAAGTACTCCTGGCGCACTCCGGCAGGCACGGGCACCTCCCCCATCGGGCCCTGGGCCTGGACGTGGATCGGAGCGAGGAGGAACAGCAGACTCGTCAGTGAAAGGGACATGCGAAGAGGCTATCGACGCGAATCCACGGATGCTTGAGTGGCCTGCCGCTGGCCGGATCAGGGAGCGGGTCAGGGCCCGATGACGTAGACCGCCACGTCCCCAAAACGGCGCTCCAGACGGGCCCCGAGGCGTCCCAGGCGCAGCTCGACACCGCGTGCGGCCACGTCGTGGTCCCCGCGGTGGGTGCGCCTGCGATCGCTCTCCTCGACCACGAAGACCATCGTTCGCTCGACGCCATGCCATTCGTCGGCGATGCGCGGATTCCAGTCCTTGCGCTGATTGAAGAGCGACTGGAGCTGTGCATTGCGCGGCCCCCAGCGCGAGTTCGCCGGGGACAGCTCGGGCAACAGGTCGCACCACATGGGCATGTTCGTGGCCAGCACTGCGGGATGCGGCGTCAGCTCGGTGGCGATCCTGTCACGAGCGCTCGCGACCTCGCGCACGAGGATCGGTCGGTGCTCCCGCAGGTCCGGAGTCTCCCGCAGCCACTCGTAGCACAGCGCCAGGTTGCGCGCGCTGTTGTCCAGCTCGCCCGCAGCGGATGAACTCGCGAGTGCCCGAAACCCTGTCACCACATGAACGATGCTGCGCGTGCTACCGATCGCGAGCGCCAGCCCCAGGAGCACGCCGACCGCAGTCCTCCAACCGCCTCGATCGACCCAATCGAACAGCCCCCCCGCCGCGAGCAACGCCAGGGGCAGGCTCGCGGCGCGTGCGAACTCGGCGCTGCGCAGGTGGTTCTGCAGGTGCGTGAAGGGCATGCACAGCAATGCCAAGGCCGCCAATCCGGAGAGCAGCAGCAGGGTCCGATCCGTGCTTTCCCGAGGGCGCCCGGTTCGCGCGACGACAAGGCCTGCCGCCATGGCCAGGAACAGCCCGGCCGGCACGAGCACGGCCAGCGGCCCGGGCCACTCTGCGAGCGGCAGCGCGGGCTCGGCCCACGGTGAGAAGACGCGCGTGAGGGCGAGCACCGGCAAGGCAGCAAAGAGGAGCGCCAGCAAGACCTTCGGTCGGACGCCGGAACAGCCGGGCGCCAGCAGTGCAACCAGGCCGGTCGCGAGCATCGCGGCTGCGCCGAGGCCTGGATCGACCAGGGCTGCGGCAGCATGCAGCACGGCGCACAACCCGACCCAGGGACGATGCGCGTGCCGCAGGGCATGCGCCGCGCACATCCACGCGCCCGTAGCGAGGGTCAGCGCGGGAACCCAGGGAGCCGGGCTCAACCAGCCGGCGAGCCCGTGCACGACCTGCCCCGCCCCGACCCCGGGGGTCGCGTGGGCCACCCAACCAGGCCATGAGGCGCCGGCCTCGAGGGAGCCCCATGGAAGCACGCCGCCGAGAGCATTCCACCCGAGCAGCGCGAGCACGGGTGTCGCGAGCACGCGCCGCGGCTCGCGCCAGAGCGGTGCCGCCCACAGGTAGAGCAAGGTCGGCAGGAGTGCCAGGGACCAGAGGTTGATCGCGGCGAGGGCGCCGGGCTCGGCCAGGTTCAGGCAGCGCGCGAACAGGAGACCGAGCAAGGCGAACGATGGATGGGTCGGCAGATCGGTTCCGGCCAGCCACGGGTTCTCGAGCACGCCGCGCCCGATGGCCTGGGCCACTCCCGCGTGCCAGACCACTCCGGGTTGCAGGAGCCGACCGGTAGCGCCCAGGCCCGCGAGCAACAGTCCGACGCCCGCGACCAGGATACCGCTCAGGAGCAATGCCGCGAACGCGGGTGTACCGATCGACTCACCGCCCACACGGCGCCGCATCGCCACGGGCGCACACAGCGCGGTCGTGGCACAGGCAACACTCAGGGAAGCGTCGGGCGCGAGCAGGGTGCGCGCAGCCAGGTACCACGCGGCGATCCAGCATGGCGACAGCAGCCCGGACAGGGCGCCGAGCTTGAGCCACGAGGGCTCGACCGGGGACGCGAGCGCCAGCGCCGGCAAGGCGGCGAGCATGAGCAACATCGGCGCGGCACACAGGGGGCGCAGAAAGGCGCTCGCTTCGATCGGCAACAGGCCCGAGAAGGACAAGCTGGCGGCGATGGCCAGGACACACGTGGCGATCAGGGTCAGCTGCCAGGCGCGTTCTCTGGACATGGGATGGAGCGGCCGTTCAACCCTGCCCGAAGGCGGTCAGGTCCAGACCGGGGCGACGCTTGCCGGACTCCAGCCAGGCGTCCAGCTGCGCACGCAGTCGCTCGACGACGTCGGGCCGCTGATCGGCCAGGTTGTCGAGCGCGAGCGGATCCGCGACCTGGTCGATGAGCTCGAGCGGATGCTCGGCTGCGGGAGTCCAGATCAACCGCCAGCGCTCATCGCGGGCGGTGAGCGCTTCGATCTGTCCGTCCGAACCACGGCACCCGAACGCCGCGCGCGCAACGAAGCCACTCCCGGCGCGATCGGTGATGCGCAGCAACGAGCGGCCCGGCAAGCCGTCGGGGCGGGCCACCTGTGCCCACTCGAGCACCGTCGGCAAGAGGTCCTGCAGCTCCGTCACGTGGTCGAAAATACGGCGACCCGTCAGGCTGTCGGGATGGCGCATGAGCAGCGGGACGTGCAGCACCGCATCGCTCAAGCGCCCGGTCTCACCCCAGGAGCGCGAGTCCCGGGCACCGGCCTCGAACAGCTCCACGCCGCCGACTCCCGCGAGCACCAGGAATGTCCGCTCCCAGAGCTCGTTGGATGCGCCGGCGTACCGGTAGAAATCCAGGAACAGCTGTAACAGGCGGTCGGCCTGGGCCACGTCCCCGTCGTACAGGGCGATCACCTGATCCCGGTCCGCCGCTTCCAGGCGCGCGGACCCCGGACTCAACGCCGCGCTGCGGAAGGCGTCGCTGCCGTCGGCGGAACCGGCGTAGTCGGGGTCAGTGAAGAGGTGCGCGAAGTCGACCACGCCACCGCGCTCGAGGGTCGCGTCCATCTCCGTCGGTGAGAACGGGAATGTCGGTTGCTCCAGGTGCACCCAGAGCAGCACCTGCTGACCGTTTCCAAAGTCGTGCGCGCCGGCCCAGTCGAGTGCGTTGCCCAGGGTGTCGCGATCCGTTTCCCCGCGCTGGAACACGTCGAATCCAGCCTCCCACGAAGCCCCCGCCAGGGTCTCGCCCGTGACGAATGCCGCCGTGCGGTAACCGGCAGCGCGCAGCGCCTGAGCCAGGCTCACCTTATCCGCGACGCGCGCTCCATCGGCCATCATGATGCCGGTCTCGAGCGGAGAGCAGCCCGTCAGCATGCTCGCCAGCGCGACGTCCGTGTCACCGCTCGGCGCGAAAGTGTGGGCGAACATCACGCCCTCCGCAGCGAGGTCGTCGAGGGCGACAGCCCGGCCGGCCGCCCGCAGGCCACCATCGATCTCCGTATAGGTCGTGGGCCGATGGTACTGCCAGGCTGAAGTATGGTCTGCGCGCAGCCCCGCAACCGTGACCAGCAACAGGTGCTGCGCGGGAATGCCCGGCCGCGCACGCGGCCCCGGGCAGGAGGCGGCGAGAGAAGCCAGCAGGGGAACCCAGATCAGCGTCTTCATGCGGGATGCCCCAATATGTCAGAGCGGGCCGCCGAACGGAACCGTGTTCGAGCACTCACGGCATGGCCCAATCGGGCAAGCCGTCGCCGATATTCCAGACCCGCCGTACCCAGAGCTCAAATACGAGCGTGATCAGGATCACCGCGAGCAGGTTCAGGAGGATCCCGGCGCGGGCCATCACGGGCATGGGCACCTGACGGCTCGAGAAGACCACGGCGTTGGGCGGCGTCGCGACGGGCAGCATGAATGCAGCCGAGGCGGCGATGGTCGTCGGAAGCATCACCAGGAGCGGGTTGCGCCCACAATCTACCGCCGCAGCCGCCATGACCGGAAGCAGCACGGCGGTGGTGGCCGTGTTCGATGTCAACTCGGTCAGAAAACTCACGAGCAACGCCACGCAGCCGACGATCAGCCAGCTGGAGTGGCCGCTCAGGAGCGGCGATATGGACTGGCCCAGAACCACGTCCAGACCCGAAACCTTGAACGCATTCGCCAGGCAGAATCCCGCCCCGAGCAACAGCAGTACGTCCCAGGGCAAGCGCACCGCCACGCGCCAGGTCATCAGCATCGAGCCCTTGCCGTCCCCCGCCGGCAGCAGGAAACAGAGCAGCGCCATCACCGTCGCGACCGTGGCGTCTGAGACGTCGTTCTTGTGCGCTGAATACCACGCAGGGTCCGCCGCCTCGGGCCCGAACAGCAGCCGGTTCCAGCCCGGGATGCGAAAGTCTCCGATCACCAGGTCCGAGCGGGTGATCCACAGGAGGGCCGTGAGTGCGAAGACCACCGACATCGTGAGCTGGGGACGAGTGAACGGGCCGAGCGAGCGCCGCTCCGTGCGGATCACCTCGCCCACGTCGAGCGCCTTACCGGAAGCCTGCGCCACAGCGGGGGACCCCGGGCGCAGGGGAAAGATCCATGTCGTCAGCAGGAGCCAGGCGATCGGAACGAACAGCAGCGCCAGGGGCAGCCAGGCCAGGAGCCAGTCTCCGAATGCAACCTTGGGCGCATCCGGGAAGCGATCCGCGAACTGCCCGAGAAACACCTGGTTGGGCGCGGTACCGACGGGCGTGCAGATGCCCCCCACCGAGGCGGAGTAGGCCACACCTAGCAACAGGCAATAGGCGAACGGGTTCGCGCCCTCCCCCGAGGGCCTCAGCTTGCTGATCACCGCCATGGCGATCGGCAACATCAACAGCGTGGTGGCGGTGTTGTTGATCCACATGGAGATGAAGGCCGACGCCGCCATGAACCCGAACACGAGACGCCGCGGTGAGGCTCCGACGCGGGCCAGGATCCACAGGGCCATGCGCCTGTGGACGTCCCAACGTTCGAGCCCGAGGGCGACGATGAATGCACCGATGAAGAGCAGCACCAGGTCGCTCATGTACAGGGGCGCCACGGCGCGCGCGGGCAGGACACCGAGCAGCGGCAGCAGCGCAGCCGGGAGCAGGGACGCCGCCCCGACCGGGATCGCGACCGAGACCCACAGTGAAGCCGTCAGAAACGTCACCGCGGCCACGCGGCGCTGGAGAGCGTCGAGTGGCAGGTCCGGCCAGAGGAGCAGCGCGACGAAACCGAGAGCGCCGACGGCCAGACCCAGGCGACGCTGCCGGGGCGCGCCGCGCTCTTCCACCGAGAAGGCCTCGCTCACGTCACGGATTCCGGAGGAGTCGGCGGCCCGACCGCGTCGCCCAGCCACGCGGCGAAACGGCCCTCCACGTGCTCGGGTGCCAGCACCACGAACTCGGGGACATCGTATGGGTGCAGCTCGACCAGACGCTGCTCCAGCTGCTCCACGCGCCCCCTGACGGTCTTGGCCACCATCAGGACCTCCCGGGCCTCCTCCACGTGACCTTCCCAGCGGTAGACGCTGGTGACGCCGTCGACGACGTTCACGCAGGCGATGAGCCGCTCTGCCACCAGAGCACGCGCCAGCTCGAGGCCGGACCCACGACTGGGTGCGGTCATCAGGACGACACGCGCGTCCCGGGCCCCGGTTTCGGACTCACGCTCGGCTTGGCTCAAGGGTCTTCTCTGCTCCCATGGGGGCGCCCAGAATACCGTATCGCTGCGCCGACCGTCCGTGGAGGATTGAGCGATTGCTGGACCGGTGCATGGGCTTTGCGGCGCACCGGGTAGAATGCCGCCCCGACATGGTCTTCAAAGTACTCGAGAAACTGATCCTGGGAGCCCTGCCCGTGGTGCCCGGGCCCCTCATGCGGCGGCTCTCGTCACGCTATATCGCGGGCGAAACCCTGGCGCAGGCCCTGACCAAGGCTGATGAGCTGGCCGAGTGCGGCTACGACTCGATCATCGACCTCCTGGGCGAGGACATCAGTGACGAGGCCGAAGCGCGTGCCGTGCTCGCCGCGTACAAGTCGGCCGCCGACGCATTGCACGAGCGCAAGCTCGACAGCTACGTCTCCATCAAGCCGACCCATTTCGGGCTGCGATTCTCTCGTGAGCTGGCTCGCGAGCTGTACACAGACCTGCTCGAACACTGCGCGTCCCTGGGGCAGATGGCGCGCGTCGAGATGGAGGACCACACGACCACCGACGACACGCTGCAGCTGTTCGCGGAGCTCAGGGAGCGCTTCGACAACGTCGGAATCGTGCTTCAGTCGCGCCTGTTCCGCACGCTCGCGGACATCGACAAGCTACCCGGCAAGAAGGTCGACGTGCGCATGGTCAAGGGCATCTACCTCGAGCCAGCCAGCATCGCACACACGGGTGCGCAGGAGATCCGGGACGCCTTCGTCGAGGGCGTGGTGCGCCTGCTCGACAACGGCCACTCGGTAGCCCTCGCGACCCACGACGAGTCTCTGGCCGCGCGCGCGCTGCACGAGATCAATACGCGCTCGGTCCCGCCGGACCGCTACTGCTTCGAGGTGTTGCTCGGCGTCCAGCAGCGCCTGTGGGAGCGCTGGAAGAGCGGCGGGCACCAGGTACGCGTGTACATTCCCTACGGCCCGGAGTGGCGTGCCTACAGCCAGCGCAGGCTCAAGAAGAACCCGGAGATCCTGCGCCACCTGATCCGCAACATGCTCGGCGGCGCCTGACGGGCGCGCCAGCGTGACGATCACTTGCCGTGAACGAGGCGGCGAGCAAGGATCTCGCTCAATACACCGGTCGCCAGGATCTTGTCCATCGTGCGCCGATAGTCGTAGGCCACCCGGTACCAGGTGACCTGATGGTCCTCCAGGACCGCGTAACACGCACGGTTGTCGCCATCGCGCGGCTGACCGGTGGAGCCCACGTTGATGAAGAACTGCTCGCCCTCGGGCAACGGAAGCGTCAGCTCGTCGCGTCCGTCGAGGCCCGTGAAGCGTAGGTCCTGATCGTGCATGCCCGGGTGGTGCGTATGCCCGCCGACCGCGACGCCATCAAAGGAATCGAAGATCGCGCGCAGCTTGCCCGGGTTGAGGAAGCCGTCGGTGGAGAGCACGTACTCACGCACAGGGTCACGGGTCGATCCGTGCACGAGCGTGAAGCGACCCTCCTTGTGCACAAGCGGCAGCTCGCGCAGCCATTTCCAGCGGCCCTTCTTCTCGCTCGAGCTGTACCAGCGCGGCTGCATGCGCTCGCGGGTGTACTCAATCGCCTTGCGTGCGTGTGGGTTGAAGTCGGACGCGGAATGGAACAGCGCCTCGTCATGGTTACCCATCAGGCATACCTGTGCGTGACCGCGTACGAGATCCACACAGAACTCAGGCTCAGGGCCGTAGCCAACGATGTCGCCGAGGCAATAGAGCTTGGTGATCCCCAAGCCTCGAATGTGAGCGAAGACCTCCTCGAGCGCCTCCCGGTTCGAGTGCAGGTCCGAGATGATCGCGACCTTCATAACGTCACCTCCAAAGCTTCGAGCACGGCTCCGACGATGTCAGCCTGGGCCTCGACGAGGGTGCCCTTCAGGCGAGCGCCCGAAGCACGCGCGTGCCCTCCGCCGCCAAACCGCCGCGCCAGTTCGCTGACATCGAACGCGGTCTTGCTGCGTGCCGAGAGCTTGCACTGACCGTGCCCGGTCTCACGCAGCAGCAGAACGACTTCCACATTCCCTACCGACCCGAGAACATCGAGAATGTCGTGCATCTCGACCTGGCCCGACGAAACATCGTCCATCGGAACCGTGACCACGGCCAGGCGACCTTCGGCGTGGTAGACGACGCCTTCCAGCACTCGGCCGACGTGCACAGGATAGCCAGGCCCGCGGCGCTGGTAGATCTTTGCGAAGAGCTCCGACGGCGAAACCCCGCGCTCGGCCAGCTGCGAACAGACGCGCAGGGTCTCCGCGTCGGTGTTGGAGTACTTGAACCAACCTGTGTCGGTCACGATCGAGGTGAAGACGCCCTCGCAGGCAATCTGGTCGAGCTCCACACCGAGAGCCTCGGCGATGCGCCAGACCAGCAGGCCCGTCGCAGACGCCTTCACATCGGTGAAGGCGCCATCCGCCCAGGGCGCCGAGGTCGTGACATGGTGATCGACCACAATCTTCTTCGAGGCAGCCCTTGCGAGGGGCGCGGCCAGGCGGCCGGTTCGCTCGAGTTCCCCGCCGTCGAGCAGGCATGCCAGGTCATGTACGGGCAGATCCGCGCCCTTGTAGACGCCGAAGTCGCAGTGCTCGGTCAGGTAGCTGTACTTGGACTCCACAGGGTCCGGGTTCAAAATCCAAACTTCCTTGCCCATGCTGCGCAGCATGCGCGACATGGCGGTCTGGGCTCCGATGCAGTCCCCGTCGGGCGCCTCATGGCCCGTTAACAGGACGCGCCGCGCTCCCCTCAGGAGCTCAAGGGCTGCGCTCTGCTCGTCCGTGGTCTGCACTGAGTCGATCGTCATCGAGTACTTATCGTCGGTCCGCGAGAAGATTTCGACTCCCCGATAGAATGCCTTCACGACCCAACCGGCAGCATTGTAGCGGCACACGTCGAGTCCCGCAAAGCTCGTCAGATGATCGAAAACTGAGCTCCACACTCCGCCAGTCCGCATCCGGAACGGGTTACCCCTGCGGGCAGGACACCTGGCGGCCTCCAATCCAGGTCGCCACGACCTCGGGAGTCCCCGACGTCAGGGCTTCGAGGCAGGTATCGGCGTCGCTGACGTCCACGTCCCAGAGGCAGAAGTCCGCGTCCGCTCCCGGCCGCAGGGTTCCCGAATCGCCAGGCATTCCGAGCGCCCGCGCCCCGTTGACGGTCGCCATGCTCCACACATCCTCGGGGCGCAAGCCCGGGTGCGCTGCACGGATCAGGCTCATCTCGCGCCGCATGTCCAGCCGGTCGTTGCTCGCGGCAGAATCGGTCCCGAGTGCGATCGGGACGCCGGCTTCCATGTAATCGAACACGGGGAAGGGATCGCGACCGAAGAAGGCGTGGCTGCCGGGACAGTGGACACAGACCGAACCGGCGCGCGCAATCCGCTCGATTTCGCCTGCTGCCGGGTGGTTGCCGTGGACGAGGGAGGTCGTGCGTGTCAGCAGGCCGGCCTCCTCGATCAGATCCAGGCCGGAACGCATCGGCGAGCGCGGGATCAGGCCCTGCATGGGCCCGCTGCCGCGCAGCGTCCACTCGACTTCCTCGGGCGTCTCGGACCAGTGGATCGTGACGGCCAGTGCATGGGTCTCTGCGATCTCTCTCAGCCCATCGAAGAGTGCTGGAGAGACCGTGTAGGGCGCGTGCGGCGAGATCCCCTCGCTCATCCCCGGGCGAAGCCCCAGGCGCTTGCGCACGAGTTCAAGGGCGCGCGAAGTGCGCTCGGGCGCGTAGGCGTCGATGACCTCGCGGTAGAGGCGCAAGCGCAGTGAGTGTCCCCGCAATGCCTCCTGCGCCGCTCCGGTCGAATCGATATCGCCCACCGCAGTCGTCCCGCTGCGCAACAACTCGTCGGCGCCTGCCGTGGCGGCCCGACAGCGGTCGGCGTGTGTGCTCGCGCCACGCACGGCCATCAAGCCAGCCAGCCAGCCCCGAAACGAGCGGTCCGGCCCGGTGTCGACTCCGGTCAACTCCAGGTGCGCGTGGGCGTTCACCAGCCCGGGCGCCAGCAAACCCGCACCGAGATCCTGGACCTCGACGCCGAATTCGGTGGCAAGTTCACTCACCTCACCCGGTGAGCGTGCGACGCGCTGCACCTGGCCGTCAAGGAGCACACCGCCACCCGGGTAGTACTCGCCGGGCGCAACGAGCAGGGAACTTGCAGTGAACAGATTCACAGGACCGGTAGCCTATCCCAGAGTGCGATCGGGCGCCTAGCAGCCTGCGCCACAGATCGCGAATCCCCGCTCGACTCCCCCGAACCGCCTGCCGGCGTTGCCGGAACCCGCACATGGGGGCAGCCATGGGTGTAACCCGGCGCCTTGTCAGTCGGCCCGGGGAGGCCGAGCGTGAATCCGCGATCTGTGGCGCAGACTCCTGGCCTGGATAATTCATGAGCCACGTGCCTACTCCGGCCGGGCGCCGACCCACAACCCCGTAACCCCATGCAGGCTGCGTCCGTCGGCCTCCCATGCGGGCGCGGTCGGGTCGAAGATGACCATGAAGCGCAGCATGTCGGGTCGCGGCTCGAATGCGTTGAGCTCGCTCGGATGGCTGACCCACGGGGTCGCCGTGCCCTCCTGGGCGGCGCTATTGGCACCATCGAGCGCCCGCTCGCACAGGCGGTCGCCCACGCCAGCTGCCCGTGCACCCTGGAAACGCACCGCGACCGGCGACCCGCCGCCGGCCGTCCCTTCGCCGACGACGTTGCCCAGCGCTTCCTCGATCGAGGTTGGATACCACGGGTTGGCGCCTCGGTACGGGACCCGCTCGACGCCCGCGGCGTTGCTCCACTCGAGCTCCATGTTCCAGCCCTGGGTCCCGGGCGCCTGGCCGCGATCGTCCTCGAACACGAGCGTGTAGAACAGCCCCTCCGGGTGGATCCAGCAGGAGGTCGCCGCACTCATCGGCTCCGGCAGGCCCGGCTCAGGCGCCCAGGCGCCGGCCCCGACGCTCAGCCATTGCAGGGAATCATCGAGCGCATCGAAGGGCGAGATCGCCAGCGCCAGCAGGTGACGATCCAGTTGACCGACCAGGTCCTCGACCCGCACCAGCCCGGTGCCTCCCGCTCCACCTCGAACGCCACTCCCGCCCAAGAACTCTCCCCCCGCGCCACCATGGACGTCGATGTGCCCCGCACCGCCGCCCAGCGCCACGGTGCGTGACTGCAACCGAACACCGCCGCCGGCCCCACCTCCACCGGGCAACGCGAAACGCCCCGCGGACGCGAACGCGTAGCTACCTCCCGCGCCACCGCTCGCGTCGATCTCCCCGTCGATGCGGATCGACACGCCGGACGTGAGCGTGCATGCTCCGCCCCCGCCCCCGCCCGGCGCGCCGCTATGATCGTGCCACTCGACGAAGGGGGAGCCGATACCGATACACGCGTTCGATCCGGGCCCATCGAGCCCGCTGGCACGGGTCTGGTAGCAATGCGTGCCACCGCCTCCGCCGCCAGCGCCCCCCCGCAGGAACTCGTGCTGCGCGCCACCGAGTTGCCGCACAGCACTATCGTCCCCGGGCGGGCCCAGAAAACCGGGTGTCACCTGGCCGCCCGGTGTGGGCGCGGCCCCATTCGGACCTCCGATCGGATAGTCCGAATGGGATGGCTCCGCACTCGAACGCCCGGCCGTCCCCGGTGTCGCGTAACCCCCACCCGCGCCTGCACCACCGAGCTGACGCGCCAGGCATACATCGTCGCCCTCGAGCAGCATGATATTGAATGCGACACTGCTCCCGCTCATCTCGGGCAAGGTCGAGGGGGTCGTCGGATAGGAGACCGACGCGCGCGCCCCGCCACCTCCGCCCCCAATCTCGCCTTCTCCGCCCACTCCCTGCCCACGGCGACCGTATCCATCCACGGGAAACCCGGTCAGGTCGCGGGCATCGCTGTCGAGATCGAAGCTGGCCGGATCGAGCATCTCGGGAGCCGGGCCGAAGTCATGGCGATCGCCGCCGTAGCCACCGTCCCCGGCTCCGGGCCCCGCGCGCCCACGGGCCGCGGCAACCTCGAGCGGCACAAATGCGCCGCCAATGCGACGCACATCAAGGCCCTGCTCGGGCAATGCGATCGACGAATCGTGCCCCTCTGGACTCTCCCCCGACAGGTCGACGATGCCGCCCTGATGCACGACAAGCGGACCCGAGACGAGCAACCGCGCCGGTTGGCGCCCGCGTAGCACGAGTCTCGCGCCGGACTCGATGCGCAGGGCCGCAAACTCGAACACTCCATCGCTCACGATCACCTGAGCGTCACCTTCCCCGGGATACTGCCCGGCCAGGTCGCGGTTGCCGCACACGTCCAGCGCGCGTTCGGCCAGGGGAAATGCCTGGTGATCGGTATCGAGCGTGAGCACCTGGCCGGCACGCACGATCAGCTCTCCCAGGCGGCCCGAGCCACCGCCGATGCCGGGCCGCAACAGGCCCGCACCCCACTCCGCACCGGTGCGCCAGGCATCCGCCCAGCCTTCCGGATCGCCCGTATCGTGCTCGAAGTCGACGCCCCCGTCGCTCGGCAACCGTCGCGTTTCAAAATCGAGGCGCTCCTGCGTGAAGGCCAGCCGCCCACCTCCGCCCTCGAACTCGATCGCGTTGCCCGCCAGATCCGTGACACCCGGTGGGATCGTGAGCAGGACGAAACGCGTCGCGCCTGCGCCGGGCGCCATGTCCCGTGGGCCGGCGGAGGGATAGCCGAACGTCGGCCAAAAAGTGAGCTCCGTCGACAGGCCCTCGAGATCGATCTCGACCTGGAAGTGGCCTGGTACCAAGGATCGATCATGCGCCGTGGCCAGCAATCCATCGCCGTCGACCTCGACCCGCACGAAGGGAGCCTGTCCGCTGCTGTTGATGGCCAGGGTGCCTGGATTCATCAGCTCGCCGAAGACGAAGCGCAGCGGTGACGCTCGATGCACATCCACCAGATCCCGCGCGAACCGCGGCACGCGCCTGGCGCTCTCGACCTGCGACGGCTCTCCTTGCGCGTCCCAGGCCGTGACCACATCGGCGAAGACCTCGACGGTCGGCGGGCCCGTGACCAGATCCAGGATGCCCTGGTCCGTGACAATGGTGCAGTCCAGGCGGCTCTGGTTTGGCGCTCCCGAGCGGCTGCGCAGAAAGGGTCCAGCATCGCCCTGGCGCATTCCGTGCACACGCAGCCGGTACGCCGCGCCCGGTCGCAGTCCATAGACCGGCACTCCGGAGGCATCGAACGTCAGCCCGGGCCGGTAGAGCAGGCCGCGCTCATCCAGGGGGTTCAACATGACCTGGCCTTCGGGCGGAATGCCGGTCGCGGCCTCGACAATCTGAAAAGTGGAGGCGTCGATGCTCGCCGGGTCGATCGGTTGCGAGAAGCGCAGCGCGATGTCGCCGTTCTGGAACGTGTTGATCAGGGAGCAGAAGACGACCGTCCCATCACCGCCGTCGCTGCAACCGAGTGAACAGGACTCGATGAACATATCGACTGGCTCATCAGCGGGCGGCGTGCGCAGTGCTTCCGCGCAGGATCCCGTGGCGAGCAACGTCAAACAGAGAGGGATAGACATGAAGGGGTTCATGCCCTTCATGACCGGCTCGGGCGTGCACCGGTTTCACCTTAAATGCATCAGGGCCCCGCTCGCGGGGCCCTGAACACGAACACTCGACAGGCCATCCGCAGGATGGCCCGCGAATCAGCGCCTACTCGGGGCTCGCCTTGACAAGCAGGTTGGTCACGCCACGCACGGAGGGTGCCGTCGTGGGGTTACCACCGTTGGTCGCGTAGGGCGGCACGCTACGATCGAAGGTGACCGAGAAGCGCATGGCGTTAGGCGCGGGAAGGAATGTGTTGAGCTCCTCGGGGTGTTCCACCCAGGGCGTCACCGAGCCCGCTGCGATCTCGGGGTCGTCGATCTCAAGGCTACAGAAATCCGTGCCCGTCGCGGTCGTGATGCGAGCACCCTGGAAACGCACCGTGACGGGCGAGCCTGTGTTGTCGGCCAGACCGCGGTTGAACAGGTTGCCGAACATCGCCTCGAAGTTAGGGATTCCAGCCCCGGCAGAGTTGTCGCCGCGGAAGGGAATGACCACCTCAGCGCCCTGCAGGTCGGCCTGGTAGATGATGTCCATGTTCCAGCCCTGATCCTCGGACGCGGCACCGCCATCGGAGTCGTAGTTGATCGTCAGGAATTCACCTTCCGGGCGCACCCAGCAGGAGACGGACCCGGACATGGACTCGGGCCGACGGCGCTTGGCAGGAGCGAAGTCGCCCGCTGCAACACTGATCCAGTCGAGGCCGAAGTTGTTCGCCATGTCGCCGGCGGGCATGACCGAGGGCGCCAGGTCGGGCCGATCGACGGTTGCATCCGAATCCTCGACGCGGACCAACCCCTGGCTACCGGCCCCGCCCAGGGCCAGGATCTCGGTCGGGAACTGGGCAAAGTTGGTGGCGCCACCGGCCCCGCCGGAGACGTCCAGGCGGCCCGGCTGGGCGCTGATCGAGACCGTCGGCGCACCGAGCATGATGCCCCCGCCCGAACCGCCACCGCCGGGCATGGCGTAGATTCCAAAGTTCGGGTTGTAATCGGGTAGGGCCGCGCCACTACCTCCATCTCCGCCACTGGCATCGACGACGCCGTCGACGGCGACCGTGAGACCGGAGCGCAACTGGATGGCGCCGCCGCCGCCACCGCCCGGCGCGCCGCTGTGGTCGTGCCAGGAGTCCAGCAACGACGTGCTGTCGTAGCACATCTCACCAGCCGCGCTGACCTGGGTTTCATAGGTGTGGTTGCCACCGCCACCACCACCGGCGCCGCCGTAGAGCGCGCCTGCGAAGAAGTCGAGGCGACGGACGAAGTAGCCGGTGTTGTTCTCGTTGGCCGGGACCAGGAGATTGTCCACGTTGCCCGGCTGGGTGTTCGCCGGCAGGTTGCTGGCGCCGGCCGGGAACTCGGCGATGGGGAATGCCGAAGCCGACTGACCCTCGCCGCCAACGAAGGCGAAGCCGCCACCACTTCCCGATCCGCCGACCTGGCGTGCGAAGCAGCCCAGACCAGCGATCGCGTTGTAGTTCAGGGTCTCGAGGTTTCCGGACATGTTGTGGTCCACGGACGGAAACGAGCCGGACGGAAAGCGAATGCCCCCGAGTCCGCGGCCCGCAGCCGTGCCCCCGACGCCGCCACCATTGCGCCCAACGGTGACTCCGGATCCACCGGTCGCCGTGGTGATATCGAGCGCATCGGTCTCATTCGCAACCAGACCGAGGATGAGCGGATTGCCCGTGTGGTCATAACGGTCGGCGCCGTAGCCGCCGTCCCCGGCACCCGGACCACCGTCCCCGAAGGGCGTGATGATGTCCTCCTCGACGAACGCGCCGCCAGCCGCCTTGAAGACGCGCTTGCCCAGGGAGGGCAATGCGATCGAGGAGTCGTGCTGGACGGGCGTCTCGCCCGACACATCGATCAGTCCGCCGCTCGCCACGACGAGCGGGCCGCGCGAGTAGAGACGCGCCGGGTTGGCGCCCTCGAAGCGCAGAATGCCGCCGGACTCGACGGAAACGTGTCCGAACTCGAAGCCGCCGTCGGTCACGGCAACGGTGTTGGCGCCCTCGCCCGGGTGCTCGCCCGCGAGGTCGTTGCCCAGGATGTCGATCACCTGCCCGGGCATCGGAAAGGTCATGCTGTCGGTGTTCAGTACGACGGTCTCGCCCGATGCGACGATCAGGTCGCCGAGGCGACCGGTGCCGCCGCCCTTGCCGCGCGACAAGCGTCCCGATCCCCAGGCGCCCGAGCTACGCGCGGCGTCCTCGAGTGAGCCCGCCATGCCGGCGGACAGGTCAAAGCTCTCGCCACCGGCGCGCGGCAGTTCGATGGCCGCGAACGTGCGACGCTCCGGGTAGAAGCCATAGGTCACACCTGCGGCCGAGTCCGTGATCGTCTGGCCGACGACGTCAGCCACCGAGTTGAGCAGCTTCACGAAGACAGGCTTGGTGGGCGCGATGCCCTCCTCTCCACCCGACGGGAAGCCAAAGGTGGGCGTGAAGACCGCACGCGTCGACAGGGTCACCTGGTTCACAACCACCACGAACGAGCCCTCGACAGAGGTGCGATCCGATTCCGTCCCGACCAGGCCGTCGGCGTCCGATTCAACGCGGATGGTGGTCGAGGCCCCGGACACGTTGTCGGCGATGGTGGCCGGGTTCATGATCTCGCTGAAGACGAACGTGAGCTGTGACTCGCGCAGGCCATCGATGGAGTCGTTCGGATCCATCGTGATGAGCCGCTGCTCGTCGATCGTCAGCGGATCACCGTTCATGTCGAACGAGGTCACCAGGTCCACGAAGATGTCCACGGTCGGGCGTCCGGGAACCGGATCCTGAACACCCTGGTCCGTGAAGATCGTGCACTGCATCCGACTCTGGTTGTTCCCGCCGCCGGTGTTACGGATGTAGGGCGGGCTATCGCCCTGGCCCTCGCCGGGGATGATGATCTGGTACGAGGTGTTGCTCTTGAAGCCGAAGACCGGGCTACCGTTCTGGTCGAAGCTCAGCGAAGGCCGAAAGATGAGCCGCCTGGCGTTGGACGGGTCGATCAGGAACTGACCGCCGGGCGAGTTGCCGGCACCGACCTCGACCACCCTGAAGGTGCTCGCATCGACGCTGGCCGGATCGACGGGCTCCGAGAAGAGGACGGAGATCTCCTGGTTCTCGAACGCGTTGATGATCTGGCAGAAGACCTGCCCTCCGTCGGACCCGTTGTTGCACCCCAGGGAGCAGGATTCGACGAACATGTCGCCCGTGCCCCCAGAGGACCCACTGGAACAGGCCAGGAGCCCCAGCGGGAGCAAGCTGAGTCCAAACGAGGCGATGCGTAGCGTCAGAGTCTGAGTGCGGTCAAACATACTTCGAGGGGGGCTTGGCTCTGGCTCGGTGCGGTCCGCGTCGGGTCGCGGTCCGCGGGAGAGTTCTGGGGGGGGATATCGGTCGGCTGGACAAAAGCCGATGACAGCGCACTATAGTGGAGCGCGATCCTGAGTTGCGGGCCTTTTTCCTGATCTAGGCTGGACGCCTGCCTGGAACTCCCGGTGCCGGCCCTGTTCATGGCCCGCCGCTTGCTGTTGGCTTGGGATTCGCAGCGACTCGACGACCACCCGTAACGACAACGAATACCGTGCCCAGACCCCGGAATCAGTCCCAAGGCCCGCCCAAGGATGCCCCCCACTCTCATCGGGGCCGTACCGGCCACCCCGTAAGCCTTCCTACGCCGCTCGCGCAGAGTGCGGAATCGCACGTTGGGGACCGCCACGGGTGGGCGAGTGCTGCCGCCTGCTTCCTGGCTGCCCTCGGTGCGGCGTGTGGCCCGGACCCATCGGCCGCGACCACGGCGGAGGACGCGACGCCGCCCCCCACCGAAACGACGAAGCCCACTCCGCGGAACCTCTTCCCCCACCAGGAGGGGGCGATGGACCTCACGCAGGAGAGCAAGGCTGCGGTCGAGGCCCTGATCGAAGCACTGACGCCCATCGACGAGACCGTCACGAGCGACATCTCGGACCAGTGGTTCATCGAGCACAACAAGCTCGTCGGCGACCTCATGGATGCGGGCCAGGAGATGGGTGTGGCCGCCCTGATCGCCTACGCCAACTTCGGCAAGGACGTGTCCAACGTTCACCGGGGTCTCCTGACGGTCGCGGCCCATGCCGCGCCCGAGGACTCGCGCGACCTGCTCAAGACGCTGATGGTCGAGTACGGATTCCCGATGGACGACAGGGCCATCGCGACGCGCCTGCTTGCGGAGACATCGCCGGAAACATTCCTGGAGCACTCCGAGCGCTTCCTGCGCCGCCGCGGTCTGCCCCACGAAACCGCGCCACCGGAGGAGTTCTTCATCCGCGGCTGGGTCATCGCCTGCGAGAAGCTGGATCGCTCACCGGTCGAGATGCTCTCCGATGTGGTCACGAACATGGCCATGGAACCGGCAGCGCGACACTTCGCAGCGGAAGCCCTCGGAGGCTACCCGGGACCGATCGGTCGCGCGGCGCTCGAGACCTCCCTTGTCGAATCCTCCGGCAACCACTACCTGCGCCGCAAGGCTGCGCAGGCGCTACAGACCTCGCTCCCGCGCGAAACGGCGTGCGACCTCTTCCTGCAGGTGCTGCGTCGCGAGACCGACTACCACTTCCAGGTCTTCCTGCGCAGCATGATCGAGAACAATTGCCGGTGATCACCGACACGCACGCACACATCTTCTGGAACAGCTTCGACGAAGATCGCGAGGCCACGCTCGAGCGTGCGCGCGAGGCCGGCGTCGAGCGCATGATCATCGTCGGTACGGACCTCGCCACATCGAAGAGCTGCTTCGAGTTGTGCGAGGGCGAGCAGGGACTGTACCCCACGGCAGGCATCCATCCGCACGACGCCGAGGGCGCTTCAGCGGAGGTGCTGGCCGAGATCGAGACACTCTGCAACCGACCGGAGTGCGTCGCGGTCGGTGAGACCGGGCTCGACTACTTCAAGGAGTACTCGCCCCGTGCAGCGCAGCTGGAGAACTTCGCGTGGCACCTCAAGCTCGCGCGTACGCTCGACAAGCCCGTGATCATCCACTGCCGCGACGCCCACGAGGACACGGTGCGCGCGCTGGCCCAGGTGCCGGATGTACGCGGCGTGATGCACTGCTACACCATGGGTGAAGCCGAGCTGCCGTCCTATCTCGATGCGGGGCTGTACATCTCGTTCTCGGGCGTCGTCACCTTCCCGAAAAATGACGCGAACAGGGCCGCCGCGCGCGCTGTGCCTGCGGATCGAATCCTGGTGGAGACCGACTGCCCCTTCCTCGCGCCGCAGGGCTGGCGTGGCAAGCGCAATGAACCCGCGCGCGTGCGCCAGGTGCTGGAGGTCGTGGCCGCCGAGCGTGGGGTCAGCTGGGAGACCCTGGCCGAACAGACCAGCGCGAACGCCGAGCGCCTCTTCGGGCTCGCGTAGCAGGCCGCCCGGGCTATCGGCCCGCCGGGCGCCTGCACGAATACGCCCGTTAACGAGATCGGGGGCGCCGTCCTTGCGGACGACGCCCCCGGTGGCTGTCAGGCTAGATCGAAATCAGTTGCCGACCGTGGTCCAGATCAGGCCGTCACCGGCAATGAAGCCCATGACCGCGAGGCCGAGTTCGGTCTGCATCGACGCGCCCGGCGGCACAGCCGCGGCGTCCACGTTGTACGCGGCATTGAACACCGGCCCGGTAAGGTTCTCATACGCCTGAGCGCGGTTGTCGTGCTGCAGGATGTCGCCTTCCTGGTTGACGAAGAAGACTCGGTTACCGGTCTTCTCGGCGTCGACCGGCCAAGCGTAGGCGCACCACATGATCTCGCAGTTGGCGGCATCGAGAGTGGCGACGGCGGCAAGCGAGCCGAGGCCTGTCGGGTCCTCAGACACCCCGGCGAACACCGCGTCGGGCAGGAAAATCTTGTAGTGGTAGCCCTGACGCTCGACGATGCCCTCGGCGCCGTCCGCGATCACGTTTCCGAAAGCCGTCGCAAGAATCGGCGGATCGAGCTCGTCAGCGCCCACGACGCCGATGACGCCAGCGGCAGCGACACCCGCAAGACCGTTGTACACACGCATCGGAGTGGCCCCCGCAAGCTCGGCAAAGTAGCCGAACTCGCCGCCGCCGTCACCGTCGGTGTCGATGGCCGCAGCGGACTGCAACTGCTGCTGGGCGGCAGCGATCGACCGCAGAGTCGCGATGGCCGCATTCTCGTTGGCCGCGATGCGCGCGCTCATCAGCTTCGGAATAGCCACGGCGGCAATAATGGCAATGATCGCGACGACGATCATCAGTTCGATAAGGGTGAAACCAGCGTTTCGTTGGTTGCGAATCATCATTCTCCTAGTTCCCCCGAGGGGGCTTTCTTTTTGAGTTCTCCTAGTAGCCTGTGAGCCTGTGGCTCGGCGACCCGAAGCGTGAATCTGTCCATGTCATCGCTTGTTACACTGCCGCTGGGGGGAATCCCTCACGACTCGGGTACCAAGACTTCGTTCTGTATCGGCGTCCTTCCGGTGGGACCTTGAATGCCCAGCACCGAAAACTCGCCAAAATCAACCACCCGAGAGTTTTCCGACCATGTCCAGGATGGGTGCAAAGATGGCGAGCACGACGCCCCCGACGATGATGCCCATGAAGGCGATCAGCAGCGGTTCGATCAGGCTGGTGAGTGCTTTCACCTGGGCCTTGACCTGGCTGTCGTAGAACTCGGCAATTTTTTCCAGCAGCGTCTCGAGCGCGCCCGTCTTCTCGCCGATCGCGATCATGCGCACGACCATGGGCGGGAAGACCTTCGCCTCACTGAGCGGCTCGGAGAGCATGTTTCCGTTCCGGACGCTATCGCGCGATTTCATGACGACGTCCGAGACGACCCGGTTGCCGGCGGTCCTGGCGACGATCTCGAGGGTCGACATGATCGGGACACCCGAGCGGATCAGGGTCGCGAAGGTGCGGCTGAAGCGCGCCAGGCAGACCTTGGTGAAAAGCGGACCGAAGACCGGCACGCGCAGGATGATCTTGTCGTGGAGCAGCGTGCCCGCATCCGTCTTCTTGAACATCATGAGGCCGAAGCAGGTCAGTGCGGTACCTCCGAACACGGCGAGCACATTGCCGCGCAGGAAGTCCGAGATGCTGAGCACGAACTGCGTGATGGCCGGCAGTTCCGCGTCGAGTGAATCGAACACGTCCTTGAAGGTAGGCACGACACCGATCATCAAGAAAGCCGTGATGCCGAGCACCAGGACCATCGAGATGACGGGATAGGTCATGGCCGACTTGATCTCGCGCGAGAGCTCCTCGGCTGCCTCCTGGTAGTCCGCCAGGCGGTTCAGAATGATGTCCATCTGACCGGACACCTCGCCCGCCTTGACCATGCTCACGTACAGGGAGGTGAACACCTTCGGGCACTGTTCCATGGCGGCCGACAGGTCTGATCCTGCCCGCACCGAGGCAACCAGCCGCTCGCAGCACAGCTTCATTCCCGGCGTATCGGCCTGATACCCGAGCACCTCGAGCGACTCGAGCAGTGAGAGGCCCGCGCCGACCATCGTGGCCAGCTGGCGGGTGAAGATGACGACCTCGGCCTTCTTGCCCTTGGGCACGACCTTGCCGAATGAGATCGGCTGGCGCGCGCCCTTGGCCTTCTTGCCGGAGGCCTCATCGAGCTGCATCACGACCAGGTTCTGCTTGCGCAGCTCGGCCACGGCCTCTGACTTGCTGGCCGCGGCGATGGTGCCCTCGACGGTCTTGCCGTTGGCGCTCTTTGCTGCGTATTTAAAATTACTCACGGGGTCACTCAGTAGGTTTCGGTGGTCTAGTCGTCGAGGGTGATGCGCAGGATTTCTTCGATCGAAGTCACGCCGCGAATGGCGTTGAGGATTCCCACGCGCCGCAGGGTCAACATGTCTTCCGCCAGCGCCTGCGCCTTGATCTCGCCGGCCGAGCGGCCTTCGACGACCATGCGCTTGATGCGCGCGGACATGAAGAGTGTCTCGAGCACCGGGAACCGGCCCCGGTATCCCTTGCTACAGCGGTGGCAGCCTTCGGGGTGGGCCTCGAAGAGCTCGAGGCCTTCGAGCTCGGCTTCGGTGAAGCCGATGCCGAGCAGCTGCTCGCTGGGCGGATCGACGACCGGGACGCGACAGTGCGCGCACAGACGCCGGCCCAGTCGCTGGGCGCAGATGCAGAGCACGGAACTCGACACCATGAAGGGATCGATGCCCATGTCGACCAGGCGCACGATGGTGCTGGCCGCGTCATTGGTGTGCAGCGTGGACAGCACGAGGTGACCCGTGAGGGCCGCCTTGATCGCGATGTCGGCCGTTTCCTTGTCCCGAATCTCACCGACCAGGACGACGTCCGGGTCCTGACGCAGGATGGAGCGCAGTGCACCGGCGAAGGTCAGGCCGCGCTTGGGATTGACGGGCACCTGATTGACGCCGTCCATTCGATACTCGACCGGGTCCTCGACCGTGACCACGTTGATCTCGGGCGTGGCCACGGCCTGAACACAGGAGTAGAGCGTGGTCGACTTGCCGGAACCCGTCGGGCCCGTGACGAGTAGCATCCCGTAGGGGGAAGCGATCGCCTTCTGGATATCGTCGTACGAGCGCTGCTCGTAGCCCATGGTCTCCAGCTTCAGAGCCATGCTGCCCGCGTCCAGGATCCGGATCACGGCCTTCTCCCCACCGACAACCGGCAGGATCGAGAGGCGGAAGTCGATCCCGCGGCCCTCGAAGCGGATCTGGAACTTGCCGTCCTGCGGCACGAAGCGCTCGGCGATATCGAGCGACGCAAGGATCTTGAGGCGCGAGATCAGGGCGTTCAGAAGGCCCTTGGGCGGCGTCAGGATGACCTTCATGCGGCCATCGAT
>JBLHKW010000053.1:0-29903 GCA_047618565.1 Planctomycetota bacterium
CGGGGCGGCGAAGCCGCCCCGCCGCTAATACCGGGCGCGAATCCGCCTCTGGCTCTGTTCTGGCTCTGTGTCCTCTGCGTCTCCTCCGCCCTCTGTGCTAACTCCGACAGACCCCCAAAACAGGCCACACCAACCCTCCCGCAATGTGCCCCCATCCCGCCCACGCCACTCGCAAGTCCACCGAGCTTGGTATTGTCGCGATCGCGGACATCGGCGCTTTCGAGCGCTGAGAGGGCCAGGTGCAGGGCGCCTGGCGACGGATTCAGAGCGCGGGCCGCGCGCACGTTCCACAGCCGTTAGGATCGGGGCCTGTCGCGCGCCCCCAACCCGGAGACTCCAATGATCCGCCGCTGTTGCCTCTTCGCCCTCGCTCTCGTGCTCCCGCTCGGATTCGCCACCGCGCAAGAGGGGTATCGCCTCCCGCCTGCGGAGGTGGTCGCGCTCGCGGACGCCCCGGTGGCACCGCGCGTCGACTTCAGCCCGGACCAGCGCTGGATGTTGATGGTCGAGCGCGATCCGATGCCGTCGATCGCGGACCTTTCGCGACCCATGCTGCGTCTCGCGGGCATGCGCATCGATGCAGCGGCCAACGGGGGTTACCGCACGTCCTTTTCAAAGGGGCTCATTCTGCGCGACGTCGCGGGCGAGACCGAGACGCGCGTGCCGCTGCCCGAAGGCGCACGTCTGGATAGCGTGCGCTGGTCCCATCGCTCGGACGCGTTCGCGTACTCGCTCGTCACGGCGAGCGGGAGCGAGCTGTGGAGCGCGTCGGTGGAGTCCGCGGACAAGCCCCGACGCCTGGTCGAGCAGCTCAACACGGTCCTCAGCGGTTTTCGCTGGACCCCGGGTGGCGACGCGCTCATGTGTTGCATCGTGCCCGATGCGCGCGGAGCACAGCCAGAGCAGCCGGCAGTGCCCACGGGTCCGGCAATTCAGTTCGCGGGCGGCGAGGCCTCACCCCTGCGCACCTACCAGGACCTGCTGTCCAATGAACACGACGCGCGCCTGTTCGAACACTGTGCGACCAGTCAGTTGGCCATCGTTACCCGTTCGGGGGAGCGTACTTTGATCGGCAAGCCGGGACTGATTTCGCGCGCCGAGCTGTCGCCGGATGGAGAGCATGTACTCATGCAACGCATTGAGCGACCGTACTCCTACGTGATGGCTTACTGGCAGTTCCCGCACACGATCGAGGTCGTCGATCTGCGTGGCCGCAGTGAACACATCATCGCTCGCGTGGCCCTGGCCGATGGCATTCCCTTGCACGGCGTGCGCCTCGGGCCGCGCAGCGTGGGCTGGACGGCTGGCGCGTCGGCCGAACTGCACTGGGTCGAAGCGCTCGATGGGGGCGACCCGAAGGCCGAGGTGCCGCACCGGGATCGCTGGCTGTCCCTGGGGGCGCCGTTTGCTGGCGAAGCGCACGAGATGTTGCGTGTAGAGCACCGCGCACGGGGCCTTCAGTATCTCTCCACAGGCGACGGCGTATTGGCGGGTGAGTACGACCGCGATCATCGCTGGACGCGAGTGACACTGCACAGCCTGCGTGACCCACAGGCGAAGCCGCTCGTGGTCGAGGATCGCAGCGTCCGTGATCGCTACGGTGACCCTGGCCAGCTCGTCCAGGACATGGACGAACGCGGCTCGTGGGTGGTGCGCCAGGACGGACCGTGGATGTACCGCACGGGCCGCGGTGATTCGCCCGAGGGACCGCACCCGTTTCTGGATCGTGTGAACATGGACACCCTGGAGCGTGAGCGCCTGTGGCAGGCATCCGCCGGTTGCTACGAGAGCGTGGTCGCTGCAGCGCCTGCGATCGACGGGCAGGTCGCGGGCCTCTTCACGCGCTTCGAGACCCCCGAGTTGCCCCAGAACTACCGCTATCGGGACCTGGGCAAGGACACGTCGGTCGCCCTGACCCGTTTTCCGGACCCCACACCCCAGTTGCGCGGCATTCACAAGGAAGTCGTGCACTACGAACGCGAGGACGGCGTCCACCTCTCGGCCACCCTGTACCTGCCCGCCGACCACGAAGCGGGCGCGCGTCTGCCTCTGATCGTCTGGGCCTACCCGGTGGAGTTCAACGACCCGTTGACCGCTGGGCAGGTCACGGCCACTCCCGACCGCTTCACCCGCATCGCTGGTTACTCGCACCTCAACCTGTTGACTCAGGGCTACGCGATCATGGATGCCGCGACCATGCCGGTCATCGGTGACCCGGAGACGATGAACGACACCTTCATCGAGCAACTCGTCGGCGCGGCCGCCGCTGCGATCGACTACGCGGTCGAACGCGGCGTCGCCGACCGCAACCGGGTCGGTGTCGGGGGCCACAGCTACGGCGCGTTCATGACCGCCAACCTGCTCGCTCACTCGGACCTGTTCCGCGCGGGCCTCGCCCGTAGCGGCGCCTACAATCGCACCTTGACGCCCTTTGGCTTTCAGGCCGAGCGGCGAACGTTCTGGGAGGCACCCGAGATCTACTTCGCATTGTCACCGTTCATGCACGCGCACAAGATCGATGAGCCGCTGCTCCTGGTACACGGCGAGCTCGACAACAATTCGGGCACCTTTCCGATCCAATCCGAGCGTCTCTTCCAGGCCATCAAGGGCAATGGCGGAACCGCGCGGCTGGTCATGCTGCCGATGGAGAGCCACGGCTACCGCGCGCGCGAGTCCGTGCTGCACACTCTGGCGGAGACGATCGACTGGTTCGACGAGCACCTGGCGCCGGCGCACACGCTCGACGCTGGATTCCGTGACGTGGAGCGCACGTCAAAGGACTGACGGATCCCGAACGTCGATCGTCGCCCCCTATCTCCTGGCGCTTGAACAGCTCCTGAACGAAGGACAGGGCCATTCGTGACATGCGAGTGGGCCTCGAACGGTATGGATGGGCACGGTGCCGACTTACGAGGTGACGCCTGCAGCGATGGTCCCGAGCGCCGCCGAGTGAACAGCCGGAAACCGTTAGGTCTCGGTTCCTGCCTTCACCTCCCAGGCGTTTCCTGGCGCAATCAGGGGAGCAACGTCAGAGCTCGCGCGTCAGAGAGGTCGAATCCGGCGGGGCCCCCGAGCGGGTCCCGAAACCATGCCTGGAAGAACCAGGTGGCGCCCGGCAAGATCGCACCGGATGTAGTCGGAGGCGCGCTCAGATCGAGCGGTGCAGCCAGGCGTCCCGCCGTTGCCACGGTGACGGGCAGGCGCTGGATGCCAGTCGAACCTGACCCGAAGACGCATCGCAGTCCCTCCCCGAATGGGCGTCGTCCCTCGGCGGGCCCGTAGAAGAAGATTCCGGGCTGTGCGGGCACCGGGCCAGCGACGAGGGTGATCGAGTTGGCCGCGACGGACGAATCCCCTTTGATCTCGATGATTGCTGCGGCGCCCGTCGAGTTGAGCGCCGAGGAGCAGGCTGGGCTTCCCAGGGTAGCTGCCACTGGAATGCGGAACGCCATCCCCCATAATTCACCGTTGAGAGCGAGTTGTCCGTGCAGGGCAGTCGCGCCATGTGGAAGGAGGACCGTGTAGAGACGCCCTCCATCATCACCGACGTAGACAGTCCCGTCTTCGTCCACTTCCATTCCGAACGGTAACCCCAGGATGGGCAGTCCGGCGCGGACCTGATAGTTCAGTCCGGTCACCGAACTGTGCCGGTCGATCGCCCGCCCGACCGTGAGGACTTCTGTGGTCCCCACCAGGGAGCCGTTCGCCAGTTGCGCCAGGTCGCCAGCTGAATAGAACCCGCTGTCTCCGATTGCGTGAGTAAGGCCGGTCTGCGGGTCCACTCCGTACAGGATCGTGTCGGACCCTCTACGGGCGAACCAGAAACCGGTACTCGTGATCTCCAGGGCATTGAGGACGGGGGCTTCGGGCACGCCGACCGAGACACGCTGCAGGGTCACCGGGTCGAGGCGGTAAACGTGTGTACGGAATCCCTGCCGCGCCAGGACGACGAACTCCCCGGTCAGTGGGTCGAACGCCATGTCGTAAAGCGGACCCAGGCCAGTGTTGCCGATGAGCACGGCCGTTGGCGCGGAGTCGTAGTGGTCCACCCTGTAGATTCTCCCCGTGCTCGTGCACACGTACATTTCTTGGCCGCTACCGGCAGGGAGTGGAGCGCCGACCGTGGGGGGGGCCGGAACGGCCGGGCCGCCGGGCGCGAGCTCTTGGCCGATGGGCATGACCAGGAGCTGAACTAGACAGACGAGCGGGATCTGGAAGGGATGCATGGAAGCCGACTCCGCAAGGCCAACGGGACATGGTAAAGCCGCGAAGAAGGGATGTTCCTGCTTCGCACCTGCCTTCAGTGACGTTGCTCTCTCTCGGCTCCATCATGGTAACGGGCATTGCAAGGAACAGCTACTGATCGTATTACCATCCGTGGTGTCGAGGTCTCAGCCGTAACAACGCGCTACCCGTTGCCAGCGGATAGAAGCGACGTGACACGGAGTCAGCCGTCGTGGTCGGACCCGTTGCGCCAGGCGGGTACAGCACGCGCTGGTTGTGCGCGGCGAAGAAGCGCTGCGTGGGCATCGGGCTCGCTCTGGGTTAGTGGCTTGCCCGCGCGTCAGCCCGTCAGTAAACGGTCGGCGACACCCTGTTCGGCGAGGCGTGCGCGCAGTCGTTGCCAGCGCTTGGCCACGGCGTCGGCGCTGATGCCGAGTCGGCCCGCGACATCCTTGTAGGCCAGCCCCTCGAGTCCGCAGTGCACCACGAGCTTTTGATCTTCCTGGGGCAGGCCGCGGATCTCGACAGCAAAGTCAGCCAGGGTCTCCTCGCGCGCCATGCGTCTGCTGACGGCCGTTGCTTCATCGGGCATGTTCTGCAGCGCGAACATGCGCGTGGTCGGCCCGACACCGCCGGCTTGATCGAGCCGTTGCATGCGCCGCAGTCCCTCGAGCAGGACGTTCTTGGCGACCCGGAAGATCCAGAGCCGGAAGGGCACGTTCTCCGCGTCGAAGCGCTCGATCGAGCGCCACGCACGGAACCAGACCTCCTGCACCAGGTCCTGGGGGTCGAGGTGTGCGCGCTGGGTCGGTCGGATGCGTAGCTCCGCCCAGGTGTAAAGGGCGGGCGCGATGGCCTCGTAGAGGTGCGCGAAACTCTCCGCGTCCCCGCCCTTGGCGGCTTCCAGGTAGCGCAGCGTTTCGGGATCGTTCGGTTTTGCGTCGGGATCGACCATGAGCGCCTGCGATCCTAGCGGATTGGGGGAGATCCGTCGCCGTCCCGTAGACTGTAGGGCCCCCGACATGCAATTCGACTCCTTCAGCGACCCCGACGCGGCCGTGGTCTTCGACTTTCTCAGCGACTACTGGGAGGACGTCGAGGCCGGTGGGGCGCGCACACTGCGCGAGTACCTGGACCGCTTCCCCGCCGCTCAGGAAGCGGTCGCGGCCGAGTACCTGAAGTTGCAGGCGCCCGCGGCGCCGGAGTTCGCGGACGGTGCCAACCCTGAGGCCCCGGATGCAGACGGTGAGCACGTCGGCGCCTACCGCGTGTTGCGCGAGCTCGGCCGCGGGGGACAGGGGCGTGTGGTGCTGGCGGAGGATTCACGCATTGCCCGTCGGGTGGCCCTGAAGATCCTGGACGGGTTGTTCGTGAGCGAGGAGCGCCGCGAGCGCTTCCGGCGCGAGGCCGAGGTCATCGCGCGCCTCTCGCATCCCGGCATCTGCACCATTCATGAGGCCGACATCGATGGTCCGGTACCTTACATCGCGATGCAGTTCGTTCCGGGGGAGGTGCTCTCGGCGGCTCTCCTGCGCGCACGCGAACGCGCGGCCCGGCACGCCGCGGGCGAGGACGACGAGAAGAGTGTCTTCATCGAGTTGCCCTGGGTGCCCGGCTCGCGCACCGAGCTGCACCGCGTCTTGCACTTCTTCGAGCGCGCGGCACGCGCCCTGCACGCGGCGCACGAGGCGGGCGTGGTCCACCGCGACGTCAAGCCCGCGAACATCGCGATCGGCCCCGACGCGCGTCCGATCCTGCTCGATTTCGGCCTGGCCCTGGACGAGGACGCGCACACGCCGGACCTCACCCGTTCCGGTGACGTCTTCGGCACGCCCGCATACATGTCGCCCGAGCAGCTGCGCGGTGAGCGTTCCGCGGTCGGGCACGGGACCGATGTGTACTCCCTGGGCGCGACCCTGTTCGAGAGTCTGACCGGCACGCGTCCGTTCACCGGAAAGTCGCACTTCGAGCTCACGGGGGCCATCCTCAACGCGCCCCTGGCGGACGCGCGAGCCCTCAACCCGGTGCTGGGAGAGGACGTCAAGGTGCTGGTCGAGACGGCTCTCGAGCGTGACCAGGATCGGCGCTATGCGACCGCGCTCGCGCTGGCCGAGGACCTGCGGCGCGTGCGCGAGTTCGAGCCGATCCGTGCGCGGCCCGCTGGGTCGGGGCTGCGCTTTCGGCGCTGGACCCGGCGTCAGCCCGCGCTGGCGGCGGTGTTGATCACAAGCTTTGTTCTGCTCACCGGGGCACTGGTGCAGGCGCGCGTGTTGCTCGGGCGTGAGCAGCGCGCCAACCGGTTCGCGCGTGGTCGCCACTTCGCGGAGCGCTCCGTCAGCCTGCTGGTGGAGGAACCGGACGCGGCCCTGCTGGTGGCCATCGAAGCCGTGGAGCTGGCGCCCGGTTACCTGACCCGCTCGGCCCTGTTCGCGCCGCTCGAGGACTGTCATGTGCGCCGTGTATTGCGGCCGGGCCAGGCTGTGCGGCGCGCCTACGACCTGGCGCTCGCACCAGATGGCGGAGCCGTAGCGGTCGGCCTGGCGAACGGCGAGGTTCATGTGTGGCCGAGCCGCGCGCCCGGACCGCCGGAGGTGTTTGCGCTCCCGGATGTGGAAGTGGCCGTGCGCGGGGTGGCGTTTCACCCCGCAGGCGCGCAGCTCGCGGTGGTCTACCAGTCTGGACTCCTGCAACTGTGGTCGCTGGCGGACGCGCGCCCCCTTGGGGGCGCGCAGCTATCCCCGCAGCCCCTGCTCTGGGTCGAGTTCAGCCCAGGCGGCGAGACCCTGGTGGTGCAACCCGCGGATGGGCCCGCTCGCGTGCTGGGCTTGCCCGGCCTCGAGCCCGTCTGCGAGCTCGCCACCGGCGCGCTGGAGTCCGGCTGTGCACAGTTCTCCCCGGATGGTGGTCAGGTGCTCACGTCGAGTCGTGCCTGGCAGGGGCTACCGCTCACCGCCTCCGATTTCGTTAGCGTGTGGGATGCGCGCAGCGGCGCGCGCCTGCACCAGCTCGGCGGCGCAGGGGGGAGCGTGCAATGGGCCGAGTACAGTCCCTCCGGCGCACGCGTCGTGGTGGCCTTCGGCGACGGGCACGTGCTGCTCTTTGACGCGCACAGCGGTGAACAGATCGGCACCGGCATGCAGCATGCTGGCAAGGTGCTGTGCGCAACGTTTGCGCCCGATGAAACACGCATCGTGACGACCACGGACGACGGCTTCGAGTCCTGCGCGAAGCTGTGGGACCTGGAGGCGGGGACCGGGATCTCCCTGCCCGGACACGAGGGCAACCCCGTGGTGCACGCCGCGTTTCGGCCCGACGGGGAAATGCTGGCGACTGCGTCCCTCGACCGGGCCGTGCGCCTGTTCGACGCACGCACCGGTGAGCTCGAGCGCACCCTGCGCGCGCGCTTCCGACCCCTGCGTGCACACTGGAGCCCCGACGGGCGTCAGCTCTTCACCCTCAGCAACTCCGCGGACGTTCACGAGTGGACCGCGGGCAACCTGGCCTACGGCTACCGCTTGCGCGGGCACGACGGCGCCGTGCGCTGGGCGGCGTTCACGCCGGATGGGGAGCGCGCACTCTCCGCATCCGGCGACGGCAGTCTGCGCCTGTGGGCGACGCCCGCTCAGGCGCCCGCTCCCGACGCCCTGGATCCGGGGCAGGAGCTCGCCCTGTTCGAGGATCGCGGCGCCCCGATCACCGGCGCCCGTTTCCATCCGGATGGGGAGCGTTTCCTGGCCTGGGCGGAGGATGGGCGCATGCTCCTGTGGCACCTGGAGCAGCCGCAGCAACCGCTCTCGGTCTTCGATCATGGTGCCGCCGTGCTGGACGCCTGCTTCTCGGCCGCAGGCGATCGCATCGCGAGCGTCGACGCTGACGGACGCGGTCGAGTCTGGAGTATCGACGATCCCGCGCCGGTGCTCGAGCTCGATGGCCCGCCCTATGGGTGCCTGCGTTTCAGTCTCGACGGCCAGCTGCTCCTGGCCCTGTCGTCGGAGAGTGTCGTGCGCGTCCTGGATGCGCGCACGGGGAGCGATCTGAGGCAGCTGACCTTCGAACCCGCGATGGCAGGTTCGCCCGGCACCCTGGATGTCGCCTTCCATCCACAACGCTCCGAGATCGCCGTCGCCTGTGCGGATGGGCGCGTGCGCTTCTTCGATCCGGCGAATGGCACCGAGCCACGTCCAGCGCGCACCCTGTTCCAGCACCGCCACGTGAGCTACAGCCCGGATGGGACCCGACTTCTGGTCCTGGGCGATGGCGGCGGCGGGAGTGTGCGCGTGCTCGATCTCGAGGGCCCGCACAATGCTTTTGGACTCACGCCGCAGCTGACCCACAAGAGTCGCATCATGACGGCGGTGTTCGATGCAACCGGCGATTTTGTCCTGACGGCGTCGCGCGACGGCACCGCGCTGGTCTGGTCCACGCAGGACGGTTCGATCTACTCCCACCACAAGTTGCACGGCGCGCCGCTGCTGTGGGGCGCGTTTTCCAGCGGGGGCCTGGCCACTCTGCGCGCGATCAGTGCGTCGGCGGATCGCACCCTGGCGGTCTGGCCCGTCGACCCGTATCCCGCGGCGCTGGCGCGCAAGCCGCGCGAGCTGCAGGAATGGGAGCGCGCGCGCGAACTCAAGCTCGCCAGCGCGCCTGAACCGTCGAAGTAGTCGCCGCCAACCCCGTGGAAAGGCCCGCCGGGACGGGGCCAGGCGATTCGCGGCCAGAAATTTCGACTTGCCTGTCCTGATCTGCGCGCCCGGGTCACCTGGAAGTGTTCAAGAGGTGTTCTTTATGCTCGCACTGATCCAGCTACTGCTCACAACGTTCTCCGGCCTCGGTTTGTCAAATGCACCGGCGCCGCCCGCGGCACCATCCGACAGCCTGGTCTCGTTTCCGTCGAGCCTCGATTGCAACGGCAACGGGATCGATGACAGCGTAGATATCGCGATCGGAACGTCGGGCGATCTGGATCAGAATGGGATCCCGGACGAGTGTCAGGGGCTCGCCAGCCCCGCCGGATGGATGCACTCGAGCGCGGGGGAGGCGGGCATGTGGCTTTCTCGCCCCCTCAAGGCGGTCGCAGCCCAATCGCCCCCGCGCTCGAGCCCTTTACGTGTATCATGGTCTCGTGGCCGTTTCGCCGGAACGGATGCGTGGCAGTCGGGGCTCGGGGCTCGAGTGCCCTGATCGTTGTTTTCTGGCTATGGGTGCCCCTGCGCGCGCCCCCAAGTGGTGATTTTGGATGTCTGTACAAACGCATTTGCGCGCTCCTGTCTGCGCCGCGCTCGCAACCCTGGCCGCTGCGGGAGCGGCCCGAGCCCAGGATCTGCCGGTCGTCTTTTCGGTCGACTGGCACGGCCCTTCGATCTCCCTGGATGACACCGCGATCGGTGTTCCGATCACGGAGGCCGACCTGCTCTTCACCACGTCGACCGACACGTCCTTCGGTCCGCTCGAGAGCCCGGGCATTCGCATCACAGGAGGCGAGCTGGGGCTGTCGCGCTACAGCCTCTGCTCCGGCCATGCGGCCGGCATGCCCTGCGGTGTCGAGGTCGACGCAATCTCGTTCGGCAAGGATAAGGCGCTCGAGAACGACGTCGCGTCGGGCTACCGATTGTGGTTCACGACGGACGAGTACGCGGTCGGCGATTCGGCCGTGCCGGCGCCTTCGATCGCGAGCGAGGCGATGGTGGGGGACATCAGCGCTGACATTCTGGTCGACCACGGTCTGCCGCCCGGACCGCTTCCGCCGGCCCAGGGCACGCACGCGATCATCTTCGACGGAAACGGTCTGACGAGCATGAGCGGCTTCGCGACGCGCGGAATCGGCCTGATCGAGCCCAACGTGCCGGGCACGGGCCTGCCGACCTTTCCCAATGACCTGGGGGACAACGTGGATGCCATCGCCGTGGGTTACGACCCTGGCCTTGGTGACCAGGTCTTCTTCTCGGTCGACGCGGGCTTCCTCGACCCGGCCGTGATGATCAACAACTCGAACACCGCGAGCTTCGAGCAGGTCTCCGGAGGCGATGTGCTCGTGCACCAGCTCGGGGCGGCCGGTTTCGCGGTCTACGCTCAGGCCGCCCAGCTTGGACTGGAGCGGATGGGCGCGGGGACGGATGACCTGGACGCGATGGCGATCGCGGAGAACGGCATCACGGGCTTCCAGCCTTCGCAGATTCCCTACGACTGGGTGGCTCCGCCGCCGCCCGCCAAGCCCGGCTCCGAGTCCGGCGCCGGGTCGGCCGCCGCCGACATGCTCCTGTTCTCCGTCCGCCGCGGCTCCGCGCTGATCGGCCGGCCGGACAGCATCATGGGGCTGCCGATCGAGGCCGGTGACATCTTGACCACGCCGTTGCCGATTCCCCTCGGCGGCCAATCGCTGTTTCCGGGCATCTTCATCGCCGCGGAGAACCTGGGCTTCCAGACGATCCGCAGCGGTGGCATGTCGTCGGATGAGATGAACGGCCTCGGCGCCGGCGACCTGACGCCCTACGGGTCGGACTGCAACAACAACAGCGTCGAGGATTCCGTCGACATCTCATGCGGTGCCTCGATGGACACCAACATGAACGGTATCCCGGACGAGTGTGAGCTGGCCGGAATGGCACTGTGCGCATGCTCGCCCTCGCGCTGCGGCAACGACTCGCTCACCACGGGCTGCTTGACCTCCACCGGCATCGGCGCCGTCCTGGGTGCGTCGGGCACCAGCAGCGTGTTCGCGGACGACCTGGTGATCACGGCCAGCGATGTGCCGCTCAACAAGTCCGGCCTGTTCTTCATGGGCGGCAGCCTGATCAACGCTCCCTTCGGCGACGGTCGCCGCTGCGTCGGATCCGGCGGAGTCGGAACGCACCGTTTCTATCCGATCCAGAACTCCGGCCCCGGCGGCACGTTCACCCTCGGCCCGGGATTGACCGATTTCACCTGCACCACCTTCGTGCCCGCGGGCTGTATCGACATCGGCGAGACCTGGCACTTCCAGGCCTGGTTCCGCGACCCCATGGGCCCCTGCGGCAACGGCTTCAATCTGACCAGCTCCTGGAGCGTGCTGTTCACCCCCTAGCAGCCCGTTGAAAAAGTCCCGTAGCGAGACGAAGCCATCTTCGTCGCGTTTGGGCCGCGTCTTCATGAATTATTCGGGCTCGGGGCGTACCCTGGGCGGCTCATCCGGCCGCCCCTATCGTCAGCCGCACGAGTCGTTATCGTCCACCCATGGCAGATCCCAAGAAACGGCTCGGGCGCAATGTCCTCGGCGAGCCGCTCATTCCCTGTAGCCTCGTTCCACTGACCGGCTACGCCCGCGACGGTTGCTGTCGCATGATCCCCGGCGACCAGGGCCTGCACCTGGTCTGCATCAAGGCCACGGCCGAGTTCCTCGAGTACTCCGCCGCCAGCGGCAACGATCTGTCCACGCCCATGCCGGAGTACCGCTTCCCAGGGGTCCGACCCGGCGACCGCTGGTGCCTGTGCGTCACCCGCTGGCAGGATGCGCTGAAAGCCGGTGCGGCCCCGCCGGTCGTGCTCGAAGCGACGCATGTCGCCGCCCTGGAGTTCGTCGATCTCGAGGACCTGCAGCGCTACGCGGTCACGGGCTAACCCGAATAATTCAGGAACACGCGGCCCAAGCGCGACGGTCGGTAGGCTTCGCCGCCATAAGCCGAACCGACGCGGTGGACCTCTTCGGGTCGCCGCACCCTCGACACCGGGGAGCGGTCCCGCGGGGCTACTCGATAGGGGGCTGGCTTGGTAGCGAGCTTGAGCGGCATTGGCAGCGCTTGTGCTCCCAGTACCACTGGACCTCGCTGGAACCGCAGGCCCCTTGCAATGCCTATCCGCTCGTCGCCAGGCTATTCCGGGCCCGCGGAACGATCATCCGCTACAACACCCAGGCCTTCGTCGACGGAAAGCTCGTGTTCGAGTCCCACATCATGGGAGTGGTGTTTTAGGGATTCGGGGAATGGGTCTCGGGATTGGGTCGTGGGATGTGGGTCTTGGATTGCGACTGCCTCTGCCTCGGGATCTGGAGCAAAAATTGGGCCCGTCTCCGCCTTTACCCCGTCACCCCCGGCGTCGGCACCCAAAGGGTGCTACCGACGCCGGCGGTGACGGGGCAAAGGCGGGCCGGGACACGAGAACCGAGGATGGGGCACGCTGGGAATGTGCGCCGGAATTCGTAAACTGGCAATAGGTGGCGTTGGCGGTAGGTAGTCGGCATTTGGACGGCTACGCTCTCGCTCACATGCACTATAGATCTGCATGAAAACAAAGAGCAAGAAGCGTCGCCGCAAGGCAACTGGTAGTCACCTCAGTCCGCAGCGCACCTTCGGCTTCACGCGCCGGGACGGGCACAAGATCGGTCGCAAGCCGGGCGCTGACTCGGGCGTCTCGCACCAGACGAGGGAGCCCCTGGCCTCGAGGTTTCCGGTGCACGTGGTACTGCGCCTGGGCGATGACCTGCCGAGCCTCAGGAACAAGCACGCCTATCAAGTTCTGCGGCGCTCATTTGCTGCTGGCTGCGACCGCTTCGGCTTCCGGCTCAACCACTACTCGGTGCAGGGGAACCATATCCACTACATCGTCGAGGCCAAGGACCGTGAGTCTCTGTCTCGTGGCTTGAAGGGCCTCTCGGTCCGCATCGCCAAGGGCCTCAACAAACTCTGGTGCCGCAAGGGCCGAGTCTTTGCCGACCGCTACTTCGACCGCATCCTGCGCACGCCGCTGGAGGTCAAGAACGCCCTGCGCTACGTGTTGAAGAACGGCAACAAGCACGGCGCACATCGCGGCCCCGGCCCCGACCCCTTCTCGTCCGGGCCCGTCTTCACCGGCTGGCGCGACCTCACCCCCGGCATCCTCCACGCCGCGCCTTCATCCTCCGTAGCCGCCGCCCGCACCTGGCTCCAGAACCTGGGCTGGCGCCGCCACGGCCTGATCTCCGTCACCGCCCGCTGGCCCGCCTGATCCCCGCGCCGCGCCGGCCGCGCCGCCGCGCCCCCGAGGCCCCGAGGCCCAATGATGGCCTCCTCTCACCCCGGGACTCCTCCTAGCCCCGCCTTGCTCCAGAGCCCGAAGCAGAGGGAACGCTATCCCCTCCCCCGAAATCCACCCCCCCGCTCCTATCCCCGTTCCGAAACCCACGCGCGCATCTTGTCGCTGCAGCTCCACTTCTTCCGGCTGCCCGTCTTCCGCCAGAATCTCAAGTACGTCGATCTCTTCACAAGGACACGTGACGCCCAGTAGCTCTGACAGCGATGGCGTCGTGCTGCCGTCCTCGCCGCCGATGGCTTCCTTTACGTAGGTTGCGTGTTCGGTCAGCACGGTGATGTCCAGCAGTCCCGGGCTCTTGCAAGACCTGTCCGCTGGCGTGTATGGCTATCCCGCCGATGAAGCCGCGGCGATCGCCGTGCGCGTGGCGCGCGAAGACTGGGATCTGGACGAGGTGCGCTTGATGCTGCTCGGCGAGCGCCTCCTTGCGGTGTGGCAGGCTGCGTTCAAGGAAAGCTGATCGACCAGTTGAATCGAGCCCGGGATCCGAGCGACATGCACCGGCGTCCACTGGTCGCTAGCGCAGGTGGGGTGTAGGCTAGGCAGCCCACATCTTCCCCCCTAAAGAGAAAATCAAATGGCACTTCAACTGGGCGACATCGCCCCCGACTTCACGGCAGAGTCGACTGCTGGCACGATCGAATTTCACAAGTGGATCGGCGACTCCTGGTGCATCCTGTTCTCGCATCCAAAGGACTATACGCCGGTCTGCACGACGGAGCTCGGTGCCGCCTCCAAGCTCAAGTCGAAGTTCGACGAGCGCGGCGTGAAGGTCATCGGCCTGAGCGTCGATAGCGTTGAGGACCACCAGGGTTGGGCCGCCGACATCGAGGAGACCCAGGGCGTGGCCCTGAACTTTCCGCTGCTGGCCGACCCGTCGCGCGAAGTGTCCGCGCTCTACGGGATGATCCATCCCAATGCCAACGACACGCTGACAGTGCGCTCGGTGTTCATCGTCGATCCGAATAAGAAAATCCGCCTGACGCTCACCTACCCCGCGAGTTGCGGCCGCAACTTCGACGAGATCCTGCGCGTGATCGAGTCCCTGCAGCTTACCGACGGCCACAAGGTCGCCACGCCCGTCAACTGGGAGGCCGGCAACGACGTGATCATCGTGCCCACGGTCTCCAACGAGGAAGCCGACAAGCTCTTCCCGAAGGGCTACAAGAAGATCAAGCCGTACCTGCGCACCACCAGCTGCCCGGTCTGAGCTCACCTTGGTTTATCGGTGACCCACGATCCGAGAGCTCCGACTTCCCCATGCTAGGGGGGGGCCGGAGCTCCTTGCATTCAGAGTGTGATCGGCTGCTTGTCGCGGCCGGATCCAGGGATCAACCCGTCGAGAATTGTGCTGTTGGCGATGCCAAGAACACCGATCTTGGCGACGGCCGAGTTTATGGATAGCACGGGAGGTCAGCAAAAAGGCCGGTAGAGGTGTGGCGACTCCCTACGACCCTCACCGCGCTATCCCTCGCTGCGAATATCCCGCAGCAATAGCTCGAGGTTCGTCTGCCCGCGGAACGTGTTCCAGCGTGGGGTGAACGCGATGTCGATGCGCTTGCCCATCTTCAGTTCGGGTTCGCGCTCGGCCATGCCGAAGCCCAGGGCCTTGAAGACCTGGGTGCCCTGGCGCAGTTGCAGGAGCAGGTGCGTGCGGTCCTTGCCGATGATGCGCGCGGGTTCGGTCAAGCGCACGTCCTGGGCGGTGAGGACCGGCGTCTCGTTGTCGGTGCCGAAGGGCTCGAGGCGGTCGATCTGGCGCATCAGGGTGGGCGTGAGCTGCTCGAGGGGCAGCTCGGTGTCGATCACGAGCGGACGCTTGGCGTCGCTGCTCTCGGCGGCGAGTTCGCGTGCGCGGTCGCAGATGGCCTCGCGCAGGGCGTCGACGGCGTCGGCGCGTACCTCGCAGCCGGCGGCTTGCGAGTGGCCGCCGTAGCGCAGCATGTGGTCCTTGCCGCCGTGCATGGCGTCGAGCACGCTGATGCCGGGGATCGAGCGCGCGCTGCCGCGGCCTTCCTCGCCGGCGAGGCCGATGATCAGGGCCGGGCGGTCGAAGGCTTCGACCAGGCGCGAGGCGACGATGCCGATCACGCCCTGGTGCCAGCCTTGGCCGGCGATGACCATTACCGGGTAGCGATCGGCGTCGGCGAAGCGCTTGGCCTCTTCCATGGCCTTGACGACGAGCTCGCGCTCGATGCTGCGGCGCTCCTCGTTCAGGTCGTCGAGCACCTGGGCCAGGCGGTCGGCGCTTTCCGTGTCGTCGGCCAGTAGCAGCTCGACGGCCTGGGCGGCGCTGCCCAGGCGGCCCGAGGCGTTGATGCGCGGGCCGATCTGGAAGCCGACGTCCTCGGCGGTGAGCTTGCGGCCGGAGAGACCGCAGCGCTCGAGCAGGGAGACGACGCCCGGGAAAGAAGATTGGGCCAAGGTGCGCAGGCCGTAGTGGGCCAGGATGCGGTTCTCGTCGACCAGGGGCACCACGTCGCAGACCGTTGCGATGGCGACGTAGCTCATGGCGTCGACGAGGTACTGGCGCAGGTCCTCGCGCACGCGCGATGCGCCGCTGACTTCCTGGCACATGCCCCAGGCGAGCTTGAACGCCACGGCGGCGCCGCACAGCTCGCGGAAGGGATAGCTGGAGCTGGGCAGCTTCGGATTGACGATCGCGGTCGCTTCCGGGAGCGCACCCAGGGGAGCTTCGTGGTGGTCGGTGACGATCGTGTCGACGCCTGCGTTCAGGAGGTCGCGGATGGTGTCCCCGGCGGAGGTTCCGTTGTCGACGCTGACCACTACGGTCGCGCCGCACTCGCGCGCGCGCTCGACGGAGTGGGCGCCGAAGGAGTAGCCGTCGGTCAGGCGGTTCGGGATGTGCCAGACGGCCTTGCCCCCGAGCAGCCGGAACAGGCGCATCAAGAGTGTCGTGCCGGTGACGCCGTCCACATCGTAGTCGCCGTGCACGAGGATGGTCTCGCCGTCGTTCAGGGCGCGCATCAGGCGCTCTGTGGCGGCGCGCATGTCGGGCAGCAGGAACGGATCGTGCAGGCGCGTCAGCTGCGGCTGCAGGTGGGCGGCCACGGCCTTGCCGGCCTCGAAGCCGCGGTTCGCGAGCAGTTTGGCGACCACGATCGGTACGCGCTCCGTGCGCACCAGCTCGGCCACGGTCGTGGGGATGGGCTGGCGCAGGGACCAGTCGAGGCGACCGCCCGCGATGGACAGGGGCTCGGGTTGCGCGGGCGCGGGGGAGGGGGCTTCGGTCTGGTGGGGTTGTGTCACGTGGGCGCTCTACCTTGGGGCGCCCACGATATCACGCCGGAGGGCTGGAGCCGAGTGCGGCGCCGGTGACCGCGTCCGAGGGGGTCCTGCTGCCGCTCCAGCGCTCGAGCGCCTCTCCGAGCTTCTCGATGGCCACGGGCTTCGTGATGACGTCGACCATCCCGAGGGCCAGGGCGTGCTCGCGATCCTTGGCCTCGGCGGTGGCGGTGAAGGCGATGATCGGGGTACGCGCCGCAGCTCCGCCCAGGGCGCGGATGGCCTGGGTTGCCTCGAAGCCGTCCATGCGCGGCATCTGGCAGTCCATCAGGATCACATCGAAGGCCTCGCAACGCACCGCGTCGAGCGCCTCGATGCCGTCGACGGCCACCTCGCCGTCGTAGCCCAGTCGGCGCACCATGTGCAGGGCGATGCGGCGATTGACGGCACTGTCCTCGGCGATCAGGATGCGCTTGCGCGCGCCTTGCGGACCTGTGCTGTGCGGGAGGGGCGCCGGTACGCTGGCCAGGGCCGCGACCGAGCGGGTCCCGTCCATGACCGTGCCGAGGTTGACCGTGAACCAGAACGTGCTGCCGTGACCGGGGCGGCTATCGACACCGATCTCGCCGCCGAGCAGCTGGCACAGGCTGCGGCACAGGGACAGGCCCATGCCGGTTCCGCGCTCCGCCCCACCGGTTTCCGCGTTCGGTGTGAAGGGCTCGAAGAGCCGCCCCAGGCGCTCGGGCGGGATGCCGCTGCCCGTGTCGACGACCTCGAAGCGCAGGGCCGTTCGGTCGGCGTCCGCGTGATCGGTGTGGCCCGTGAAATGGACGGAGCCAATCTCGGTGAACTTGATCGCGTTGTCGATCAGGTGCGTGAGCACCTGGCGCAGGCGGCTCGGATCCCCGTGTACCTTCATGGGGACGTCGGGAGCCGCGGCCCACGTGAGTTCGAGGCCCCGTTTCTTGGCCTGGGTAAGCAGTCGTTCTCCGGTCTCCTGGATCAGGTCGCGCACATCGAACTGGGCTTCTGCGAGCTCGAGGCGGCCCTCCGAGATGCGCGCGAAGTCGAGCATGTCCCCGACGACCGTGTGCAGGGCTTCGCTCGCGCGTCGCACCGTGTCGACGATCTCGCGCTGTTCCGTGTCCAGCTCGCTCTGGCGCAGGACCTGAATGAAGCCGATGATCGCGTTCAGGGGCGTGCGCAGATCATGGCTCATGTTGGCCAGGAATAGCGACTTGGCCCGGTTCGCGGATTCGGCCTCGACGCGCGTGGTCTCGAGCGCACTGTTCAGGCGTTCCTGCGCTTCGATATGCGCGGCCATGCGCGCGCGCGCCGATTCGAAGGCCTCCGTCAGGTCGCGAAGCTCGCGCGAGCTGTTCGAGATCGGAAAGGGGGTCGTGTAGTCGCCGGCGCTCAGGCGTTGGGCGGCCTGTTGCACGCGCGTCAGGGAACGCGTGATCGAGAGTGTCAGGAGCACGCAACCCAGGATGGCGTACAGCAACACCATCAGCCCGAACGTGGTCTTCCTGGCCAGGCGCTCCTTCACCAGGGCCTTGATGTTGCTGACGCTGGCGTCGGCGCGCAGCAGACCGACGACCTGGCCTTCCGCATCGCAGACGGGAGCGAAGGCGGAGATCCACGATCCGCGTTCGTCAGCGCGCACGTCGGTGGTCGCGACTTGTCTGTCGAACAGGGCGTCGCCCATCTCCGGCAGGTAATCCGCCGAGTGCCGCCACGCGGGCGTCGCGTCGGAAGTCAGCACGACCTCGAGCACGCCGGTGTGTATCGATTCGCGGTCCGCGAGCACCGACTCACGCGCGCCCGGCTTCAGGCGCAACGTGTAGATCGGAGTCTCGAGCTTTGTGTTGTGCACCCCATCGACCAGGGTCTGGCGCAGGTACTGCAGCCACATCGGCGACGAGCTCCAGCGGTCCACGGCGCCCGGCTGGTCATACTTGTCGACGGCTCGCTCGTGCAGCTCACCGTCGAGCAAGGGCGCCAGTGTTTGCACCAGGGTCTGCACCTGTCCGCGCTCCTGGGCCTCGACGTAGTCCGCAGCCTCGTTCCACGACTGCCAGATCCACGCTGTGAACAGGGTCGACAGGAGGATGCCGAGGAATCCAATCAGTCGGACCTTGAAGCTCGAGAGCGGGAGCTGCATATGCATATAGGGAGGGGCGGGGGAGCCTGCAGGTGTTTCGGCCTTCCCGCGCCCTGGCTTGAATCCAGGTGCCGTCAACGGCGGCCCAGATGCTCGATATCGCGCGGCCAACCGTCCTTGGGGATGCTTGGAGGGGGCTGCCGGCCAGAAGTCGGCCCTCCGCCCGGCAGTGGGCACAGCGGGTCGATCAGGGCGCGTTTTTCGCGCGCGACGGCCGCGGCGCTGTCGATGGCCGCACCCAGGCGCGCCTGGTGGAGTCGGCCTCGGTCGGGAGCAGGTCGCAGTCCGGGAAGTCGAAGGCAGCCGGCGATCCTCAGGTGCACGACGGGGAAGCGCTCCTCCGGGAAGGCGAACACGTCGCGTTCTCCGATGCGGCGCAGGTCCGTGACGCGCGCGTACCGGGCGCGCAGGTGGGCCCCGACATCGGCCGAGAAGCGAGTCCTGGCCCGGCGAGAAGCGGGAGAATCGAGGGGAACTGGCGGCCACGGCGCCAATCCGCCAGACTGGAAACATGTCCGAACCGCAGGCGATCAATCCTTTCAGGCTGCTGCCGTCCGTGGACGAGTGCTTGCGCCTCGACGGCCTGCGGGCCCTCGAGGTGGAGACTCCGCGCGCCTTGCTGGCGTCCTTCGTCGAGAGCGTTCTCGACGGCTGGCGCATGGAGCTGCGCAAGGGCACCCTGGATGCCGCCGGGCTCGAGGCGCGCCTGGCCGCTGGGGGCGTCGAGCGCGCCGTGCGTTCCGAGGTGCTCGCCGAGCGGGGCCGTGGGTTGCACCGCGCCGTGAACGCCACGGGCGTCGTGCTGCACACCGGACTCGGGCGTGCCCCGATCCACCCGGATGCTGTGTCGGCCATGACCCGCGCCGCGGCCGGTTTCTGCACGCTCGAGGTCGATCGCTTCACCGGTCAGCGCAACCGGCGCGACCAGCGCCTGTCCCTGCTGCTCGAGCGCGCCACGGGGGCCGAAGCGGGACTGGCGGTGAACAACAATGCCGCTGCGGTCCTGCTCGTCCTGCAGACCTTCGCGGCCGGCCGACAGGCGGTCGTCAGCCGCGGCGAGCTGGTCGAGATCGGGGGCTCGTTCCGGGTCCCCGATGTGATGGTCTCGGCGGGTGTCGAGCTGTGCGAGGTCGGGACCACCAACCGCACGCGCATCGCCGACTATCGCGCGGCCATCGGTGAGCGCACCGGGCTCCTGATGAAGGTCCACACGAGCAACTTCAAGGTGGTCGGGTTCACGAGTGAAGCGACCAGCGGTGAACTCGCCGAGCTCGGCACGGAATGCGGCGTGCCGACGTCCTTCGACCTGGGCGCCGGGCTGCTCGAACCCCTCGAGGGGGGGCTGCTCGACGGAGAGACCCTGGTGCGCGATGCGGTTGCCAGCGGGATCGATGTGGTGACGTTCTCGGGCGACAAGTTGCTCGGCGCGCCCCAGGCGGGGCTGATCGTGGGCAAGCGCGCGGCGCTGGAGAAGCTGCGCGCCAACCCGCTCTACCGGGCTCTGCGCCTCGACAAGGTCTCCATCGCCGGGCTCGAGGCCACCTTGGGCATCTACGAATCCGGCCGTGCAGACGAGCTTCCCGCGCGCAGGATGCTGGTGTTGACAGCGGAAGAACTCGAGCCGCGCGCGCAGGAACTCGCACGCGCCATCGATGCCCTGGCCCCGTACCAGGCGGACGTGATCCCCGGGCATTCCCAGCCCGGGAGCGGTAGCGCGCCCGGCGTCCTGATCGACACGTTCGTGGTGCGCGTACACCACGATTCCCTTGGAGCGGACGCCCTGGCGAGCGCGTTGCGAGCGGGCACGCCCGCGGTCTTCGCGCGCATCCAGGACGGTGCCTTGCTGCTCGATCCGCGTACCCTGCTGCTGGGCGAGGGCGACGAGGTGCTGCGCGTCATGGCAGCCGTCGGCGACGGGCGCGAGGCGTGAGCTGACAGGGGCGCGGGCCGGCCGGAATTCCTGGGATCTGGGTGTGTCTTTTGCCGGGTCCCTCGCCTATACCGTTTCACCATGTCCACACCCCCGAAGAAGCGCCTGACCGACTACGCAGCCTGCGCTGGCTGAGCCGCCAAGATGCCCATGGGGCAACTCGCGCAGGTCCTGCGCGATGTCAGTGCGGAAGCCGATGAGCGCTTGCTCGTCGGACCTCAGACCTTTGACGACGCCGGCGTCGTGCTGCTGGGCGAGGAGTACGACGTGCCCGGCCGGCCGCGCACCGCGGTCGTTCAGACGGTCGACTACTTCCCGCCCATCGTCGACGACCCCTACGCATACGGGGCGATCGCCGCGGCCAATGCGCTGTCGGACGTGTACGCCATGGGCGGCCGGCCCCTGAGTGCGCTCAACCTGGCCGGGTTCCCGGAGGACTTCCCGAAGGAATGGGTCGCGGAGATCTTCCGCGGCGGTTTCGAGAAGGTGCGCGAGGCGGGCGCGGTGATCGCGGGCGGCCACACGGTCACCGCGGAGGAGCCGCTGTTCGGGTTCTCGATCACCGGGCTCATCGACCCGGAGCGCGTGATGACCAACGCCGGCGCTCAGGTGGGGGACGTGATCTACCTGACCAAGGCGCTCGGAATGGGCTCCCTGACGACCGGCGCGAAGTTCGGCAAGGTCACGCCCGAGGCCATTGCACCCGCAGCGGTGCAGATGGCGACTCTCAATTCCGCGGCGGCGGAGGCCATGGGCGTCGCCGCTGCTCACGCGTGTACGGACGTGACCGGATTCGGCCTGGTCGGCCACAGTCACAACATCGCCCGCGCGAGCGAGGTCTCCCTGCGCTTCGTCCTGGACGACCTGCCGTTCTTTCCGGGCACCGTCGACCTGGCCCGCGCTGGCGTGTTCTCGGGCGCCCGAACTCGCGGCAAGCAGGCCATGGGTGAGCACGTGCGCGTCGCCGACGGCCTGGACGAGGCGCGCGTCGACCTGACCTATGATGCCGAGACCTCGGGCGGTCTGCTGATCGTGCTTCCGGCGGATCGAGCGGGTGTGCTGGAATCGGAACTGGGTGCACGCAACGTGCCGGTGCACCGGGTCGGTGAGGTGCTCGAGCGGGGCTCGTTCGACATCGAGTTCGTCTGATGGCGGGCCGGGCGTGCCCAGGTGAGCGGTCATGACCGACGACCGCTTTGATCTGGGCGACTACGGGGGCGAGTTCAGCGCTCCGCCCTGGATCCTGGGCCATCGCGGTACGCCGCACGAAGCGCCCGAGAACACCCTGTCCGGATTGCGCCGCGCGGTCGACGTGGGGCTGGACGGTTTCGAGTACGACCTGCGTGCCTGCGGCTCGGGCGAGGCCATCCTGATCCACGACGCGCGCCTCGAGCGCACGACCGATGGCGAGGGCGTACTGGCCGAGCTCGGCCTGCCCGAGCTGTTTCGGATCGACGCCGGCTCCTGGTTCAGCCGGCGCTACACGGGCGAGCCCCTGCCGGCCTTCGACGAGGCGCTCGACATCGCCGGCCACCCGGAGCGCGGCTACCCGCTGCACATGATCGAGCTCAAGGAGCGCGGTCTCGTGGCCGAGGTGGCCAGCAAGCTGGCGGAGCTGCGACCCGGGCCCCAGGTGCGCATCGCGTCGTTCATGTCGGACGTGGTTCTCGAGGCGCGCGATGCGGGCTTGCCCAGCATGTTGCTGGCGGTGCGCGCCAGCGAGGAGGACCGGCGCTTCGTGCGCGACGAGCGATTGACCAGCTACGGCGTGGGCGCGCGCGGCTGGAAGACCGAGGCCGGTGGTGCGGACTGGTCCTTCACGGAACGCTGGGCCTGGTCGGTCGACTCGCCCGAGGACCTGCTCGACGCCTGCCGCCTGCCGCTGGTCGGTTTCAACACGAACGAGCCCTACCGCGCGCTCGCGACCCGCGCCCTGGTGCAGCTGTCGCCCCTCGACTGCGGTGCGCAGGGGGACTACCCGGTCAAGCCGCCAACCCTGGTGATCGAACCGGAAGCTCTGGAACCGCAGGTCAGCATGCGCGGCGAGTGGTTCGGCTCGTGGTTCTCCGAAGCCGAGGTGCGCAACCCCTTTCCATTTCCGGTCGAGGTGCGCTGCGGGATCTTCATCCGCAACGGGGTCTTCGACATCGAGGGGCTGCCGGTCGTGCTGGAGCTCGCGCCCGGAGAGGCGCGCAACGTGCCCTTCAAGCTCTCCGGTGGCTCGCGGTCTCCCGGTGGCGATCCCCTGTTCGGTGCGCTGTTCAAGTGGAAGGTCGGGCTGGGCGGTTCCATCATCCGCCCCGGCGGGCGCCTGTTGCTCGACGCTCCCATCCGGCGCGAGCGCCAGACGGTCGCCGACGGACTCGTGCGCCGCCTGAGCCTCGTGCGCGAGCGACCCGACGATCCTCCCGCGTCCATGACCCTGCGCCGCGAGCGCGGACAGCTCATGGTCGCGATCGAGAGCCCTGGCGACCTCGCGGACGCGCACACGATCGTGCATCTGAACGGGGAGATCGCGCGCGGTGGACGAGGCCTGAGGCTGCAGCTGCCCGAGGGCTTCGATCAGCTGCGCGGCGGCGTGCCTTTCAGTTGCGGCATCGAGGGACGGCGCGCGGGCGAGGCGGCCATGCGCCGCTGGGCGGGCGGCTTGCCCGAGGGCGTGCGGCACGGCCTCCCGGGCCGTATCTATCCCGGCCAGCGCGGATAGATACGGCCCGGGAGGGGCGGGTGGCGGGAGTGCATGGGAATCGAACCCACCGGCCCCGCTGTTCACGAAGCCCGACCGGCTTTGAAGACCGGGCGGCACACCAGTACCGATCCACTCCCGTCGGGCCGCATTACAACGCGGCGGCGGTTCGAACGCCACGCCAGCAGGGGGGAAATCGAGCGCTCGTATCTAAGGGAAGCGACGGCGATTGGCGTACCACGTCCTCCGCGCGGGTAGACTACGCGGCATGGGACGGATGCGCTCCGACATCACGCCGCGGGTTGCCCTGCTGGCTCTGCTCGTTTCGCTCTCGGCCTTGCTGGTCGGGTTCAGAGGACCGCGCCAGGAGCGATCGGAACCCGCGGATCCGGGCGTCGCTTCCAGCGGCGGTGCCGTCGGCCACATGCGCATCGCCGGCGCCCTGGACCTCGGGACTCTGGCACTCCTGCAGCGCGCCCTCGGCGAGGTGCGCGCCAGTGGTGGCGACCGGCTGGTGATCGAGATCGACACCCCTGGTGGCCCGGTGGACATCATGTGGCTGATGGCGAAGGCCATCGACGAGGCCGTGCGAGATGGCGTGCTGGTGGTGGCCTGGGTCAATGACCGCGCGCTGTCCGCGGGTGTGCTGGTCTCCCTCGCTTGCGAGCGGGTCTACATGCGCCAGCGGGCGACGATCGGATCCGCCCAGCCCGTGATCACCCTGCCCGGAGGCATCGCGCCGTTGCCGGAGGCAGGCGGACTGCGCGAGAAGTGGACGTCGTCCCTGCGGGCTCAGTTCCGCGCGTGCGCCGAGTGGCGCGGCCGTTCACCGGTGCTGGCGGAGGCCATGGTCGACGAGCAGATCGAGGTGCGCCTGATCGAAGTCGATGGCGAGTCGCGTATTGTGAGCGGAAAGGAATACGATGACCTGCAGGAGAAGAACACCTACGTGCTCTTCCGTCGCACCCTTTGCGAACGCGGTGAGCTCCTGAACCTGACCGCGAACGAGGCGCTCGAGCACCGTTTCGTCGAGGGGCTGGCCGAGAGCCTCGACGAGGTGCTGGAGAAAATCGGTGCGAGGGGGGCATCCGTGGTGCGCATCGAGCGCGCGCGCTCCGAGGACCTGCTCGGCGCTCTCAACCAGATCGGGTTCCTGCTCGTGGCCGCCGGTCTGATCCTGGCCTTCATCGAGTTGAAGGTCCCCGGCTTCGGCGTGCCCGGCATCCTGTCGGTGCTCTGTTTCGGTCTGCTGTTCACGGGCCGCTACATGGTCGGCCTGGCGGACATCCCGCACATTGTCCTGGCCGCGGTCGGGATCATCTGCATCGCAGTCGACATCTTCCTGCTGCCCGGCACCCTGTGGCTGGGCCTGGCGGGCGGGGGCTTGCTGCTCGGCGGGCTGCTGCTCGGCGAGCTGGGCCCGGGATTCAGCCTGGCGAATCCGCTCGACCGGGATCTGGGCTTCGACGCCGTCTTCCGCCTGGTGATGACCGCCTTGGGCGCCATCCTGGGAGCCTGGTTCGTGGGGCGTTTCCTTCCGGACACACCCATCTTCCGGCGCATGGTCTTGGGGGCGGATGGAGCCGCCTCGGCATTCGGGGCCGCCGTTCCGGAGGTCGATTCCGCCGCCCGCGAGCGCGTGCCGCGCGTCGGCGACCACGGCACGGCGCTCACTCCCCTGCGGCCGGTGGGCAAGGTCCAGCTCGAGGGGCTCGAACAGCGCGACTTCGAGGCGCGTGCGAGCGGCGATGCGCTGGAGGCTGGAGCTTCCGTGCGCGTGACCGAGGTGTCCGGGGGCCGACTGGTGGTCGATGAACTGGAGGCAGAAGCGTGATACAGGTGATCTTGCTGTTCGGTCTCGGGCTGTTGCTGATCGTGGCCGAGGTCCTGATCCCGAGCATGGGCATCATCGGTCTGGGCGCGGCTCTCTGCATCCTCGGTGCCCTGGGTTGGGCCTTCCAGATGGATGCCGACCTGGGCATGAGGCTACTCCTCGCCGCCGCCGTGCTCGTGCCGGCCGCGCTCATGCTGGCGCTCAAGTTACTTCCGCGCAGCCCGTTCACGAAGAAGCTCATGGCGCGCGGCTTCAGCTTCGACGACGGACGGGCGGTCGATCGCCGCGACACGGGGCTCGAGGGCGCCGTCGGAGTGGTCGAGGCTACCCTGCGACCCGCCGGGACCGCGCGCATCGACGATCGGCGCGTCGACGTCATCAGTCGCGGTGAGATGATCGAGGCCGGAACACGCGTCAAGGTGGTGGAGTTGCGCGGCAACCGTGTCGTGGTCGAACGCCATCCCGAGGATCAATAGCTCGTCAAGGGCTTTGCAGTCACAAGAATTCAGAAGATGAACATGATGTACCTCCAGTCAGCTTTACTCGTTCAGAACAGTGACTTCGGAATCGGATCGGGGGATGCCCTGAAGACCGTCGGCGTCGTCGTCGCGGTCATCCTGCTCCTACTGTTCCTGTTCGTGTTCCTCAAGTTCGCGAACCTGTACCTGCGTTCGGTGCTCACCCGCGCCGGCGTTGGGCTGTTCGACATGTTCGCCATGAGCCTGCGCAAGGTGGACCCGGCGGTGATCGTTAACGCGCGCGTCATGCTCGTGCAGGCGCGCATCGAGGGCATCAGCGCGACGGACCTGGAGGCACACTATCTGGCTGGCGGAGCGGTGCAGCGTGTCGTGCTGGCGCTCATCGCAGCGGATCGCGCGGGGCTGGATCTCGACTTCCGCAGCGCGACGGGCATCGATCTCGCGGGCCGTGATGTGCTCGACGCGGTGCGCACGAGTGTGACGCCGAAGGTGATCGACTGTCCGGATCCCTCGAAGGGCAAGGCCGAGGTGGCCGCGGTGGCCAAGGACGGCATCCAGGTGCTGGCCAAGGCGCGCGTGACCGTACGCACGAACATCAGTCGCCTGGTGGGCGGCGCGGGCGAGGAGACGATCATCGCGCGCGTGGGCGAGGGCATCGTCTCGACCATCGGCTCCAAGGCTTCCCACAAGCTCGTGCTCGAGAACCCGGACGAAATCTCGAAGGTCGTGCTCGCGCGCGGACTCGACGCGGGTACGGCGTACGAGATCGTCTCGATCGATATCGCGGACGTGGACATCGGCCACAACATCGGTGCCCGGCTGCAGGCTGACCAGGCCGAGGCGGACAAGCGCGTGGCCCAGGCCTTGGCGGAGAAGCGGCGCGCGATGGCCGTGGCCGCAGAACAGGAATTCCGGGCCGCGGTCGAGGAGAACCGGGCCAAGGTCATCCTGGCCGAGGCGGAGGTGCCCCAGGCCATAGCGAGCGCCTTGCGCTCCGGGAACATGGGCGTGATGGACCTCTATCGCCTGCGCAACCTGGAGTCGGATACGGACATGCGTAGGTCGATCGCGGAGGATGGTGATGGCGCGGCGCCGGTTGACGAGTCATGAGCTCACTGACCGCTGAATTCAACGACGTCATCAAGGGCCTGGTCCTGCTGGCATTCGTCCTGGGGCCGGTGCTCAGGAAACTTGTCGCCGGACTGAACGACCCCGCGCGCCGCAAGGTTGCGCCCCGGCGACCGAGCCCGCCGGCCGGATCGCCCGCGCCGCGCGGTTCCGTGACGTGGGAGGAGTTGATGCGTGGTGCGGTCCCGGACGCGCCGGAGATGCCCGAGGTGGAGGTCGAGCCCGTCCCCGCTCCGATGACCGCGCCGCCCGAGCCTTCCTGGGTCCCCCTCGATTCCGACACCTTCGGCGAAGTACCCGCCGAGGAGGAGCTCGAGCGCCTGGGAGCTGGAGTGGGGGACGGCCTGGCATTGGAATCGGTCATCCCGGGCAGCATCGGCGCCGTAGGCGCGCCGACCCAGGCGCGGGAGCTCGAGGAGAGCGTCTCCGGCTCGTGGGGTACCGTCAGCGGGCTCTCCCGCGCCCGTGTCCTGCGAAACCGGCTGAACCGAACGGGCTGGCGCGATGGGGTCTTGCTGGGCGAGATCCTCGGCCAGCCGCTCGCGCTGCGCGAAGACTGGAGCCACCCCGGCCCGCCCCTGGCGCGGCGACCCAACACCCAACATGGCTGATAAGCGCAATTACTGGCTCGTGAAGTCCGAACCGGACGTGTTCTCGATCGACGACCTCATCGCGGCCCCCGGCAAGCGCACCTGCTGGGACGGCGTGCGCAACTACACCGCGCGCAACATGATGCGCGATGACCTAAAGAAGGGTGACGGCGTGCTCTATTACCACTCGAGGATGGATCCGCCCGGCGTGGCGGGCATCGCCGAGGTGGTGCGCGAGGGCTATGCGGACCACACGCAGTTCGATCCGGCGAACTCACACTTCGACGCCAAGGCGGATCCGGAGAACCCGCGCTGGTTCATGGTCGACATACGGGCGGTCGAGAAGTTCGACTGCCACGTGCCCCTGGCGGACCTGAAGGCCAGCAAGAAGCTCGCGGATATGGCCGTCGTGCAGCGTGGCCAGCGCCTGTCGGTACAGCGCGTCACGGCTGCCGAGTGGCGCGAGGTCCTGCGCATGGGCAAGTCGAAGAAGCGCTGAGTGGGATCGGGGCGGGACGGGGAGTGCTGTACCGCGTCTGGACCGTCGTGGGGGGCGCGACTGACGGGTCTTCGAGGCCGCACCGGGGGTCCTTTTGTCGGATCCCAGGGGTGTCCTGCATGCGGATTTTCGATTCCCGCAGAGGCCCGTTCCGAGCCCTGTGGCTTCGGGCGGCAGTGATCTAAGTGATTGTATTGAAAGCGCTTACGGTCTCGTTCCGACTACGATTCCGGCGTCCGTGCGGATCGGACCCGCGTTCCAGGTGCCTTGAGAGGGGGGATCCCCTTGAACAATCGGCAGAAATGTGGCTTGTAGAGAGCTGTGGAGGCCCTGCGAGGGGCCCCCAAGGGGCCATGCACGGTTCATGGCCCCCTGTTCCTCAGAATCCACCACCCACCCCGAGACGAGCCCCGATGAGTAACCATTTCGACCAGCTGGCTTCTGTCGTCGATGCCACCAGAGGCGATGTTGAGAAGGCGGAAGAAGGCAACAAGGCTGCCACCGCTCGCGTCCGCAAATCCATGCAGGAGATCAAGAACATCGCTCAGGACATCCGCAAGGAGATGCTTGAGCTTCGTGACGCCGGCGGCACCAGCTAGTCCAGCGCGGTAGCTACGGGGGTTGCCCCTGCTCGCTGCCGTGCGAGACGCGTGTCCCTTTACGAGGCGCGCCCCCGGATGGGGGCGCGCCTCGTTCGATAGGTGGGGCGGGCAACAGCTCTTGGGTGCGTCCAGGCAGGGGCATCCAGGATGGAAGTCGGGAGCTGCCATCCGAAGCGGAGCAGCCCCGCGTGCGCCATCCACGGGCGGTCGTCCCGAGTCTCCCGGGCCCGTTCGCGCCGCAATGTGCCCCTGCGGGCCGATCCACCCCGGGCATGGGCAGCCCTGGCGCTCGAATCTGACCCGTTCACGCTGTCGCGGCGGCCGCGCTATCATGGCCCCGATGCGCCGAGACGAAAAAGCCGAACGGGTCAAGCTCATCCTGGATGAGCTCTTTCCCGACGTTCCCGTTCCGCTCGACCACGACGATCCGTTCACGCTCCTGGTCGCCGTGCTCCTGTCCGCGCAGACCACAGACGTCCGGGTCAATATCGTCACGCCGGCGCTGTTCGCCAGGGGTGCAACCCCGTCGGCGCTGGCGCGCGTGCCCGTCGAGGAGGTCCTCGGCCACATCCGCACCTGCGGGCTGGCGCCCACGAAGGCGCGTAACATCGTCGCGCTCAGCCAGCAGCTGGTCGACCAGCACGCGGGTCAGGTTCCCGAGAGCTTCAGCGAGCTCGAGGCGCTGCCGGGCGTGGGGCACAAGACAGCCAGTGTCGTGATGGCCCAGGCCTTCGGGGTCCCGGCCTTTCCCGTGGACACGCACATCCATCGATTGGCCCGCCGCTGGGGCCTGTCCGGTGGTGCCAAGGCCTCGACGGTCGAGCGCACGGAGCGCGACCTGAAGGCAATCTTCGCCAGGGAGTCGTGGAACGAGCTGCACCTGCAGATCATCATGTTCGGGCGCGAGCATTGTCCGGCCCTCCGGCATGACTTCGAGAACTGCCCGATCTGTTCCTGGGCCACGCCGAAATCACGTCGGCTCGAGGAGCAGCAGAAGCAGCGTCGCAAGCCGACGCGATAGACCACGGAGCAACACATGGACCGAATCGAGTTCCTTTCCCTGGCCGACGACTGCATGACCCGCGTCGCAGATTGGCTCGAGGCGTTCGACCCGGACGAGGTCGACTTCTCGACCACCGACGGCGTCGTCTCGATCGAGTTCCCCGACGCGAAACGCTACATCCTCAACCGCCAGACTGCGGCGTCACAGATGTGGCTGGCGGCGGGCGCGCACGCCTGGCATTTCAACTGGAATGCAGAGACCGAGACCTGGCACGACGATAGGGAAGGCGGCGAGTTGCTGGCTCGTATCGCCGAGGTGATCTCCACCAAGATCGGCCGCCCTGTCGAACTTGGCTAGCAGCCCGCCCTAAAAACTCCCTACTCGACTTCGCCCTCTCCGCCGCCGCTGCGTCGTGCTCGTCGAGCCGTGCTCAGCGGCCCTACAGGGCCGCCTCCGCCGTCTCGACTTCGCACTCCTTG
>JBLHKW010000054.1:0-29518 GCA_047618565.1 Planctomycetota bacterium
GCCGAAGCTGAGCCTGAGGCTGCCGAGCGAGGCGCAGTGGGAGTATGCGTGCCGTGGCGGGACGGACACGGTGCGGCCGTTCGCGTTTGAGGAGTTTGCGAGCCACGCGAACATCGCGGATCAGAGCTACGACCGGGCGTTCACGGGGTCCCAGAGGGTGGAGTCGTGGGATGACGGCATGGGCGGACATGCACCGGTGGGGCGCCTTCAGCCGAACGGCTTCGGGCTGCATGACGTGATCGGCAACGTGTGGGAATGGTGCCTGGACGGTTACGACGGCGGTTTCTACGGCAATAGCGCGCCTAGGGACCCGGTAGGCCCGTTTGTAGGTTCTGCTCCCCGTGTTTCCCGCGGCGGCAGCTGCAACTCCACCGCCATCAACGCGCGTTCCGCGTACCGCAACTTCAGCACACGGGCGTTCGCCGGCTACGACCTCGGTGTCCGTCCCGCCAGGGTATCCACGGATTGAGTTCATAACTTCTCTGCTTTCAGCCCTGGCAGAAACTGCGGTATCCGTCGAAGACTTGAGTGTTTAGTCGAGGTGTCGGGTGGATGGCGGGTAAGGGCGCCCCCCCCCATGCGGGTCAAGCTGTTCACCTTCAGGTACTCGAGTACGCTCGGCGGTTTTGATGACCGTCCGCTCGTGCACTTCATGCGCGACAAAGAGGTGCTGGCGTTTCGCGAACACTTCTTCTGCGTGAACGAAGTGCCGCATCTGTTGTGCGTGCTGACGTGGCAGGACGCGCTGGTGAGCCACGCGGATCTGGCTGCAGCACATGACTTGCGGCATGTACCCGCACCGGATCCCACGCGCGCGCCGCTTGCTCCACCGACAGAATCCAGATCATCCAAGCGCAAGCGCGGTGCCGCGCCGGATCCCATGGCCGGTCTGGACGAACGCGAGCGCGCGCTGTTCAACACGCTGCGCGAATGGCGCGCAAAGACGGCACGCGATGAAGGCGTCCCGCCCTACATCATCTTCACCAACAAACACCTGGTCGAACTGGTCACAACCCGCCCCGACTCCCCCACCGCTCTCGGCAACCTGCACGGAGTTGGGCCCGCCAAGGTGAAGCGCTACGGTGAGAGCGTCCTCGCGCTCCTGGCCAACGATCCCGCCGAGGCCGCGAAATGAGCGCCTACCTGTCGAATCGCCCCGCGGCACGAAGATACAGAGCCCGGGCCACCTGGCAGAGAGTTGCATTCGCTTGCTAGCCAGCTACGACCACGTGGTGGAGATTGCCCGGGCTCCGTATCTCCTCTCCGTCAACCTCGTTTGCGTGGTAGGCATCTTGGAACTCCCACCCTCCACGCGCAAGTTCACGTTGCAGAACACGCCCGATGACACCACGGCCACCTGGCGGCCCATGGCGCGGGAGGAGACGCTGACGGAGTTCGCGGCGTGGCCGAGCGCCTGTTGACGGGCGGACGCCCCGACGGCTACTCGCCCAGGGTGAGCCCGGAACCGATCGGCGCGTCACCCTCGAACTCGACCCATACGGGCGCGTGGTCCGAGAGGTCGGCCTTCTTCTCGATCCAGCTGCGCGTGGCGCGTTCGGCCAGCGCGGGGCTCGCGAGCACGTAGTCGAGCCGCCAGCCGCGATCCTTGGCGCGCGCCTGGCCGCGGTTCGACCACCATGAATAGAGGCCGGCCTCGTCCGGGTGCTGGGCGCGCACGACGTCGACCCAGCCCTGGCGCAGGAGCTTCGTGAACCAGGCGCGCTCCTCGGGCAGGAAGCCCGAGTTCTTGGCGTTGCCCTTCGGGTTGTGGATGTCGATCTCGGTGTGCGCGATGTTCAGGTCACCGCAGATCGCCACGGGACGACCACTCTTCAGCAGCTTGCGCGTGTAGGCGAAGATGTGATCGAGGAACTCGTACTTGAGCGCCAGGCGCTCGGGGCTGGACGAGCCGGAGGGGATGTAGAGGCTCACGATGGACACGTCCCCCACGTCCGCACGCAGGACGCGCGCTTCCGCGTCACCCCACTCGAGCCCCGAGCCGACGACGTACGCATCCACGGCAGGCTTCGAGTAGAGGCCGACGCCCGCGTAGCCCTTCTTTTCCGCGCACAGCCAGCGCGTGCTGTAGCCTGCTGGTGCGACGATCTCGGCCGGAACTTGATCTGGCCAGGCGCGTATCTCCTGCAGGCACAGGAGGTCCGGTGCGGTGCGCTTCAGCCAGCGACTGAAGCCGCGCTTTTCCGCCGCGCGGACCCCGTTGAGGTTCAGGGTGCAGAGGGTGAACGTCACGCGCCGTCCGCGGCCTTGCCGCTGCCCTTGCCGAGCAGGCGTGTCATGCCGAAGCCGACGATCAGAAGACCGAGGGCCGATGCGATCTGCTTGCCCGTGGGGTCGAAGCGTTGCAGCTCCTCGCCCAGGGCCTTCAATTCGCCCGGTTCGCGGCCGGCCCACTCGGACTCGAGCCGACCCAGGGTGCCGTCGTCGAACTCGTCTCCGTACTTGTCGCGCACGTCCTCGTGGGACTTGCCCGCGAGCAGCATGACCGTCGCCTTGCGGTACGGCTTGCGCGCCAGGTCCGGGTGCACGGGCTCCTGAAAGGGCCACAGGCCGAGCACGGATCCGACCAGCAGTCCGAGCAGGGCGCCGTGTGACGTGCGGGAGAACTTGCTCAGCAGGAACTTCAACACGTTCGACAGCAGCGCGATCCCGATCACGGCGCCGACCGCGACCGGAACGATGATGCGCAGCGAAGCGCCCATGTCCTCGCGCAGCGCGGTGAAGGACATGCTGCCGATGACCAGGCTGTACATGCCGCAGATGAGCAGGATGTAGGAGCCGCTGATGCCCGGCAGGATCATGCTCGACGCGGCGGCCGCCCCGACGATGAGGAACACCGGGATGGTCTGCGGCAAACTCGTACTGGCCAGGCCCATGGAGACGCCGATGATCAGGGCCAGCCCGAGCACGATCGCGAGCAGGACCGGGATCGACAGGGGTCGCGAAGCGCGCCAGAGCTCCGGGACCCCGCCGAGGGTCATGCCGATGAACAGGCTGTACATCACCCAGCGGTGGTTCGCGACCAGGTCCACGGCCACGCCCGACAGGGAGACCACGGCCGTGCCGAGTCCGACCGCCATGAGCGCCAGAAAAACGAGCGTCGGTCGCTTCCAGCGAAAACGGGTGACGTCGGCCACGGCGCTGATGAAGCGATCGTAGAGCCCGATGGCGAGGATCATCGTCCCGCCGCTGATGCCCGGCACAAGGTTGGCGAGGCCCATCAGGAAGCCACCGATGACGGTGCGGGCGACGGGCGGGGCGGATTCTTTGTGGGTGGCGTTCATCGGGACGGTATCGGGTCTCTCGACCCCGGGGCTGACCTGGGCCATACCGGGATCTGACAAAAAGCAGGTGGTTACCCTACCCCATCGGCAGGTGGAATCGCGGCCCGCACTCAACCCTTCAGTAAACGAGTCCGCGCCCGAAACAACCGCGGCAAGCTGCGCTACTCTCGCGAGGCAAGAATCGTCTTGGCCCCCCCCGACCCGCGACCCGAGAATGGCCCGGTCTGGCCCCCGGGGCTCGACCGGGCGCACTCCCCGCGCCCTGATCACGGAAACCACCTGGAACCCGCGCGATGCTCCTGAGCCCTCCCGTCCTCGCCGCCGTCCTGGCCGCCCTCTCGACCCCGAGCGCGGCTGCCCCTGCGCCGCCCGCCCAGCCCCCCGCGGCCGAGGACGAGGGCGGCCCCGTCTCGCCCCTGGCCGAGGTGCTGACCAAGCACGCGCTCATCTCGCGCCTGACCTACGAGCTGGACTTCGAACCCGAGGGTTTCATCCTGCACATCCAGCACCCGCGCGATGGATCGCCGGGGCACATCGCGACGGTCAGTCGCATCCACGGCCGCGCGTTCGGCTCCATGGGCAGGAACATGCGCGGCATGCTCTTCGACCCGCTCGGCGTGTCCGAGGATCTGGTCCAGAACGTCTTCGTGTGCTCGAGCGAGGCGGCGTACACCAACGCGCAGCGCTACGGAAACCCGGCCGGCCGCAACCTGGAGTTCGCCACGACCCTGACCGACCTCGGGCTGGTCGTGACCTATCTCGGGACAGACGGGGTCGAGAATCCCGACGCGATGTACGCTGCCCTGCACGAAGCGGCGACGCACCTGCTCAAGGCCGCGCGCCCGGGACGCGAGCCGATCCAGGACCTGTGGCTGTTCGAGGGCCTGGCGACCTACTTCGCCAACAGCGGCGCCCGACGCCTTCCGCCCGGGTTGACGCCTCCGCCCGAGCCCGGCGTGCTCGCCGCCATGAACGCGATCTTCGCGGACCCGGACGGGCCGAAGGCCCTGTTGCTGAGCACGCGCGAACTGCTGGAGTGCAAGGAGGCGGATCGCATCCGCGCCCCCTACCTGCGCCACGCGAGCGACAACGAAGTGTCCTTCCCATCGAACGACCAGAGCACCTCCGCCTTCCGCGCCCACTCGGCCCTGCTGGTCCAGTACTTGCTGCACGGAGAGGGCGCGCGCTATCGCGATGGGTTCCGCGACTACGTGAAGCTCGCTTTCGAGAACAAGGGCGGCGCCGACGCCCTGGCCAGCTCCATCGGAGCGGAAGATCTGGACCGCTTCGATGAGGGCTTCCGCGTCTTCCTCGAGCGCGCCACCGCGGGCGGCGCCCTGGACTCGCTCTCCGAAGCCATGACCCGTGCGCTCGGTGCGGAAGGCACGCAGCACCCCTCCATCCTGCCGCACCCGATCGACGGCTCGGACTGGCTGGCCTTCGCCATCGGCTGCGCGCGACTGGGCGACCTGAGCACCGCACTGCTGGCCCTCGAGGCGGGCACGCAGGCCGCCAGCGGCGACATGCTCGAGCGCATGCAGCGCGCTCAACTGCGCATGGGAGCCCTGCGCTCCACGCGCGACGCCTACGTCGAATCCCTGGTCGGAACCAAGACGCGCCTGCGCGTGAAGGTCGCGGGTGAACGCCTCAGTGCGGTCGTCACGTCGGTCGCGGACGGCGTCGTGCAGCTCGGAAAGAACGACCAGGAATGGACGCAGCTCGAACTGCGCAAGATCCTGCCGGCAGATATCGCCGAGAACCTCGGACGCCACGCCGCCGAATTCGGACCGGCCTGGACCCTGTGCTACGGCTTGCTGCTCGGCGACTCGCGCCGCTGGGACAAGGACCTGGACGAGGAGGATGCGGACGCCAAGACCCTGGCCGCCGATGCCGGGTCAGAGATGCGCGACCTGATGGAAGCTGGCGACGCCATGGCGCGCCTGGCCGAATTGGCGCGCATGCCGGCGCCCGAAGGGGCCGAGGATGCGCAGGCACTGAACGCGGCCATCACGAGCTTGCTCGAGGACTGCGGCGAGCTGGATGCGGTGCGCTTGCGGTTCGAACCACTGCGCAACCTGTCGGCCCTCGCGTGGACCAAGCTCTACGAGGAGCAGGGCCTGAGCGCGGTGCTCCACGGTGACGTGGAGACGCTCGAAGATGGACGCATTCGGGTCAAGTACAACTTCAAGGACAAGGACCAGCTCGAGGACTTCCAGGACCGCGGCGATTACCTGGCGGACCATCGCACCTTCGAGGGCAAGGAACCCTCGCTGAAGATCCAGAAGAAGGCCCTCGTGGGCGACGGCGCGCTCTGCTACGAGCACCTGCTGGGCTTCGAGGCGCCGCTGACGGTCAAGTACACGATCCAGTACGGCAAGACCAAGAAGAAGAACAAGGACGCGCAGTCCAACTTCATCATGGGCATCTGCGACGACGGTCACGAGAGCTACGTGATCGCCTACAACATGTTCGACCTCGAGGCTGTCGACAAGCAGAGCAAGCACGTGGCCACGGTCTCGGCCGAGGGTGAGCGCAAGATCGACATCAAGAAGGACCACGAGCTGGAGCTCGATCACGACGGCGAATCGACGGTCACCTTCACGCACCGTGGAAAGGAGGTCGAGACGATCGACACGGGCAAGCGCAAGGCCGGCAGCGTCTTCTTCTGGATGAACACCCAGGTGCCGATCTCTATCCTCGAGTTCGAGATCGAGGGCAAGGTGATCGACTCCGCCCTGGTGCGCATGCAGAACGAATGGGTCGCGCGGCAGCTCGACGAGATGGGCTTCGGTGGCTGAGCTGGCCATGCTCCCGGGCGCCCTGGTCGCCCTTGCGTTGGCGCTACTGCCCGCGTCCGCCGTGGCCCAGGGGGAATCCCTGGAACGGCTGTTCCTGGCCGAGTTGAAGGGCAAGCTGCGCGGCGACGAGTACTTCAAGGAGCTGCGCATCGAGGTCGCGGACGATGAGCCGCCGCTGGCGCTCCTGACCCAGAATCCGCCCAGTCAGAAGAACCGCACGTTCTACCTGCCGTGGATGCACAAGCTGCAGGGCAACGTCCACGCGACCTACCTGCGCCCGCTCGGACTGACTCGCCGCAGCAGCCACCCGGTGACGCCGGTGATCGTGCTGGCCAACGACGCAGCACTGAGTGATTACTGGGAGACCCGCAGCGGTACGAAGGAGGTCGTCGCATCCAGCACCTTCGACGCGGCGCTCGGCAGTGTCGTGACGAGCGAGAGCGGAACCGCCGCCTGGCTCCGGCGCCAGCCCGTGCTGCGCGACATGACCCTGGGCATGCTCGTGGCCCACTCCGCGCGCGGCGCGGAGAACGATGAACTCTGGTTCCGGCGCGGCTTCGCGGGATATGTCTCGTACCACACGGGAACGCGCACGTCGGCCCTCGACGACCACAAGCCCGATCGCTACGCGGTGCGCTTCCTGTTCGACCTGCTGCGCCAGAAAGAACGCCGCAAGGCCCTGTGGGTCTCCCTCGAGGCGCTCATGGGCCAGGAGGACCTCGCCGGTCTCGATCCGCATGCGCGCGACGAGGAGCCCTCCGCCCGCAAGGTCTTCGACGACACCGCGTGCATCTGGATGCACTTCCTCCACCACGGCCAGGACGGCCAGTACCGGGACGGCGCGGCCGACTACCTGGGTCGCACCCTGGCGGGCGAGGGTGGCAAGCCCGCGTTCGAGGAGTGCTTTGGAACCGGCGACCTCGAAGCACTGGAGAGCGAGTTCGAGGCCTACATCTTTGACCTCTTCGATCGCATCTTCGTCGAGCCGAGCAGCACGCCCGACCTGGCCGCCGCAGAGGCGCAAGAGGAACCGCAGGAACCGATCGACCTCACGAGCCTCATCGGGCGCCCGACCGAGGTGGCCGAGGCACTCGGAATGGCCCTCTGGAGTGCGCAGAACGGGCGCATCGAGCCCGCCATCCGCACCCTGGCGGAGTTCTCGCCGAGCCTGGAGGGCGACGATCTCGCACGGGTTGATTTCGAGCTCGTGCGCCTGCGCGCCCTGCGCGATGCGCGCACCGCCTTCTTCGCCGCGGCGGTCAGCGAGGGCAGCAAGGTGCGCCTGACCTGGAACGACGAGCGCGTGAACGACGTCCCGACCGCGCTCGAGTCGGGCGTGTTGCAGTTCGTCAAGGAAGAGAGCAGCTTCTCGATCCCGTTGAACGAACTCGACAGCGTCTCCCTGGCCCTGACCCTGGGCGCTGCCATGGACGACCTGGGCGCGGGCTGGCTACGTGCCTACGCCTACGCCCTGGCCGAGGACCCGCGCTGGAAACGCTTCTTGCGCGACGACGGCGAACAGGGCACACGCCTGGCCTCCGACGCCGAAGGTCCCATACGCACCTGGCTCACCGCCGGGCGCACCCTCGGCGCCCTGAGCGATCTGGCCCAGCTCGGAACCCCTACGACCGCGGAGCAGGCGCGCGTAGCCCTCGAGCAGATCACCGCGCTCATGGAACTGGCCGCCCCCGGCGCCAGCGAATCCCAGCGCGCGCGCATCGACGGTCACCGAGCCGTCCTCGGTGCCCTGGCCCAGCGCGCACTGCGCCTGCGCTACCTCGACGACGGTGTGCAGGAAGCGCTCAACGGCGAGGTCGAGGCGCTCGCCGATGGCCAGCTGCGCATCACCTACAACTTCACCGAGAAGGCCCAGTTCAAGGACTTCGAGGAGGTGCCCGAGTACCTCAAGTGGCGCCTCGACCAGCTGCGCGCCACGCCCGCCAAGCGCGACTTCAAGGTCGAGAAGAAGACCCTCTCCGGAAGCGGCGCGCACTGCTTCCGCCACAAGCTGAAGTTCGGCGCCCCCATGTCCGTCGCCTACGAGTTCGAGTTCAACAAGAAGACCGCCAAGGAATCCGACCTGGCCGAGGTCATGGTCGGCATCTGCGACGACGGCGCGGGCAGCTACTTGGCCTGCTACGCCCAGGGCGAGCTCCAGATCGAGCAGCGGCGCCTCAAGTCCTTCGACATGATCGGCCGCGACGAGGAACCCAGCGCCTACATGATCGGCCACCCACACCCCATGGGTATCAAGCACGACGGCCGCCTCGTCAGCACCTGGCGCGAGGGCGAAAAGCGCCAGGAGAGCCCGTGCCTGGGCCTGACCTCCGGCTACATCTTCCTGTGGGTCGCCCTCAGCGGCACCCTGCGCTTCGACAATATCGTCATCGAAGGCGTCCCCGACCCGGTCGGATTACGCGAACTGCGCGACGGCTGGGTTGCGGAACAGTTGAAGAAACTGACCCTGGATTAGGGCATACGGTGCCAGGATCAAACTCGCACCAACCTGATCCTGGCTTGATCATCTTCAAACGTAGGCAGTGCTGCGAACCGCCCATCGACAAGGTCCCGACCGAACCACGAGGTCGGGTCATCCCGAGACGATCGAGCCAGGATCAGGTTGGTGCGAGATCGAGCCTGGCTCCGTATGCTTACAACGGCGTGATGGTGATGTTGCCGAAGCTTGCGTCCACGTAGTTCGAGATCAAGACCAGCGCCCCGTCGTCCGTACCCGTGAAGGGCAAATGGGTGGACTCGAAGATCCAATCGGTGGGCTCGGTCTCGCCCTCTTGCCAGTGGCGCAGCTGGTAGAGACGACTGCCATCCATGAGGGTCTGGACGCGCGTCCTGATGAAGGACGGAACGCCGATCGTGATGGGGTGTTGAATCGATCCGATGGTCGGAGTGAAGCTGGTGCCGTAGTGGTCCCAGCGTTCCATCATCTCGAACCAGCGGTAGGCGAAGAGGCCGCCGAACGGGAAGAAGCCGGTGCGCGGCTGCTGGATCTCGGGGCCGCTGTGACCCGGCCAGCGCAGGATCAATCCCAGGGCGAAGGAGTTCGTCGCCGGGTGGAATCCGGCCGCACTGAAGGCATTCGCTGTGAATGGAATCAGGGCCTCGTAGTTCTCCCAGTTCGGATCACCGAAAGCGATCATGCGGTCGTAACCAGGAACGGGGCTACGCAGCACACTCTCACCCGCGTGGTGCGGGTCGGGCTCGATGGTCCACTGGCCATCGACCACCTGCGCCACGTCCTGGATGTCGATCACGATTTTCCAGTCCACGCTGTAGGTCTGGGGCCAGGCCACACCCGCCGTGTAATCGATCTGACAGATCTCGACGGTCTCATTGCCCTCGTCGTCGATGGCCGTGAAGAACACCTCGTTCATTCCGGGCATCAGGTCCATCGGAGCGATGTCCGCGTTGAAGTCGCCGGGCAATTCGAGTCGATAGGAACCGGTCCAGGGCACCTCGGGCCCGCGTGACAGGGCACGCGGCGCGCCCCCCGCACCGATGCGGTAGCTGAGCGACGCCACGCTGCCATTGAAATCGAAGACGTTGCCGAGCACGTTGATCCACGCCTGGGGCTCTCCCAGGTGACCGAAGCGCTGGTGGTTCACGCCGCCTATCTCCTGGCCATACCAGAACTGGATACTCGGTCCCTCGGTGAAGCCAAACGGGAACGTGGTGGCCAGCAGCTCGGGCGGCGTGGTCAGGTTCATCGAGGCATCTTCGGAGTTGATCCGGAAGTGGTACTCCACCTCCGGCGTCAATCCCGTGACCACAAAGGTATGCGCATAGGCGGCCGGCGCGCTGGTGCCCCAGAAGCCGAGTTCGAAGGCATCCGTCAGGCCGTACTCCAGGGACCCCAACGCGGGCTCATCGGTCTCCCACGTGACCTCGATGGCCGTGTCGTTCAGCGTGCGCGCCTGCGAACGGTACACGAGCGGTGCCGTCGAATCCGCCGGCGTGGCCATGTCCTCCATGGGGATCGGCGCCAGCTGGTTGAAGACGTAGTCCACGACCGTGGTGTGCGTCGGTCGCAGGGCACCCCCGTTGCCACAAAAGGGCCCGAACGAGTTCAGCTGCAACGATCGATCGAAGCTACCCACCGTAATCCACGCACTCCCGTCGAAGGAATAGCGGTAGAGCCAGCTGTCACCGGTGCGCGTGACGCGCATGAACAACGGCATGGGGTTGTTCCACGGGCCCGCCGCGATATTCGTGGTCAAGACCGTCGCAGGGCCGTTGTCCACCGTGCTCGAGGCGTAGGCCTGCAGGTGCGTGCCGTTCTGACGGAAGTCGAAACGCACCCAGTTGGCGCCGTCCTCTTGATCGAAGACCAGCCCGTCGTTCTGGAAGGCGGTGGTGAGTTCGGATTCGAACTTCGCGACCACGTCCAGGTCCGTGTCGGGAACGGCCTGCATCACGCGCGGTACGTTCAATGGAGTCCACGCCTCGTGCGCGGTCCCCTCGGGAACACTCAGGTGCAGCTGGGCATCCAGCGTGCCGTTCCCCACGATCTGCAGCGTTCCATCACCGAGGGGATCCACGAAGGACCATAAGTCCGGTCGCAGGTTGGCGGAGCTGAAGTCGTCGGACTGGGCACCGGGCAGGTCGTCGTCCAGGATCGTGGCCGAGTGCACGAGCACGCTGCCCTGCACTCCGCCACTCGGGCTGCCCATGGTCAGGACGACCGATTCGGGGCCCTCGACGAGAGCATCGTCCACCAGGGTCAGGATGATGTCAGCGGACACCTGCCCCGCCGCAATCTCGAGCGGGCTGGAGCTGGCCGTGTAATCGTCGGGCGCGGTCGCGCTGCCGGAGAGAACAAAGGGCACGCTCACGGCCACGGTTGTGGGGTGCGAGAGTTGCACGGTCACCGTCGTCATTCCGGTTTCCTCGCCCACCGACTGGCCGGCGCTCGCAAAATCCACTTCGGGCGGCGAATCGTCGTCGACCAGGGTCGCCGTATGCACTGCCGTCGCGCCGAGGGTGACGCCCATGGGCATGCCCAGGGTGACGATCACCGTCTCGTCGGACTCGGGCATGCCGTCGTCGACCGGAACCAGGGAGATCGATGCCGCGCTTTGACCCGCCAGGATGACGAGTGGACTGGCGTCGATGTCGTAGTCGACCAAGGAGGTCGCGCTGCCGCTCAAGGTGAAGGCCACGCTCACATCGACCGGACTGGTCGACGAGAGCACGAGGCCAATCATCGTGGCGCCGCCGCCCTCACCCGCCATCTGAGACGCACTCGTGAACTCGATGCTCGGCGGATCGATGTCCAGGAGAGTCGCCGTGTGCACGCCCAACCCGGTCTGATTCGCGTTGGTCGGCGCCCCGAGCGTGATGACGACGGTCTCGCTCGGCTCGTCGACACCGTCGGCGAGCGCCGACAGGGAGATGCTCGCGGCGAGCTGGCCGGCCGTGATCACCACCGGCTGCGGACCGGCCGTGTAGTCGGTTCCGGCACTCGCCGTCCCCGTCAGCGTATAAGGAACGGTCACGTCCACGGCGGACATGGCCGAGAGCACCAGGTCGATGCTCACCGGGCTCGCGCCCTCACTCACATCCTGCGTCGCCAGCGAGAAATTCACGTCCGGCAGGACGTTGTCCGGCACGAATACGGCGCTGACCGAACGGTCCACGCCCATCGTCAGAGTCTCCGGGTTGGCGTCACCACCGAGCGCGCCCTCCCAGTGATCGAATCTCCAACCGCCCGCGGGAATTGCCTCCAGGCTGACGGTCTCGGAGCAGTAGTAAGCCGCCAAGATCGGGTCGGCGAGCACGGAGCCCATGCCGGTCGTCGCCACACTCAGCGTACGGCCCGTGGCGCCGACCACGGGGCCGTCTTCAGGCACCACCGGCGCGGAGGTGTCGAAGAAGTAATCGAAGATGCCCGTGTGAGCCGCTCCGCTGTTACCCACGAACACGCCCGCACTCTGTGCCACGAGAGGATGATCGAAGCTGACCATCGAGTTGAAGCTGCTGCCGTCCGTCGACCAGGCCACAGTCCACTGATCACCCACGCGCGAGATGCGCATCCAGGTCGGTGCCATCAGGGCGCCCAAGCTCCCGTTGAACTCGATCGAGGTGCTGCCAGCGGCCGTGCTCCCGGCGAAAAGGAACAGGCTGCCGGCATCGCGATAGAAGTCGAAGCGCAGCCAGTTGAGGGTGTCCTGCAAGACCAGGATGCCCTGGTCCTGAAGCGCGTCCGTGAGCACCGAATCGAACTTGACCTCGAGTTCGAAGTCCGTATTTGGAACGGGCTGGGTAACGTGCGGCACCCCGAGCGTGTTGAACGGGTTGTGCACGCCCGCGGGGACCGAGAGTACGAGCTGCGCGTCGTCCGTTCCGGGGCCGCGTGTGAGCAGGGTAGCGTCCCCCGCCGTGTCGGTCAGCGTCCACACGCTCGACAGGCTGCAGTCGTTGAAATCGTCCGACTCGATCGGCACGAGCGGCGCATCGTCATCGACCAGGGTCGCGGTGTGCACCGTCATGGCGCCGAGCACAGAACTGCTGGGCGCACCGAGGGTCAAGACCACGGTCTCGCTGGGCTCGATCAGCGCGTCATCCACCGGCGTCAGCACGATATCCGCCGAAAGTTGCCCGGCCAGGATCACGAGCGGGCTCGCAGAGAGGCTGTAGTCGGCCGGGTCCGCGCTTCCCGTGATCGTGAACGGAACGCTGATGTCGTCCAGGGACGTGCGTGACAGAGTCACGGTAATCGGACGCGCCGGATCGGCCTCCGGAATCAGCTGACCGTCCGACTGGAACTGCACCTGCGCCACCGGGCCGCCGTTGCCGATCAGGATGCCGATCTCGGCGTCGTCCAGAGCGCGGGTGTAGACGCGCACATCATCGATCAGGCCGGCGAAGGGCTGCGCGCCGGCTCCCGCCGGCTGGTTCCCGATGGCGGCCATGAAGCCGGGGTTAACACTGAGCGACCCCGACTTGGACGTACTGGCGACCTCGACTCCGTCGAGGTAGATACGCATGAACGAGCCGTCGTAGGTCGCAACGGCGTGGCTCCAGACTCCGGCGCTCAGCGAACCGCTGGCCGCGACCAGGGTCGTCGTGAACTCATCGGTCTTGAGTCGAAAGCGCAGGGTCGGGACGCCCTCGCGCAAGACCGTGCTCAGCATCCAGTAATGATCGTTGGCCTGAGCACCACCCGCCTTCGTGATCAGGCGCGCGTCGGGGGTGAGGAAACCGCTCGGCTGCAACCAGCAGGCGAGCGTCAAGGCTTCGCCCGGCAGATCGAGATTGCCGATGCTGACCCGGTCGTCGACCCCGTCGAAGCTGAGCGAGAAGGGACTGCTATCCGCCGTGTCGGTGCTCCAGCCGGGACCCTCGAGGATACCGTCGTGGCCCAACCCGCTCCAATCCACAGCGACGAGTCCAGTACCCGTATCCATGCGCCAGTGCCCCATGAGCTCATCAGCCGGGACCCCGGTCACCGTCAGCGTGGCGGTTGCCAGGTTCGAGGTCGCGGAACCGTCGGAGGCGCGGTAGTCGAAGCTGTCGAAGCCAACGAAACCCAGGTCGGGCGTGTACATGAACGAGCCATCGCTCGCCAGGGCGAGCACGCCGTTCGCAACGTCACTCGACAGCTGCGCCGTCAGCACGTCCCCGTTCGGGTCCAGGTCGTTCGCCAGCACTCCGGCGACCGCATCGACCATCACGTTGCCGTCGCCCTGCACCACGTAGATGTCGTCCACAGCCCGCGGCGGAATGTTCGCGCTCGGCCTGACCGTGAGCGCGATGACCACGGGGCTCGAGGTGAGCATGCCGTACCCGGACCGGTACGCGAACTGGTCCTCCCCGTAGAACCCCATGTTCGGTGTGTAGGTGAACGAACCGTCAGCGCCGAGCGCGAGAGTTCCGTGGCTCACGTCGCGCGCCAGAAGCACGTTGAACGTGTCGCCCAGCACTCCGCTCGTCACGTCACCCGACAACACAGCGCCTTGGTCCACCGTGTATTCATTGCGCACGAATGCACCCCCGGCGCGCAGATCCGCAGCCCAAACCGGCCCTGCGACGGTCGCGCCGCGGCCCTCATTCAGCTTCCAGTGTGCTTCGAGCTGCTGACCGAACGACGACTGAAGCGGCGCCCACAGCGCGCCCAGTCCCAAATAGATGATCCACTTCATGAGTAATACTCCCTCTACCGGCCGTCCAAAAATGGTGCGAGTGCGGACAGGTAGCCCAGGGGGCCTACCAGCTTAGCGAGGATCCGTAGGAGCGGGCGCAGGCGGCTGGAAATACGGAGTCGGGACAACTTTAGCCGCTCCCTGGTGTGCGCTCGGATCAGCGGTCGTGCGGGCCCTCGGACGACCCACGACGGGGCGCACGCGGCGATAGTGGTCCTGACTCCGTATTCCTCACCCCAACGTAGTCGCGCGCACGCAACTGCTTGATCAACTTCCCGGTCCTACCCGAGAAGCTGGCCAGCCAGTCGCTGCAACAGGTCGTGATCGAGTTGGCCCCGATCACGAGATCGTCCACACCGTCCCCATCGATGTCGTTGACGCGACAGACTTCACAGCCAAAGCTGTCGAGATCAAAGATGTCGCCCTCCGGCGCACCGGGACTCTCGATGCGATAGATCCAGTCGCCGGATCGGCTCGAATGGAGATCGACGACATTGCGCTCGCCGATGGGCATGTGGGCATTCGTGAAGGCGAGATCGTTGCACTGGTCGCCGTCGACATCGCCCACGACGTGAACCCCGGTGGCGCCTTCCACCTGAATTCGCTTCACCAGAGCGCCATCGGCGCCCGACAGTGCCAGCACGGTCCTTCCTGACCGTTCGCAGGTCAGGAGCAGGAGATCCACCACTCCATCACCGTCCACATCTCCGGTGACCGAGACCTCGACGATGCTTCGGGGCCGGCCCCCGGGTAGCCTGACCTTGTAAAGCACCGCGCCCATGGCCCCGGACACTGCGACGAGTTCGATCCTGGAGACCGGGTCCCCGCCCTCGCTCGCAATCGCGGAACCCTGATGGGCGACGACAAAGTCGGTCCACCCGTCGTCGTTGAGATCTCCCGCCACGCACGCGGCCCCGGCGTGCAACGTCTCGACCACATACTCGCTCAAGGGCTCGGAGCTGACGCTGCTGAGCAGTCGAAACGTGTATCGCTCCAGCCCCTTCACGTCGTGCGGGTCCACCTCGACGCTGCGAGAGAGAAACACGTGCTTGAGATCGTCACGGTCCGAGATGGCGAGCCCTTCGATGAAGCCGTCTCCCCCGTCCAATGCCCCGCTCGAGCTCCCATCGGGCAGCGAGAGTACCTGATAATCAGCACCGGGCTCGCGCACCACCAATCCTAGCACGGAAGGCCCGATCGCAATCGTACCGACGAGCCCGCGGCCATCCCAAATGCCCTCGAGCCCACGGATCTCAGTGATCATGTCGCCACGCTTCGGACAAAGCACCAGCACGCGCTGATTCCCGCGGTCGGTGACGGCGATCTCGTCGACCCCATCCCCGTTGCAGTCCGGCACCCGGCAGAAGCCGAGCCCGAAGCCAGTCTCCACCGCGGTCGCACGCCCTGCCACCGATACGACGCCGCCGATCGCAAACCACACGCACACGACAGAGGACAAGATCATCGGAGCTCCCATGGCTCGGTCCTGAAACCCCCACCTCAACACCAGGTTCCGCGCGGGAAAAACCGCGTCAGGACAACTGTCGTCGCTCCATGGAGTCCGCGTGGATCAGCGCTGGCTCAGGCCGTCGGACGACCCGCAACGGGACGCAAGCGGCGATAGTTGTCCTGACTCCGTATTTCTCCAGGAGGTCGGGCTTGATCCTTCCGAAGTCGCGGTGTCCCTGATCCCCATCCGCCGCCCAGGACACCTTGAAGTGATGATCTTCCAGGAATCCGCGCACAAGGGGCGCGAGCTTTCGGTCGTCTTCGACGAGCAATATGCGGTCCGTCACATCTCGACTGATAGCGCACCCTGGGCCCCGTGATGTGCGCTTCTCGAGGCTTGACGGGGTGCGTCCCTGTAACGATTGGTCACTTCACAGCTTCCGGATACTTTCCGGTCAGGGGCCGGAAATCCGTCGCCGATCTTCAGGGCCGTACACGACTTCGCCTGCAAACGCAGCAGACGCCAACCCTGCAAATCAAGCCATGAAACTTCAATCGAACCGCCGACCCATGACGACTTCCGCCCGCATCCGTCGTGGCACGTCCATCCTCACTTCCTGCGCCTTCCTGTTCGCCGGGGTGCTCACGATGCCCGCGAACGCCCGCGACGGTAACCACTCCCATCTTCCGGATGCGCGTGACCTGCTCGACAAGCACATTGCCGCCACGGGCGGCGAGCGCGCGTACCTGGCGCTCAAGTCGCGCAAGAAGACGGGCAAACTGGACGTCAAGATGGCTGGACACGACTTCGTGGCCAACACCGTGCAGCAGGCCCTGGCGCCCAACAAGACACACACGACCATCGACGGCAGCTTCTTCTTTCAGGTCAGCGTGTGCGACGGTGAGCAGGCCTGGGGATGGCGGCCGGCCCAATCGCACGGGGACAAGGACGTGAATCTCGACTCGGGCCAGACCGAGTTCGTGACCGGGGCCGCCAAAAAGCGCGCCATCGATAATTCCCACTTCTACGCCGCAGTCAACTGGCGCGACCGCTTTGTCGACGTGAAGACGATAGGGATGGTCGACGTCGACGGCGCCCCCGCCTACGAGGTGCAGTGCAGGTCACCACGAAGAGCGAAGACACCTACTCCCAGTTCTACGACAAGTCCACCGGCCGTCTGGTGAAGCGCATGCGCAACACCCCGAGCATGATGGCCAACCTCGACACGGAGGTGTTCTTCAGAGACTACAAGGAAGTGGACGGCATCTGGGTCGCCATGACGATTCACTCGATCATGACCTCAGCAGATATGGGCGAAGGCTCGCAGACCTGGATCTTCTCCAAGATCGAACACAACACGAATATCTCGGAGTCGCTCTTCGAGCTACCGGAGGAGCTGACCGAGGCGCAGCCCGCGAAGCCGGTTCAGCGGACACACTAGCAGCCCGTGGTGAAACTCACGACCCGCTCAAATCCGCCAGGCTCCGCCCTGGCGGCGTTGCGCTTCCTCCGAGTATCCACGAATACGCGTCGTCAGCGCGCCTTAACAGATCGAATCCTGACGGCTTCGAGCCCGCCGTGACTTTCACCACGGGCTGCCAGGTCTCAGGGTGAAGTCGACCGGGTAGCGAACACATCGCTGCCCGGAGCACTCCCGCCCAGCGCCCTCCCATCCTGCACTCTCTCGCCATACTCAAAATGCCCAGCATCCGTTTCACGTTCACTGCTTCGCTCGCCGCCCTGGCCCTGGCCTGGCCGGGCATCGGCGACGAGGTCGGTCAAGCGCCTGGCGCCGCTACCCATGCGGACGTCGAGTACGAAACGAGCATCCGGCCGTTTCTTGCGCAGCACTGCTTCCGCTGCCACGGCGAAGAGAAACAGAAGGCGGGTCTGCGCATCGACGACATGCCCAGCGACTTCGTTGGCGGACCGGCCCTGGATCAATGGCTCGAAGTGGTCGAGAAGCTGGTCACGGACGAGATGGCCCCCGAGGGCCAGGCGCAGCGCCCCGCGCCCGAGGAGAGCGGGCGCGTCGCCGAGTGGGGTACGGAGCCAGGCTCATCGTCAACGGGTTCGGGGCCCCGCGGAGTGCGAATCCGTTGAGGATGGGCGTGGCTCTGTACCTCGCGGATCAGGGAATGATCGCGAAGCCCGCCGTATCCGTGAACGTATCCGGGCTCCCGAACACGACGGTCGCGAAGTCGAATCGCCCGCCGATGAACTGTGACAGAACCGTCTCGCTCAGGTGCATCGTGGCCTCGGCCCGGCCGGTTGCGTCCAGCTGGCCGGTCGCGCCGGAAAACAGGGGCGACGATGGGTTCATCATGGTGAACCTCAGCAATCGATCCTGGTTCAAGGGCAGCGTCTGGCCGTTGAAGGGCGTGCCCGGCGACGTGCCGGATGCGCTGGCCAGCAGGATGTAGGCTCGACCGGCCTCAGCCACGCCCGCGTTGGTGACCAGGGGCACGTCGGCTCCTTCCGAGGCGGAGACGAACTCGTATCCAGCGTGTAGACTCGTCAGGGGGTCGACCCTGATCCTCAGAGGGGGATTCAGGGTGAAGGACCCCGTCGACGTCTCGACGACCAATCGGAACCGGCATATCCCGGGAGCCATTCCCGCGCGCAGGGTGAACGAATGCGTGCCGTCTCCGTTGTCGATGATCGACTCGACCGAAGCCGCCTGGGGCCCGCCGATGCCGCGCACGTGTAGGGTCTGTCCACCCGTGGTGAGGTCGTTGCCATCGATGTCGCGCAGCCGCACCGTCACATCGACCGTGCTACTACCGTCCGCGACGATGCGTGGTGCCGAAGGCGTGACCTTCGTCATGAGGTGGTCCACGCGCCCGATGCGCGCTGCGCGCCATGCGTCGTAGCGCATCTGCAGCCCGATAATCGGGTCGATGTCGCTCGCATCGCCGATGAAACGCCGATCGAGGTAGTAGTTGCCACCCGCGCAGCCCCCGGGGATCCCGCAGGCGCGATCTTCGTCTCCGATGCGCGCGAGAACGATGAACGATGTGTACGCAGAGTGAGTGGCGTTCGCCGGCGGCGAATCGCAGGGCGTGGGAGGTCCGGGGCATGAGCAGCGCCCATCACCGCCCCAGTAACGGGCGGTCTCCATGGCTGCCATCACGCGCTGGCCCAGGTCGCCCGTGGAGTTGAGCAAGGTCTGCTCGGACTCAAGGATCACAGTGTCGCTGGCCAACACGTTTCCCTGAATCGCGTAGCGAAGCGTACCTTGCTGTCCCGTCACCCCCCCGAGCGTCGCGCCTACGCTGCCACCGGTAAACGTCACGGCCGGGTCCGTCAGATTGACGATGCCATACTGGCGCACGTTATGGCCCGATACCTGGGCGAGCCGATCGAGGATCTCCTGAGGAGAATCGCCATTGCCAAGGCGATTCCAGATGATCATGTTGTTCGGAGAGCTGGGAATTGCCTGAGCAGCGCCCGCGCCCTTGCCCACGACGATGATCCCAACGATCGGCTTGAGGGCAAGGTTGGCCTGGCACGTCGCACTCGCCACGCACACTTCGCCGGTTGCGCTATCGGTAACGACGATGGACCAGGTGGCCGCCGCCTGGATGGTCATCACGGCCACGGCGCCAGCTGCCAAGACGGTTTTTCGAACACGGGCATTGAGGACGTTCATGGCCTCGATCGTAGCTCAATACCGCAATACCGTGCCGAACACTTTGCCGTGCATTCCCGGCAGGCCTGTATTCCACAACCTTCCGGGTCCATCCAGCCTGGCAGCTCTCGGGATGCCCTTCCATTTCGGCGTGATCGAGTGTGGTACAAGCGCCTGAAATGCGCGACAAAGTGTCCCGCACCCTACTGCGACCTCAGCTGAGCTCGATGCGACCTGCCTCGGTTCCTCACTTAGGCGACAGCTCGGTAGGGCGATCGGTGTTGCATACCGTGAGATACCGATCCCGTCTGTGAGAAGGCTCTTTGAGTCCTTGGGTGATTTGAAATGTTGCGGCCGAGAGCGCTGGTGACAGCCCGCCCCTTCGATCGCCAGTCGGTTGCCCTGCCCGTTACCGGCACGCGTCTGTTCGCACTCTGGGCCATTGCATTGTTTGCGTTGTTTGCATGGTGGCCCGGTGCATGGGTCGGTCCGTCCGGTCTGGGCTGCTATCGCGCAAGCAGGATCACCTGTCCTGGGGCTCGGTTCGCAGTCACCAGGACCGGGCGGGTTCGCGGGGTCGGCATACCTTTTTGATCGAGTGAGTTGTTCGTCCGTGGACGTTTGGAGTTGTCAGGCCGCGTCGGCGGTCAACTCTGCGCTATTGCGCAGGGGCTCGTACACTTCGCCCGTGCAAAGCAGCCGATGCAGCACGACGCCCAGTTTTCGAGCAACAGCAATTCGCGCTCGAGCTTTCGCTCTTCGGCCACAGTCGCCGATGATGCGCTCACGAGCCGCCTCAGGTCGGAGTCAGGTCCGCTCGGTGCGAGGATGCGAGTGGCTGCAGAGACAAGGAGTGAGCGCATGTAGCGATCGCCACACGTCGTGATACCTGGGGCGGAATTCGTTTTACCCGATTGCCGGATCCGAGGGACGAGCCCCAAGTAGGCGCCAATCGTACGCGACTTCTTGAAGCGTTCTGGATCGCCGATGATCGAACCGAACGCGAGTGCAATGAGCGGCCCGACTCCATGCACCCGGCGCAGCACGCCGGTCTCGCAGTATTCCTTCCTGGAGAGTTCCTCGATCTTCCCATCGTAGGATTCGATCCCCACGCAAATGAAGGAGATACGGAGCCCGGGCAATCTCCACCACATGGCAGAGAGTTGCATTCGCTTGCTGGCCAGCTAGGGCCATGTGGTGGAGATTGCCCGGGCTCCGTATCTCCGGAAGTCATTGCACCGTACATCGACGATCCCACTGAAGTGAAGCCAGAGCACGGCGCTCCTCTTCGTAGGCGCGGTCATCGATCGGGAGGCACCTCTCGAGGCCGAAGCGTGACAGACGGGTCGACATGTCGGGTCCGAGCTCGAGCAGGGCGTGGGCGATGCACTGTTTGAGAGATCGGGCCAGGCCCGAGCCCAGCACTACAGGCTGGATGGGGAAGGGCCCGAATGACTCGACGATGCGCAGGCGTTCTCTCAGGTCGGGTCGTTCGCGCATCAGGATCGAGAGGGCTACCGAGTCGATGGCAGCACCGTCGATGCTGCCTGCGAGGGTCGATTCGATCGAGGTCAGGTGTGACCCGGTCTTCACCCAGCGTCCGAAGAAGCCCTTGTCGCGGCCGCGCGTCGCGAGTTCCTGCAGGGTCGAGAAGTAGCCCGAGAGCGAGCATTCGTCGTTGTATCCCCAGACGGCGCCGTCGAGATCACTGAAGCACTGTGCGTGGTGATCCTTGCGAACGACCACTTCGGAGAAGTACAGGGGCTCCCCCGCATGTCGCGCGTCCGCGAACACGAATCCGGCGGGGACCAGCTCGACCGAGGGGCGTTTCTGGCCCTGGAGATACAGGTAGGAAGGGGAGCAGAGGAAGCCGATGTCGGCACGGCCTTCTGCGAAGGGATCGGGATCTCCGTGCATCGGGCCCGAGGAGCGACAGTCCGCATCGAGCTGAATCTGTAGCCCCAAGGCGGCCGAGAGGTGCGCCGTCACCAACTCGAAGAATTCCCTCGGAATACCCGGAGCGAGGTAGGTCAGTGCCCGTAGTGCGGGCACTGACTCGGCGTGGGAGATCATGAAGACTCGGACCGAGACAGTGGTGCTCTCGCCAGACGGATCCCGGAGAACTGCCAGCGTGCATCGGCCGGGAAGAAGTTGCGGTATGTGGAACGCAGGTGGCGCTTGGATGTGGCGCAAGAACCGCCGCGCAACACGTACTGGTTGCACATGAACTTGCCGTTGTACTCGCCTAGCGCCCCCCCCGGGGCGCGGTAGCCGGGGTAGGCTGCGTAGGAGCTGCTGGTCCACTCCCAGAGGTCACCGAAGAGCTGATCGAGAGTGCCGGGGCCGGAGGTTGAGGGCCGGGGATGGAACTCGTCGCTCTCCAGGAAGTTGCCGTCAACCGGCATAGACTCGACCGCGTACTCCAGCTCCACCTCGGTAGGCAAGCGTGCGCCGGACCAGCGTGCGAAGGCGTCCGCCTCGAAGTAGCTGACATGGCCGACCGGTTCCGAGTCCCGGACGCGGTTCATACCGTGCAGGCTGAACTCCATCCAGCGACCGCCATCACGCTTCCAGTAGAGCGGCGCTCGCCAGCCCTGTGAGCGCGCCAGGCCGATTCCCTCGGCGAGCCACAGCTCGGGGCGCTCGTATCCACCGTCCTCGATGAATTCGATGTACTCGCCGCAGGTTACGAGGCGCGTGCCGAGTTCATAGCCGTGAAGGTACTGGCGATGTCGCGGAGTCTCGTTATCAAAGGCGAAGCCCTTGCCGTCATGGCCGACCTTGCAGAGCCCGGGCTCGAATCGAGTCCAGGAAAGCTCGGTCGAAGGCTCGTGCTTGGACATGGCCTTCTCGCGGTAGATCGGATGCAGCGGGTTCTGTGCGAGGGCGTGCTTGATGTCAGTCAGGATCAACTCCTGGTGCTGCTCTTCGTGATTCAAGCCGAGCTCGACCACAGCCAGGAGCGACTGGCTCAGGCACCCGACCTCGCGCCTCAAGAGGGTCCGCATCCGTCGGTCGACATGATCGCGGTACTCGAGTACCTCGACCACGGTCGGACGGGAGAGCAAGCCGCGACTGGGGCGTGGAAACGGGGCGCCGACAGTCTCGTAGTAAGAGTTGAACAGGGCGTCGTAGCCCGGGTGGAACGGTTTGTAGTCAGCCTCGGCTTCGGCGAGCACAAAGGTCTCGAGGAACCAGCTCGTGTGCGCCAGATGCCAGCGTGTCGGACTGGCCTCGGGCATGGACTGGATCACGCAGTCCTCGGGTTCCAGGGGTGCGCTGAGGTCGAGCGTGCGCTGACGAATCGCGTCGTAGTGGGCCAGCAAGGCCTCGGGGGTAAGGCGGCTGGCCTCGGTCGCGCGCGGCTCGTGGAGTGTCTTCGAGTGCAGGTAGGACATGGATACGTGACGAAGGGGCCGCTCGAGGGGATCATGACTGATCACTCGCCACGAGCGTCAGCAGGGTGTGAGGCCCCGGTCGTCTCGGCGTCACGTTCACCCGCGACCCATGGAGGGCCGATGCCCTGTCCGGGCGGCATTTTGGCCGGATATCATATCAGGCTAGGAGATACGGAGCCCGGGCAATCTCCACCACATGGCCCTAGCTGGCCAGCAAGCGAATGCAACTCTCTACCATGTGGTGGAGATTGCCCGGGCTCCGTATCTCCGTATCCGCTTGTGCCGCACGGATCGACTGGCAAGGCGCGAGGTTCCGCGCATCGTGGGCGCCATTCGGGGGTTCTTGCAACGCAGCCAGGCGGTTCGTGAGGGGCAAGCGAGGGTTCACTGTTTTTCAACGGGCTCCTAGTTGCCGGCCGGCCGATGGAACACCAGGTACTCACGGGTTTGCTTCTTGTGGATTTCGAAGGTGAAGGACGGGCCAGGTAGGAACTGGAGCTTGTGAAGCGCCTTCGCCATGGGCGCCGTGAGCTGGTCCGGCCGGATGATGAGCGTGCCGATCTCATGTTTGCTGTCCACAAGGCGCAGCGTACGGGCGTTCAGGGGCACGAACGACCAGCGTATCGGGTAGTTTGCAAGGGTGTAGTCGAGCGAGATCTCGAAGGGCGATACGAACAGCCGCTCCCTGTCGATCGCGACCTGGTCGAGGCATTCGATCGTGCGGGCGCCGTAGGTCGAGCGCATGCCCTGGGCCATGGCCTCGGCGCCGCGCGCGCTCCACAGAACCGCCGGTAGGAGGAACAGCAGGTACGAGAGGCGTCCGATGCGGCCTTTGCCGGTCCGGGCGCGCGTGTGAGCGATCCAGTGCCCGAGAACCGGGGCAGCGGCCAAGGCGCAGAGCGGGTAGACGAAGAGCACGGAGCGCGTGCCGCGAAAGGCCTGCCACTCGTAGAAGAAGGTCACCATCGCAAGCGTGACGACCAGCAAACCCACGACCCCGATCGCCAGTCGCTTCGCGGAATGCAGCAGGCCCGTCGCTGCGAGCAGGATCAACGCGAGGACCGGCTCGACCGACATCCACCGGGACGTCGCGTTCGACAGCAATACGGAGAGATTGCGCGCCGCGTACCTGGGCAACTTGACCGCGAGTTCGGCCAGGGTCGCACTGACCGGCTCGGCGAAGGCGTCGGGGTAGTTGAAACCGCCCGTTAGCGCCATGGTGAGTGGCAGGGCGCCCTTGCCCGAGCCGATCTGCCACGCGAGCACGGTGGCCAGGGCCATGACGGAACCCACGAGCGCGAAGAGCGCCGGACCCGCTCGCCGAACACGCCCCGACCCATCTTGGCCCATCGAGAGCCACGCCATTGGAATCACGAGCAGGGCGCCCGTCTCTCGTATGAGGAAGGGAGGCACCAGAAGCAGTGGCACCCAGAGCGCGCGCCTGCGCGCAGGCAGGTAGCAGAAGGCGCAGAACGAGCCCACTCCAAGGGCGATGAATGGCAACTGGGGCATGGCCGTGAAGGCGAATGCGCCGTTTGCCGGTAGCAGCATGAACAGCACAGCGGCGACCCACCCAGCCATTCCGTCGAACAGCCGCCGCCCGATCAGGAAGACGCCCACCGAGGCGAGCACGAACGAAACCAGCGCCGGGACGCGCCATGTCCACGGGTGATCGCCGAAGGCCTTGTACGCGGCTGCCAGCGCGCAGTACTGACCCGGCATGTACAGGCGCCAGCGCGGCTCATCCACGTAAGCCGGATAGATGAGGTGGCTGCGCAGTTCACCCGTGTCAGCGAACCAGCGCGCTGTCGTGATGTAACCGGCCTGATCGTTGAGGCCGATCGGTTGCCCGGCGACGTACAGATGGTCGATGTCGTGCAGCTGCGACAGGGCCAGCAGGACCAGCGCCGCCAGCAGTGCGACTGCCATGCACTGCGCGGCCGGCGAGCGGGTGAGGGGGTAACCCTTCATGGAGTCCGGCTCCGTGGCATGCCTAACCTGCGATCGGTCGATGCCGGGATCGGTTCACACCCCGAAAACAGCCCGTGGCACGCTCCGCCGGGGCTGGGCGGTACCGGCTCGGATTCCTGGGCGAGGAGGAGCGGAAAGGTGGCGAGCAGAATGGGAAGCATGACCCCTATCCTAGTTCGGATCGCCGGTGAGTACCCATCCGGCCCAGTGAGCGGGCGGATGGCCCTCGTCGCGCAGGGTCTGCTTGGCCTGCCACAGGGCCTCGGCCTTGCCCATGGACATCGACCCGCGGTCCCAAGCCGAAGGCGAGCACGAACCCAGCGTCAGGCATGAAGCCGGGCACCGCTGTTATCCCGCCGGACGGCTCCGGCAATCGCGGGATGCCCGGATCGAACGGGTCCGCGGTCACTGGAATGGCAGTCGGGTTCGAGGTTCGCCGGCCCTCCTTCGTTTTCGGGGATATCCTCTCACAGCGTGCCACATACCCTGCGTACAAGGCGCGTCCCAGCGGGCCCATTCGCCCGCGGGCATTCAACCCGTCCGATTCCGGAAGCCCCCCCAATGAAGATCACAACCCTCTTGACGCTCGCGCTCTCGCTCGCCGTCGTCACCAACGCCAACGCCTCCCTCCAGGGCAAGAAAAAGAAGAAGTCCCAGGAACCGGCCAAGGTGGCCACGAAAGGTGCAGCCGCCGACGCGAGCAACCAGCTCGCCCTGGTCTTCGCCGTCGAAGGACTGACCGCCGACAACCAGCAAAAGGTGCGCGCCAACCTCGGTGCCCTGTCCGCCACGATGTGGACCTGTGCCGCCTGTTCCGGCGCCCAGGCCAAGCCGGGCAACTGCCCGAAGTGCAAGACCGCATTGAAGGAGAGTGAAGTGCGTCCCGTACAGCGGGTCGAGACCCAGCTGGAGAAGGGAATGGTCGGCCTGCTCGTCGACAAGTCCGGTCGCGTCGGTCTGGAACAGGTGAAGACCGCCCTGGTGGGCACCAACGTGCATCTCGAGCCTGCCCGGCTGTCGCTCGGCGGCGCCAGCACGCTCAAGATCGAGGGCGCCAAGGAAGCCGATGCCAAGAAGATCGAGCAGGCCCTCAAGCAGCCGGCGCTCTTCTCTGCCGCAGCGGCCCGCTTCGACCAGCAAAGCGGGCGTTTGAATGTGGACGTGACGGTGGGCGCTCAGCCGCCCGCCCATGCCGCGGTCGTCGCCGCCCTGCACCGCGTCGGTACCGGGATCGAACTCTCTGACGTCATCTTCCGCATGACCAGGGTGCAACCCCAGGCCACCCAGCAAAGAGCTCCCGCCGCCGGCAAGAAAGACGGGGGCAAGAAGAAAAAGAAGGGCAAGAAGAAAAATAAGGGCAAGTAGACAACGAGTAGCACGCAGTCCGGACCGGGTCCCGCGCCAATCAGGTTGGACCCCGGCCCGGACTCCGGGCTCACCCTATCGGGATCGACAGCTCCCCAGATTCATCAATGTATGTGGTGACCGAGGCGATGCCCCGCACCGCAACGCCGGGTGGACCCGGGTAGTTTTCCATCCGGGCCTCACACAGATCCGGACGTGCGCAATGGACGCATCCGGCTCCTCGGATCAAGGTTTCGTACCGGGACGGACATGGGAGCGCACGATCCTCGGTTCCGGGAGCGGATAGCGCTCCAGGAGCCGAACGAAGCGTTCCCAGGTCACCTTGGCGTGACACGAGCCGCGATCCAGCCACTTGCGCCACGCACGTTCCACCTGGCGGCGAAAGTCACTCGGCCGGCGTGCTATGTGTTCTGCGTTTCCTTGTCATCGGGGTCGGTTGCCTGCGGTCTTGCGCCGCTGCCTATCCTAACCCCGCCACTGGCTCCGTTTCCTCAGACCACTTCTCATCGGGGTGGTGCTAAGCCCTGGATCTCCGTCGCCGTCAGCATTGGTTCAGAGTACGGGTCCGGCTGCGGGAAGGCTGATCAAATCTAGCCTCCCCGCTTTCAGTTGCAGTAGCTTCCTACTGGGACTCTTCGGGTAGGAGGTTGTTTTCCACGTAGAAGCCGCTCTTTTCCGGATCCAACGTATCATCTTCCTCGGAGTAGAAGGCCCAGTAGCCCTCCCTGAGGCCGTTTTCATAGAGTCCTACAGACTCTTGTCGGCCATCCTCAAAGTAGGTGCGCCACTCTCCGGCCTTGACTCCTTTGACGAATACCCCTTCTTCGTCGATCTGCCCGTTTTCGTGGTACCAGAGCCAATGACCGACGCGTCGATTCCTGCTGTAGTTACCCGATGAGCTCAGCTGCCCCCTTCGGTTCCAGCCTCTATGGACGCCCTCTCGTAAGCGGTCTACGAAGACGCCCTCCGAAAACACCTCGCCGGAATCGAATCGAACCCTGCGTAGATCCCCTTCCCAGCTAATCACACAGTCATAGCCCAGGAACTGCTTTCGGGCCCCGTCGCTAGACGGCCGACGCGCGTCTACTGCGACTGCAGGCCTCGCCGAAGGACTCGGCTCCGTAGTAGTCGACGAATAGTCACCTGCGCTATCGATACGAGTGGTCGATGAAGTGAAAGTATCGAGCCGTGTGTCAGTCGAGTCTTCTACGCGTGTTCTCGGATTGGCCGTGGTCACAGCGTGGACCTTGATGGGATCCGACTTACTTCTCCCCAAGATCCACGCCGTACCAGCCAAGACGACTATCGCAATTACGCCTAGACGCATGGTCAGATCTCATTGATGTTGATCATGTCAATATCAGCAGGCTCTACTGCGGTGAACCTAGCAGGAAGGAGCACCGCCCGCACCGGTATTGCCGGTGGGGCTCCCAGTTCCGCCACCGCCACCGGCTCCTCCACACCCGCCACCGCTAGCGGGTCCCCCAGGGCCACCATTGCCGCCGCCTGCTCCGGTTCCGTTTCCGTTTCCACCGCCTCCTCCAGTGCCACCGTTAGCCCCGCCGTCGCCGAGGCCACCGTCACCGCCGGTGCCACCTCCTTGGTCTCCGTTTCCACCGGCTCCTCCGGTTCCACCCGTCTCGCCTGAACCATTGCCCTCACCACCGTTACCGCCGGTGCCTCCATGACCGGTGTCGTTGTTACCGCCGGCTCCCCCAGTTCCGCCGGTTCCGCCTGCGCCTCCGTCGCCGCCTTTTCCGCCAGAGCCGCCGTTGCTCCCGCCTTCGCCACCTTGGCCACCGTTGCCGGACGTACCTCCGTCACCGCCAACGCCGCCTTGTCCGCCATCGTCTCCGCCTTGGCCGCCGGTTCCGCCGTTGGCCCCGTTGGCCCCGTTGGCCCCGTTGCCACCAGTTCCGCCGCTAGCGCCACCTTTACCACCTTTTCCAAATTGCCCACCGTCACCACCGTCGCCGCCGCGTCCTCCGTTCTCTCCTCCCTCGCCACCGTTACCGCCTGCGCCGGTGCCATGCCCCTGGCCTCCGTTGCCGCCCTCGCCAGACCCTGCTCCGTTACCGCCTTTGCCTCCTTTAGAGTCTCCAGAGCAGGCGTCTCCGCCTTTCCCACCATCGCCGTCGGATCCGGGTTTGGCATTACCGCCGGGTTGGCCTGGGTTACCCGGCTTGCCGTCGTAGCCGTTCGGGTGATCATCATCCCCTGGCTCACCCCAAGGATAGTCAGGACCATACTCCTCGCCGGAGGAGTCGGTTCCGCTGGGCAGTTCACAGTCATCGTCACCTGCTGGTTCGAGTCCGCCTCCACCGCCGGTTTGAGCAGCAACAGGTGCGGCCAAGAAGAGCCCGGCGAGGAGTGCGAGCGTGCTTAGAGAGAACGATTTAATTGATGGTCTCCTGATCATGAACGGGAAGATTATCGTGAGAAATTAGGCGGATAGGCGATCCAAAGGGCCTGCCATGGTAGCGCGGTAGAGGCGCCTTGAGGGCAGGAGTGGCGACACGGGCCATCCACGGCAGAACGCCGCCGGACGGGATGGACAGTACTCTCACAGTGTTCCTTCAGACGGGGGCGGGGGTCTTCGACCCCGTGCCCTCACTGACCCTGCGCAACGCGGCGACGACCAATGGCCCGAGCGCCGTGGCGGTGGCGGATCTGGACGGGAACGGGAGTGCCGACCTGGTCTCCGCGAGCAACTTCAGCGACACGCTCGCGGTGTTCTTCCAGACGGGGCCGGGGGTTTTCGACACCACGCCCTCGCTGACCCTGCGCGACCCGGGGGGGATGACCGATGGCGCGGTCGACCTGGCAGCCGCGGACCTGGACGGGGACGGGGCCCGTTGCGCGCCTTTCTCACCCTACACCACGAGTGCGCCTGAGCAACCCAAGTCCAGGGCATGATCTCCGGATGCAGAAGCTGACCGACTTCTGAACCTGCGCACAATGGGCAAGAGCGCACGGACAGTCAGCGTGGCGCGTCTCCAGACCGTTGCCTGCGAGAGAGGCCCGGAAACCTGCTGGCTTGCCACGCGATTTGCGTCTCCAATAATGCTTGAAGCCCTTGCGATGCCATTGATCGCGAGCTGGAGCAGGTCGAAGAAGAAGTAGAGGGAAGGTACCCCAGGATCATCGTCGCAGCGTGACTGGACGTGCAACTGGACGAGCGCTACGGCGCTTCAGAAGCCCGTGATCGCGGGCCTGAGGGGGCTGCACAGGGCTTGCGGGAGGGACAGCGCGGATGGCACTCTTAGGTCGGTGACGAGAACTCGTCGCGAGAAGTACTGAATGTCGGTGCTGACAGCACCGCGCGCGGCTAGGACTCGTTGAAGAACGGGTCCGGGGTGGAGGGGTCACGGAGCTTCGCCGCGGCCCCCGCGCCAGTCAGGGGCAGGCCCGCGGGATCGATCAGCCCCAGCTGGACCAGCAGGTTGG
>JBLHKW010000055.1:0-29082 GCA_047618565.1 Planctomycetota bacterium
GTGCCGAGCGGATCCTCCGCATGCTCGTGCCCGTGATCGGCGTCGGAGTCCTCGGTATGCGCGGCAGCATCCTCCCCGTCGTGGCCGTGGTCCGCGTCGCCGTGGTCCGCGTCGCCGTGGTCCGCGTCGCCGTGGTCCGCGTCGCCGTGGTCCGCGTCGCCGTGGTCCGCGTCGCCGTGGTCCGCGTCGCCGTGGTCCGCGTCGCCGTGGTCCGCGTTACTTTTGTCCGCCTCGTGGTGCGAGCAGCCGCTGGTCGTGAACAGGATCAGGCCGAGGCCAGCGCAGAGGAGCGTTACGTATTTCATCGTTCAGGAGTTCTTGAGCGTGACCCGAGCGGGTGCGGAGTGGATGGCGGCGTAGCCGGCGGGGACGAGGACCAGGTTCAGGAATGTCGACGTCAGGAGACCGCCAAGGATAACCACCGAGAGCGGGCTCAGGATCTCGTTTCCCGGTTGATCGCCTTCCAGAACGATGGGCACCAGAGCCAGAGCCGCGGTGAGGGCGGTCATCAGGATCGGCACGAGGCGTTCCATCGAGCCACGCACGATGGCCTCCTGCAGGGAACAGCCCTCGTTCTCCAGCAAGTAGCGGTAGTGGTTTACAAGCAGGATACCGTTGCGTACTGCGATCCCGAAAAGCGTGATAAAACCCACCAGGCTGGCAATCGAGAGTACCGGTGCCGTGTACGTGCCGCGCCCAAAGAGGGCCGCGATGTTTCGCATCAGATCGGGCGACTCGCTGATGAAGATGGCCAGCACACCGCCGATCAGCGCCAGCGGGAGATTGACGAGCACCAGCAGCGCGACGCGCAGCGAACCGATAGCGAGATCCAGGATCAGAAGCACGCCCAGTAACACGATCGCGCTGAAGAGCATCAGTGCACGGCTGGCCGACTGCTGAGCCTCGAACTGCCCCCCGTACTTGACCGTGTAGCCGTGCCGCTGGACGATCGGGTCGACCCGGCTGCGCACCTCGGCGACCAGGTGGCCAAGGTTGGCGCCCTCATTGACGTTCAGGGAGACGACCGCCTTGCGCTGCGAGTTCTCGCGCGCGATCAAGCTCGATGCCATCTCCGGACCGATGTCGGCGACCTCCTCGAGGCGCACCAGCGCGCCGCCGGCCCCGCGCAGCACCAGCCCCTTGAGGTCCTCGACATCATCCCGCTCGTGGGGCTGCAGGCGCACAGCGATTCCGAAGCGGCGCACGCCCTCGTGCACCTCGGCGACCGTGATACCGAAGATCGCGTCACGCACCTGACTCGCCGCGGCAAATGGAGTCAACCCGTAGGCCGCCAGAACCTGGGGCCGGTACTCGATCGGCAGGGACTGGATCAGCACCTCGCGATTGGCCGTCACGTCGCGCGCGCCCGACAGGTCGTCGAGTACGGTCTCGATCTCGGCTGCGATCACACGCAGACGACCGAGGTCCTGCCCGTACACGCTGATCGCGATCGCCGCGGGCGTCCCGGAAAGAATGTGGCTCAGCCTGTGTTCGATCGGCTGTCCGATGTTCGCGGTGACGCCCGGCACCTGGTCGAGAATGCGCGTGATCTCTGCTCGCACCCCTTCCTTGCTGAATCCGGACCGTAACGTGACGTCGATCTCGGAGTTCGTGACCGGCTCCGCGTGTTCGTCACGCTCGGCGCGGCCCGTGCGGCGCGTCACGCTGCGCACGCCTTCGAGTTCCAGCAGTCGGCTCTCGATTGCAGAGGCCATGCGGTCGCTGGCCGGGAGCGAGGTACCGGGCGGCGCAAACAGGCCCACGGTGAACGTGCCCTCGTTGAACTCCGGGAGGAATGATGACCCGAATGTCGATCCGAGCCACAGGCACAGGACCGTTGCCAGCCCGCCCGCAGCGAGCACCAGTCCACGCCAGCGCAAGGCGAACAGAATGGCGGGCTCGTAGAGGCGCTTGATACCGCGTACCAGAAATGGATCGCGCGCCGGACTGCTGCTCGGGTGCGCACGCAGGAGCAGACGACACAAGGCAGGCGTCACCGTCAGCGCCACGAGCAAGGACGCCAGCAGCGACACGACGAAAGCAATTCCGAGCGGTCGAAAGAAGCGCCCCTCGATCCCGCCCAGGAACATGACAGGAACGAAGACCAGGCCGATGATCACCGTCGCGAAGACCATGGCCGGGCGGATCTCGTTGCTCGCATCGAAGATGACCTCGCGCTTCGATCTGCGCTCGGCCGCGGACAGGCCCGCGTTCTGCTTCATGCGCCGGAACACGTTCTCCACATCGATGATCGCGTCGTCGACCAGACTGCCGACCGCGATCGCGAGGCCCCCGAGGGTCATCACGTTGATCGTCTCGCCCAGGACATCGAGCGCCAGCAGGCCAGCCGCAAGAGAGAGTGGTAGCGCGGTCAAGGTCACGATCGTCGTGCGCGCACTGAGCAGGAAGAGCGCCAGGATGATCGAGACGATGATGGCCGCGTCGCGCAGCGCCTTGACCACGTTGCTGACCGCAAGGTCGATGAAGTCCGCCTGACGGAAAATCTGCCGGTTGACGTGGACACCGGCCGGCATCGTCGGCTCCAGGGCATCGAGCAGCGCGTCCACCTGGTCGGTGATCACGAGCGTGTTCGTCCCCGGCGCCTTCTGCAGGGTCATGACCACCGCCGGGCGCCCGCCGTCCGCTCCCGTGCCACGCTTCGGGGTCGGACCGATACGCACCTCTGCCACCTGCCCGATGGTGACCGGTGCGCCGTCGTGGATCTTGATCATGGTACCGGCGATGTCGGCCACCGAGCGCACCCGTCCACTCTGTCGCACGGGCAGCTCCATGCTGTCCACATCCGGCAGGTACCCGGCACTGAGCGTGCTGTGCGAGGCCTCGGCGGCACGCGCGACGTCGCGCACGGTCAGACCGTAGAGGCGCAGCTTGTCCTGCTCGACGAGCACCTGGTACTCGGGCAACTCTCCGCCGATGACCGACACCTGCGCCACGCCCGGAATCGCGAGCAGCTTGCTACGCAGGTCGAACTCCGCGTAGGCGCGCAGCTCCAGCGGGCTGCGACGGTCGGCGGGCGCGTCCGTAGACGAGATCGCCAGCAGCATGATCTCGCCCGTGATCGACGTGATCGGAGTCATCTCCGCGTGCGCACCGCGCGGCAGCTCCTCGCGCACCGTATCCAGGCGTTCCGATACCAGCTGGCGCGCGCGGTAGATGTCCGCACCCCATTCGAACTCGACGTAGGCGATCGACAGCCCGATCGCGCTGGAGGTACGCACGCGCCGCACGCCCGGAATACCGTTGACCGCCACCTCCACCGGGAAGGTCACGTACTGCTCGACCTCGTCCGCGGCCAGGCCCGGCGCCTCGGTCATGATCACGACCGTGGGCGCGCTCAGCTCGGGGAAGACGTCGACCGGCGTCCGCGGCAGCCGGTAGGCTGCCGTGGCGAGCAGCAGGCCGGCGAGCACGAGCACGATCGACGCATGTTCGATCGAAAACCTGATCAGGTTCTTCAGCACGCCGCGAGATCTCCTGGCCCGAAGGGTCGATTAGTGCTCATCGTGATGGCTGCCGTCCGCATGAAAATGCCCACCCTCGGTGGATGCGCCGCTCTGCTGGGTGGCCAGCTTCAACTCGTACACGCCATCCAGGACGACCTCGTCCCCACGCATGACGCCACTGTTCAGCACCACCCAGCGACCATCGCTGATGCCCAGGTCCGCCTCGACCCGGATGGCCTGGTTCGGATCAGCCGGATCACGTCGAAAGAGCACGTGCGTCAGGCCGTCGCGCACGACAGCGGAACGCGGGATGGCGAGCGCCGGTCCCTCGGTCGACTTGATCACGACCTCGAGAAAGGCCGACACGCCCGCGCGCATCCACCCGGGCCGCGGCCCTGTGTCGCCCGGATCGGCCGGCTTCGCGACCAGGATCACGGTGCGCTCATCCGGATTGGCTTCGAGCCCCATCGCCATCGTCGCGGCGACGCCGGTGTCGATCGGCGTGCCGGGCGAAACGGGCGGGACGATGCGCGCCTCGGCCGCCTGGATCAGTTTCAGCAGATCGGCCTGCAGCGCCACCGCACGGAATCGAACCCGTTCGGGGTCGACCAGGGTGAGCACGACCGTGGGCGCCTCGACGAAGGCACCATCGGTGATGGCCAGCAGCTCGACCAGGCCGCCCTCGACCGCGCGCACGTCGATCCACTCGATGGTCGTGTACGCGGACACCAGTTCGCCGTCCACCAGCACCTCGACCATCAGTTCCGCCTCCGGGATGTCCGCAGCGGTCGCCGCACGGTGCAGGGCGTGCTCGCGCGTCCGTCCGGCATTCGACAGCCGCGTCTCGGCCAGCCGCAGTTCGGCCGCCAGACGCGGCAAGCTCGCCTCCAGCTCCGCGGCCTGGAACTCGAGGTCCGCGTTCTTGAACCTGGCCTCGTCGAGCCCGGCGACGCGTTCGCGCGCCAGCAGCAGCCGCTTGCGCGCCTCCGCGAGGGCCGCCTGCCCGACCTCGATCTCGGAGCGTGCGGTCTCCATGGACTGCTCACCGAGGATGATCTCGTGCAACAGCTCGGGCCAGGCGGGCGACCTGTAACGGAAGAGCGCCTGCCCGGCCTCGACGCGATCGTACTGGTCGACCAGCAGCTCCACCCTGCCGGGCAACGCCATGCGATACTCGCGCCGTGCACGCGGCTCCAGCTCGAACGCACCGGGCACACGAATCGTCTGCGCCACCTGACGCGCCTCTACCTGTGCGAAAGTGATACCCAGATTGCGACGCACGGTAGCGGGAATCGCGACGCGATTTGTGGGCGCATCTGCGGCCGCGGGCTCGGAATTGTCGACGCTGGCGACACCCTCCGGAGCACGCGTGCAGGCCGCGGACACAACACAGATCGCGGTGACGAGGAACCGGAGTGTCATGGATTGGGGTTCTCTGCTTCGAATGGCCATGCGGCCGTCGCGGGACCAATGAGATACGTAGACTCGGCCCGTGCCAGCGCTTCCGACGCGCGCGCTTCGATGAGGTCGAGTTTGATCTGGTGGGTGCGGACGAGGCTCTCGAGCGTTGCAAGCCCATCGCCCTCGCCCAGGCGCATGAGCGCGATGGTGTCCTCGAGCTGAGCGTCGGCCAGGGGGACGAGTACCTGCTCCATGTCCTGACGCTGGCCGCTCAGGGCCAGAGCCCGGGTCTTCGCGACCGACCAGCGACCGACCAGCAGCTCGTACTCCGTCTCGAGGGCCACCCGTGCGATCTCCCGATCCACGCGCGCCTTGGCGATCGCGCGCCGGTTCGCATTCAGAAACGGCACCGGAAACCCTCCTAGAAACCCGATCCTGGACTGCCCCTCGTCCGACTCGAACTGCGGCCCGATCCTCAGGTCGGGGTACTGCTTCTTGATCTCATGCCGCAGCGTCTCCTCGGAGACGTCGTACTCGCGGCGCATGCGCTCGAGGCGCGGATTGAACGCTTCGATCATCTCCGAGCCCGATGCAAGCCCGTCCGGAAGCGTGGACACGACCGCCATGCTCGGAATGAGCTGCACCGGTGCGGCGGGAGCCAGCCCCATCAGGCCACGCAGCTCCTGCTCGGTCGCATCGAGCTCGCCACGCAGGCGCTGGAGCTGGTTCTCACGCTGAGCGCGCTCCAGGGTGAAGAGCGCCGCTTCGGTGCGCAGCAACTCGCCACGCTGCACGAGCTGAGGCGCCGTTTGATTCAGGCCCTGCATGGCATCGATGAGGCGCTCCGTCTCCAGCACCCGCAGGCGTGCGTCCGACCAGGCGATCCAGGCCTGTTCGACTTCATGCCAGACCGACCATTCAGCCTCAAGTACCGAACCCTCGGCCGCGACCTGTTGCGCGTTGGCGAGTTCACGTTCGACACCCATGCGCCCCGAGAGAGGGATCGAGAACGTGAGTCCGGGGGACACGATCCACGGGTCCGTTCCACCACCGGTGAGGCGTGTGACCGTGAACGAGAACTTCGGGTCAGCCCAGCGGCCGGCGTGCTCGACGGCGACGGTGGCGCGGCCGATTCGCATGCGCTCGAGGCGCAGCCCGGGGTTGAAGGCGAGCGCCACCAGCCTGCCTTCCTCCAGACTCAGTCCGTCGGTCGTATCCAGCTCGACCGCGGGCTGCCCCACGTCGAGTGCCAGCCGGCCGAGGAAGGCACGCAGGGATCCGTCCTCCAGCGTGCGGGCATGCCAGGCATTCCGGTGAGCGGCCGGATCCAGCGGGCGAGCGCTGTAGCTCTGACAACCAGCCAGCATGAGAGCGAACAAGGGCGCTCCGCCGAGTAGCCGACGGCTCCAGCGCCGGACCGGTCCGGCCCCGTCGGTCTCACGCTCGATCTCCGAGCAACGCTCATCCACGGGGCGGTTCTGCATTGTCCTCCGACGCCCGCCCAGCTTAGCGCCGAGGTGGGTGAAGAGCCGCTCGAATCCGCCGGCCGTTCACCATCGGCACCACTGGCCACCGACCTCGCCCGTCCGGCACCGAGCTCGCCCCGCGTCCGGGGCCCGGCGCGTGACCGTACTTCGGCCTGCCCTATTCCTGTCGCCGCCGCTCCCCGCGACCCTCACCCTGGCCCTGCTGGCGGCGGCGCTGCTCCTTACGCTTGCCCTGGCGCGCCTGCTCCCTCAGTGCGCGCCTGCGCTGAGCACGCTTCTTCATCGCCTGCTGGCGACGCTGGCCTGCACGCTTCTTCTGGGCCTTCTCGGAGTGCCTCTCGCCCTTCCCCTGGCATCGTTTCCCGCGCTGCCGCCCACGCTGCTGTCCGCGCTGGTGGCGACGCTCCGCGAACCCAAATGCCGCAGCTGCGCGCCCTTCCGCGGCCTGGGCTTGGGTCTCTCCGCGATCACGGACCCCCGACTCCTGGGCCACACCGGACGATGCGAGCAAGAGCGATGCCGCCGAGAGCAATATCGCAGCGCTTAACCTGTTGATCATGAGGACTCCTATGTACGTATTTGTGGAGTGGGTAGCCCACGCCTGCCAGCCGGGCGAAGTGCCCGGCTCGGCACACAGGAACCCCACCGGAGCGGACAGGTTCTCGATAAATGACAGGAAGCCGCGCCGGGGCCCGAGGTCGGGGCCGACGGCCCGCGCCAGGTACGCTACGATACAAAGGTGATGATGAACGCAACCCGTAGACGACTCGTGGCCTCCGGGCTCATGCTCCTGGCCATGTACACAGGCTATACAGCGTGGCGCATGGGCCAGAAGCCGGCCGCTCCCGCCAGCACCGGTTCGACCGCTGTGCCAGTCGCGCGGAACCCGTTCTCGCCTCCGCCGGTTTCCACCCTGCAGATCACGCCTGAACTACCGACGGTCTCGCACATCCCCGCATCCGCCGGAGACCTGAATGACTGCAACCTGCTGCTCGTGACCCTGGACACGACCCGCGCGGATCGCCTCGGCTGTTACGGGAACGGGTCGATCAAGACCCCTACGCTCGATCGCCTCGCCTGCGAGGGATTGGTCTTCTCCGACGTCACCGCCGTCGCGCCCGAGACCCTGCCCTCCCACGCCTCGCTCATGACTGGCCTGTACCCGGTTCACCACGGGGCCCACTCGAACGGCCTCTTCCGACTCGAGGATGGGCACGAGACCCTGGCCGAACGCCTGGCCGCGGAGGGCTTCCGTACCGGAGCGGTGATCTCGGCCTTTGTCCTGAACGCGCAGGCGGGACTCGCGCAGGGATTCGAGTATTACGACGACGACCTTCCGGCCACCAAGGCGGCGGTGATCGAGCATTTCCAGGAGCGCACGGCACGCCACACCACAGCTCGGGCGCTCGCCTGGCTCGAGCAGGTCGAGAGCGAGAGGTTCTTCCTGTGGGTGCACTACTTCGACCCGCACCACGTCTACTCACCGCCGAGTCCATTCGCCGAGGAGTACCAAGACAACCCATACGACGGAGAGATCGCCTTCGTCGACTCAGCTCTCGGCGAACTGCTCGACGGGCTGGCCGCAGCCGGCCTGGACTCCAAGACCCTGGTCGCGGTCGTCGGGGACCACGGTGAGGGGCTCGGGCAGCATCACGAGATGACCCATCCTTACCTCGTCTACGATGGGACCCTGCGGGTGCCCTTGATCCTGCACGCGGGCGACCGGCTCGGTGGAGGCGTGCATTGCACGCTACCGGCATCGCAGGTGGACGTGGCCCCCACGCTTCTGTCGCTGCTCGGTCTGGGCTTCGAAGGAGTCACCGACGCGCAGAACATGCTGGCCCCGGAAGCTGAGGAGCAGCCGCGCTTTTTCCAGACCATGGCCGGCGCCCTGGAATTCGGATGGGAACCCCTGACCGGCGTGTGCTTCGAGGACTACAAGTACATTCACAGCTCGGAGCCCGAGCTCTATCACCGCGTTGACGACCCGGCCGAACTCATCAACGTTGCGTTGACCGAGCCCGCAGTGGCCGAGCACCTGCGCGGGTTGGTGCAGCAGGCCTTCGGCGGCGAGCTCGGCACGGCTCCGACCCCGACCGTACAACCGACGATGGCGGAGCTGGAGAAGCTGCAAGCCCTGGGCTACCTCGAAACCAACTCCGGCGGACCAACCAGGGCGAACACCGCCCTGCTGCCGCAGGTCATGATGCCCGTCCTGCACCGCGTTGCGATGGCCGAGCACGACTCGAAACCCGCCGGTCAACGGATCGCCGAGTTGACCGAGCTTGTCGAGGAGTACCCGGAGTTCTATCCGGCGTGGAAGGCTCTGGGAACCGCGCAGCGCCGGAATAGGGCCCTGGACGAGGCTGCGCTCGCCCTGCAGCGCTGCCTGGAGTTGCGGCCCGACACGCCGCAGACCATCTTCGAGCTGGCGCTGGTGCACACGCTTCAGTCGCAGCACGCCGAGACCGTGCGTTTGCTCAAGCCGGTGATTCGAGACTATCCGGATTACGCGCGCGCACTGTTTCTTTACGCCACGGCTCTGCGAAGGTTGCACCACGACGACGAGGCGATCGGACATTTCAAGGCCGTCCTCAAGATCGACCCGAACTATCCGCTGGCCATCAATCGCTTGATCGACGCGTGCACGGCAGCCGGGCGCTCGGCCGAGATCCCCGAGTACCTCGAGAAGAAGCTGGCCGAGGCTCCCCGCGCGACCGGTATCCGCATCGCGCTGGCCGACCACTACGAGAGCCAGCGTGAATCCGAGCGCGCCGACGAGACGCTGCGCGCGGGCCTGAAGCTCAACCCCGACGATGCCGACCTCGTCCGACACATCGTGATCTCCCTCGCCAACCACGAGGATCCGGAACGCCGCGACAGGCAGGCCGCCATCGACGTGCTCGTCACCTTCCTCGACCGCATGGATCCGCCCCCGGTCGCTGGCCTGACGACGTTGAGCGATCTCTATATTGTGGTCGGCAACATGGAAGCCGCCATCGCCACGGCGGAGCGTGCACGCGACTGCGCGTTCGCCGAGGGTGGCGCCGAGCTGCGCGCCATGACCGAGAAACAACTGGCGAAGGTGATCGCACGCTCGGCGTCCCGCGCAGAGAGCGCGCCCAGGTAAGAGCACCGAAGTCGGGGCCAGGCATCAAGACATGTCGCCAAGGGGTGATACGGAGCCACTGCCAACCGTTCGCCAGGGCAAACGACCGCAGTGGCCCCTGTAGTTCTGGTTCAGTCGAGTGAGTCCTGGATTCGCCGGTACGCCTCGTACCGCAACGCCTCGATCTCACCATCCTCGGTGGCCGCGCGCACCGCGCACCCGGGATCGACCACGTGCAGACAATCCCGAAAACGGCACCCGTCGGCGTGGCGCGCGAACTCCGAGAACTCGGCTGCAAGCTCGTGTTTCCCCGTTTGCCAGAGTCCGAAGGACCGGATCCCGGGAGTGTCGATCACGCGCGTTCCACGCTCGAGCTCGTACAGCGTCGAGCCCGTCGTCGTGTGACGCCCCTTGCCGTCGCCCGAGCGCACGTCGCCCGTGGATGCGGAACCGGGCCGCAGAGCGTTGAGCAATGAGGACTTCCCTACACCGCTCTGCCCGACGAAGACGACCGTCTTCTCGGCAATGGCTTACCGCAACTGCGTTATCCCGGCACCGCTTGCAGTCGAGGTCACCAGCACCTCGGCGCTCGCCCGATAGACCTCGAGTCGCTGCAGAACTGCAGACAGCTCGCCCTCATCGGTCAACAGGTCCGCCTTGTTCAGGCAGACCACGGGATTCACGCCACCCTGCTGGAGCACGACCAGAAAGCGATCGATCAACCCCGGTCGGAACGCCGGCGCCCGCGACCTGGAGATCACGGACAGGTGTTACCGAACGAGTCCGTCGTCTCGACGTTGGCGCCCGCGTCGTAGGTCAGGCCCGGGCCGGCGATGTTGGTGACGTCGAGGGTCCAGCATCCTGCGAAGCTGCCCACGAAGGGCGCGCGGAACGCGGCCACGCCGCGGCTGTTCGTGCGGCCGTGGGCGCTGGCGACAAAGGCGTCCGACCAGCTGGCGGCGACGCTGGCACCGGCGACGGGCGTGCCGTTCGCATTCAGAACCCGGACGAATCCGAAGAGGCCCACAGACGGGACACCCATGCTGCCCAGGCTGAGGAAGCTGATGGACTGGACGTGCACCGTGTTGCTCATGTCCAGCTCATCGCGATCGAAGACGCCGTCCTCATCGCGGTCGATGCCGATGCGCGTTTCGCTGCCCGACGGAACGATGGTCCATGTCAACTCGCTGCCGGCAGCGGCGGCGGCCTGGAGTTGTGCGACGGTCGGAGTCTCGGCGGCGCGGTCGGACTGGAAGACGTTGCTCCCGAGGTACGCGTAGCCGCGCTGCAATCCACCCTGTACGCCCTTGACGACGAGCCCGACGACGGAGGTGTCCGCGAGGGCCACCATGTCGGCCAGTAGCGCGGTCTGCGCGGCGGGTGCGCTGCCCAGATCGACCAGGGTCGTCTGGACGCCGACAGCTGCGTGGGTGTCGAGGCCGGCGGTTCCGGGGGGCTCGAGCAGGCCGCCGCCGATGGGCAGATCCGAACCGGAGAAGGCGAGCATGAAGGCGACCAGGTCGGCCACGTCCTGGTCGCTTCCGACGGAGAAGACCGGCTCGGAAACGAACTGTCCGATCGAGTCGATGCTACCGTCGTGCAGCAGTCCGAAACCCGAGCGGTTGCTCGTCTGGGTCATGTCGAAGCCGACCTTCTCGTACTGGTTGCGCAGCTGCGGAATCTTGATGCTCACGTTGGTCGAACCATCGACGGAGACAAGGGCGTGGTGGCGCTCTCCGTTCGGGCCCGGCGGAATAGGCACGAACGAGAACCCGACGAGTTCATTGTCGGTCCCCATGCCCGTCGGAAGTGTGTGGCAGGTGGCGCAAGCGATGCCGCCGTCCAGCGCGTTCGGCGGTCGGTAGAGGCTCAAGCCGCGCGTGGCATCGCCGTTGGCCATCGGCTGACCGGCGGGGGCGAATCGGCCGGAGGTGAAGTGCCCGTCGAGGGGCAGGTCATCCGGCAGGGAGTTGTCGAAGTTCCTGTACGGGTTCGGCGGGTAGTAGATCGTTGCCAGGAAGTCCTCGAACTCCTGCATTTCCGCCGGGTTGAGCATGACGTCGTCGCCTTGCAGGCCCGTGAACGCGCCGTTGAACTCCTCGAGACCGTCCTTGTCGCCGCGCCAGTGCAGTGGCTCCTTGCCGATGATGTCCTGCAGGGACTGCGTCGTCATCGGGCCCTTCATCGGGTGCCAGGCCTGACAGCCACCGTCGGGGCAGTTCTGGTTCATGGCCTTCATGGAACCGGACGGGTCGCCCAGGTCCCAGGCCAGGCGGTCCATGCGCGCGTCGATGTGACACGAGGCGCAGGCCTGGTGGCCGGTTCCCGAGTTCTTGTGGGTGTCGTAGAGGTGCTTGCGGCCGGCCTTGACGGCGCTCGGCGACGGGTCGTAGAAAGAGACCTGGTGCAGCTCGAGCTCGGTCGCGGTGCTGACCGTGGAGATCGAGGCTCCGAACTTGTTGAGCACGTACAGCCTGTCGCGCGCATCGTCTATCGCGATACCCGTGGGGCCCTCGCCGACCTCGATCGTGGTACTCGACCCCGTGCGCGCTCCGGATGGATCGAGCATGATCACGTTGTTCGAGCCCATCCCCGTCACAAACGCCTGCGTGCCGTCCGCATTCCACGCGATGCCGCGCGGATCGCCGATCGACTGATCGCGCAGGCCCTGGGACACGGTCGAGGTCGAGTAGTTCAGGTGCGGGTTGAGGTCAACCACATCGATCGTGGCCGGTCCGCCCATCGCGCTCGGGTCGACCAGCGCGAGGTTGACACGCAGGAAGCGCCCGTTGAGGTTCGGCTCGAAACGCACCTCGTTGGTGGCATCCGTGCCGATCATCGCGATGTCGCCGGTCATCGGGTTGACGCCGATCGCCATGCCGATGTTCATCAATCGGCTGGCATAGGTGACGCCAAGGGTGGCCGTGTCCACGATCGCGATGTCATGGTCGGGCAGATCCCAGCCAATCGGGCGACCCGACGCGGCCGCGTTCGGTCCACTCACGAAGCTGGTCCAGTTGCCCCCATTGTCATCCATCCACTGACCGGCGTCGTTCTTCTTGACGATCAGACCGACACTGGGTGCAGGAGGATTCGCGCCGTTGATCGGCGGCATGAACGACGCACCGTCGTTGGGCGGCGGGTTCATGCCTCCATAGGGACTGCCACCGTTGCTCACGACCTGGGGCGGAAACGCGAGACCCGGGCTGCCGCCCGCAAGGATGGTCGACCCGTTGCCCGACTCCAGGATCGCGACGTAGACCTGCGATCCATCCGGACTGACCGCCATACCGCGCGGGTCCTCGGCATCGATCGGTACGACGACAGGGGCCAGCGCGAGATTTGTGGGGTCGAAGACCAGCACCCGGTTCACCTGCGAACAGGCGACGAAGGCGCGCTCTGGCGTGCCCGCAAAGACCACGTCCGTCGGCTCATCATCCGTTGCCAGCGTCAGCACGACATTGCCCGTCGTGAGGTCGACGATGCTCACACTGTCCGACACCTGATTCACAACCCAGGCCTCGTCAGGCGTCCGCAACCGCACAGAGACAGGCGAAAGGCCGACGGGTACGGCGCCCAACGTGACGGGTCTCCTGCCCGACACATCGAACACCTCAAGTCGGTTGTCCGGCGTGTTGACCGCGAGCAAGGTCATGCCATCTGCACTGAGCTCGAGCGGGTGCACGTGCGGTGTCTCCCAGTGAATGAAAGAACCTTGCGCGGCAGCGCGAGCAGCCATGGCGGTGGAAACAGCGATAGCAAAGACTGCGTGGCGTGAAATCATGCGGAGAGCTCGATAGGGCCTGGGGGGGATCCAGGGCAGAAAAGGGCCTCGAACAGCATACCACCAGGCCTGCCCCCCGGGGCTGCGCGCCTACATCCCTTACGATCAGTCCCCCCGTTAGTCGGGCAATCCCCCTAGAATCGATGGATGCACCGACCGACGAAGAACTCCGTGCCCGTACCTGCCAGCAGACTCCTGATGCTCGCCGCTGCCGCTCTGCTGCTTGGGCAGAGCGCGCGCGCCGGCGACACCACCGTGGATGCGGGGCGCGGCCCCGTATCCGTGCATGTTCCCGCTGGCTACTCGCCGGCCGTACCGATGCCGCTCGTGATGTTGTTGCACGGCTACAGCGCGGACGGGCCCGGGCAAGAGGCCTACATGCAGTTCACGCCCCTGTCGGATGAACGCGGCTTTCTCTACCTGTATCCGAACGGAACTCTCGACGGCGCCGGCAATCGTTTCTGGAACGGGACCAACGCATGCTGCGATTTTGCGGGGAGCGGGATCGACGACTCGGGCTACCTGCGTGACCTGATCGAGGCCGTGGGACAGGCGCTGAACGTCGATGAGCGCCGTGTCTACCTGATAGGGCACTCCAATGGGGGCTTCATGTCCCACCGCCTGGCGTGCGACCACCCTGACCTGATCACCGCCATCGCAAGTCTCGCCGGCGCGACCTGGAACAATGCCGCCGCCTGCGGAGCCGCGTCGGGAGTGCACGTGCTGCAGGTCCACGGGACCAACGACACGACCATTTTCTACAACGGCGGCAACCTCACGGGCTCCGTGTACCCGGGGGCTGTGGCGACCGTCGAACAGTGGGCTGGCTTCGCCGGGTGCTCGTTGACACCGGATAATTCGGCCCCACCGCTCGACCTGGACGCGTCCCTGGCCGGCGACGAGACCACGGTTCGCAGTTACCCATCGGGATGTAGCAACGACGGCTCCGCCGAACTCTGGACCATTAACGGTGGAGGCCACATCCCCGCCCTCTCGGCCGATTTCTCGCCGGCGGTGGTCGATTTCCTGTTCGACCATGCGCGCGCAGGCCTCGGTGCGAGTTACTGCGTGGCTGCACCCAACTCCGCCGGCGACGGGGCACGCATCGCAGGCCTGGGAAGCGACGTCGTGGCCGACGGTGACTTCACCCTGATCGTGGAGGGCCTGCCGGCGTCGGTCTTCGGACTCTTCTTCTTCGGTCCGAACGCGATCCAGTCACCCTTCGGTGATGGCTTCCGATGCGTCGGCGGAAGCACCCAGCGGCTCTATCCGCTGACACGGGCCAACGACTTCGGTACGGCCGCGCGCTCCGTGAATCTGATCGCCGCCCCGGCGCTGGGGTCGATCGTGCCCGGATCGAACTGGAACTTTCAGCTCTGGTACCGAGATGGAGGCGGACCCGGCGGGACCGGATTCAACGTGAGTGATGGACTGAACGTCGCTTTCCAGTAGCGCCACCAGGGCCTGGCCCGGGTTGTTCATGAGCCAAGCTCGACGCCACCATCTTCAGCTGGGTGTCGAGGCCCTTCTTGACACCGCCACCGACCACCATCATCACGCGAAAGATGGGGGTGTGCCACGTACCGATCTCGATGTCAGTGGTTCCCGAGAGCGTGACACGACAGCCCTCGCCAGCGGTCTCGATCGCGTATTCCCAACGGCTCTTCATGTTCACCGTGGCCGACGACATCTCGCGCACCATGTGACGCGGCGGTTCGTGTTCCGTGGTGCGCACGGTGATGACCTCGCCGTGGCCTATATCCTCCGCCCAGACCGGTCGCCCATCTTCGGAGGGCAGGACCTCCACCGATTTCATCATCTTGCCCGTCACCGGATGCGCCTCGACATCCTGCAGGGCCTCCCAGACCTGTTGTGCATTGCCTTCGAACTCGACGACCGTTTGCCCCTCGTATCGCACGGGCATGAGGTAGCCGATGATGACGGTCAGCGCGATCAGCGCCACGACGATGATGAGTGTCGACATGAGGATCCGCTTTCGATCAGGGGGTTGCATCGGCCCGATATTGCGACAAGCGACGCCCATCCGACGAACCATCCAGTTTGACTGGCCGGGCTCGAGACGCGCGTGGCTGCCCCGATAGCGCGTCAGCCCCAACATCTCAATCTTCGTCGTCGCCACCGCCGATGCCGGCGGTGAGCACGACGCGCATGGCCTCATCGGTGCGCATGTCCACGGGCTCCAGCTCGTCCTCGGGTAGCATCACGAGGAAGCCGCCGAGCTGGTAGCTCATGGGCAGGTAGACCGCCACGCATCCCTCGGGCACGCCGGGCAGGGCATGTTCCGCGTCACGGCGGGTCACGAAGCCGACCAGCCGCTTGCCGTCGATGGTCACGAGCACCGGGCTTCCAAGGTTGTCCCCTCCGTCGCCGCGAAAGAAGCGCATCATGTCGTGCAACGCGCCGTACACGGACTTGACCAGAGGCACGCGTGCGACCAGGTGCCGGAAGCCTCCGGCCAGCTTGCGCACGACCCACAGGTCCACGAGCAAGCCGACGGTGAAAACGATGACGAAGCCGATGACGAGTCCAAGGCCCGCAACGTACTTGCCCTCGGGCAGGATCCAGCGGCCCAGGCGACCGAGCATGGACTCGAAGGTCGAGCCCAACCACCAGAGCGCATAAAGCGTCAGGAACGTCGGAAGCACGGCCGTCAGGCCCTTCAGGAAGATTCGGATGAGTCGTTGCATGGCGCTACCGCTCGAGACCGCTGGAATACGGTACCGCGCTGGCCAGGCGAAGTCGCACGCGCTGGCGTGTTCTCGCCATTGGGTCGAGTTCCATGGGTCAGGTGCGCCGGCACCGATACTGGTCAGGAAGCACGGCGTAATCTTCGACGAGAAGAGCGCGCCGGAAGCGACAGTGCGAGCGGATGCTCGCTGCCGGCGCGGATCCCGCGCACCCGACCTTCGCGCCCCACGAGGGTGCCGACCATTCGGTCACGGTCAGCGCAGCGATGCGGTCTTTCGTGGCACGCCACTGATCGCTGCCGAAAGCCCCTGCAACCCTGAACCCAACGCTTGGCGGCACAAGGACTTGTGGCTCCGGGAAGAGGATCTCCATGGGCAAAACTCCCTGCCGGCAAGACGCCCATCGCTGCATCCAGCCGAGGAAAACTTCGACGCCACGTCTCCAGGCTCTACGATGCCCCGCATGGGACCAGTCCTCGAACCTCCGGCGGACGTACGCGAACTCCAGCGAGTGATCCTGGAGCGCATCGCGCGTGGCGCGCCACTGCAGGAATCCCTCGATCACCTCTGTGAACTGGTCGGGGCGATGGTCCCGGATTCGCTCTGCTCGGTGATGCGCGTGGATCCGGAGACGGCCACCCTGTCATTTACGGCTGCGCCTGGCTTGCCTCCGGAGAAATGGACTGACTTCGCCGGGCTCGTCCCCAGTGCGATGGCCGGATCCTGCGGTTCCGCGGTCTTTACATGTGAGCCCGCGATCGTCGCCGACATCGCCACGGATCAGCGCTGGAGCGAGCTGCGTGACCTGGCCGACACCTATGGCTTGCGCGCGTGCTGGTCGATTCCGTTGCTGCGCGGCGACAAGGCCCTGGGCAGCTTTGCCATCTCGCGCCCCATCAAGGGCGCCCCGACCGAAGCTCAGATGGTCCTGTTGCGAACGGCGGCAAACGTCGCGAGTCTCGCGCTGAGTCGCGCTGACGACGAGCGCGCGCTGCAAGAGCATCGAGCACTGCTGACGAGCCTGCTCGAGAGCATGGGTGATCCGATCTTCGTCAAGGACCAGGAAGGGCGTTACTTGCTTGCCAATGCAGCAGAGGCAGAGGGCGTGGCTGATAGCCCCGACGCCATGCTGGGCAAGACTGACGAACAACTCTACGGGTCCGATACGGCCGTGCTCAGTCGCGAGCAAGACCTGGCCGTGATGCGAGATGGACAGACCGTCGACTATCGCCATACATTCGAGAATCGAGTGCTCGGTCAGCGCACGTACCTCGTGCGCAAGTCGCCGTTGCGTGACGCGGAGGGCAACACCTGCGGGGTCGTGGGCGTCGCCCGGGATGTCACCCAGTTCGAACGGGCGGAGGCTCTTCTGCAAAAGGCCCAGCGAGCCGAGAGCCTCGGGATCCTCGCGGGCGGAGTGGCACACGACTTCAACAACCTGCTGACGGGCGTGCTCGGAAACTGCTCCCTGGCCCTGGCGCAAGCCGCGCCCGGATCTCCGCTCCGGAACCTCCTGGACGAGATCGAGCACGCTGCCGTGCGCGCGGCAGAACTGACCGACCAGATGCTCGCGTATGCCGGCCGGGCCGAGACAAAGACCGTGCCGGTCGCCCTCGGCCCGCTGATCCATGAGGTCCTGGGCCTGGCAGCGAGCAGCCTGGGGCACAAGACGCACATGGAGTTTGACGACCAGAGCGAGAACACCCTCGTGCGGGCGGATGCGAGCCAGCTGCGGCAGGTGGTGCTGAACCTGGTTACCAACGGATCCCAGGCCCTCGCTGGGCGCGCCGGTCGGGTGCGCCTGACCTTGACGAACACGTCGCGCGAGGCGACCCTCGCCGTGCATGACGAAGGGCCGGGAATGGACGAGGCCACGCGCGACCGCGTGTTCGAGCCGTTCTTCAGCACCAAGACCCACGGTCGTGGCCTCGGCCTCGCGTCGGCCCTTGGAATCGTCCGTGCCCATGACGGAAGCCTGGTTTGCGAGAGTTCGCCAGGCCAGGGTACGACCTTCACGCTGCGCCTGCCGCGCTGCGGTGAGGACGGCACGGAACCCGATGGGGCACGCGGTCGGACCGGCGGAGCAAGAACGATCCTTGTCGCCGATGACCATGAAGCCGTTCGCAAGCTGGCGCGCCATGTACTCGAGCCCACGGGCCATCGAGTCATCGAAGCCTGCGACGGTACGGAGGCACTGGCCCTCGCTCGCAAGCACGCGTCAGAGCTGGATCTCTTGCTCCTGGACGTGCGCATGCCCGGCATGAACGGAGATGAGGTGCTTGAGATCCTGCGGGCCGAAGGCGCGGACTGCCCCGCGATACTCTCCAGTGGCTACACTCAGCAGTCGATCGACGCCCTGGTGCCCGCGGGTGTCGGCTTCCTGAAGAAGCCTTACCGACCGGCGGAACTCCTGGCCGCCGTGCTCAGCGCGCGGGGCGTATAGACCACGGGCGAGTGATGGGCGTGTGTACCCGTCACCCGCCCGCTCGATCTCACTCCGCGTAACCGAGAGCGCGCAAGCGCTCCAGCAGTTCCGCGTCGACGGGATCCGAACTCGTGTCCACCTGCTCGCCGGCCTCGGGACCACGGAGACGCCAGATCCCGGGACCTCGAAGAGCGGACAGTCCACCTGGCACCCAGGGTCCGAATCCGAACTCGGGGCCACGATGTTCGAGCCCCTCGACCAGCACCTCGTCCGCGTCGGCACCTTCCACCGCAATGAGCGCCCAGGCATCGCCCGCGAGCTCCACGGAACTTCCTCGCCCGCGGCCCGACCGGTCAAGTTCTGTCGGCGGACCGACCAGCGCGCGCATCGTGCGAGTTGCCGCGCGCACCGTCGCGCCACCCTCGTCGGCGTGCACGAGAAGGTAACTCCCAGGCCTGTGTTCAAGCAGGTAGGCGATCACCAGCTTGCTCAGTCGCGCCACCTGCTCCGGGCTCTCGCCGGCGATGTCACTGAGTTCCTTGGGATCGTTCTTCAGGTCGAACAACATCTGCCTGCCGGTGCCGAGCTCCACCACGAGCTTGTAGCCGCCCTCGACCAGAGCAAGCCCGCGCCGTGAGTTCTCGGTAACGACAGGGCGATCAAACTTCTCCTGGTCGCCGCTGATGAGCGGCAGCAGGGAGAGTGCGTCGAGCCCATCGGGTACGCCGATACCCGCCAGCTCGAGCAGGGTCGGCATCACGTCGAATCCGCTCACCTCCGCCGTGACGACGTGGCCAGGCTGGATGGTGTCCGTCGGCGGCTTGACGATCAGCGGCACGCGGACGATCTCATCGTACAGATCACTGCCGCCATGCCCGAAGCGCCCATGTTCCCAGAGCTGTTCGCCGTGATCGGCGACGAAGACGATGGATGCCTGGTCGTAGATGCCGCGCTCTCGCAGCGCCTCGAGGAAACGGCCGATGCAGGAATCCACGTACGCGACAGCGCCATCGTACAGCTCGGCAAACTCGCGCTGTGACTCCTTGCTCTCCTCGGACGGAACACGCGGGCAGGGGCTACAAGGTTCCGAACGGCGGGGTCTACGCCAGCGCCGCCGACCTGTGCCGCCTGATCGCCTACGCACGCAAGCCGGACGTGGCGGCGTTCTCGGACGCAATCTGGGCCGAGCTCCAGGAATTCCAGACACCGGAGAGCCTCCAGGATGGATACGGGCTGGGCTTCTTCGTGGAACTCGCCCCGGACGGCCAGCGCCTGCTGTCCCACGGTGGTTCGATCCCGGGCTACACCGCTTACTGGGCGTTCGACCCGGATCGCCGGATCGGAGCGGCGATCCTGCGGAACTACAACTCGGGCCGCACCAGCCTGAGCCTGGTGAAGAGTCTGGTGCGTGAAGTGGCACCGCTCTCCGAGTAGGTCGCGGGCGTGGTCTCGCGGGCGTGATCTACACGCCGCACGGGAGTGCCATATCTGGGAATCGGGCGCGGATCCGCCCTGGCCCCTTATGGGTCCTGTGCCGGACGACGAGAGAAGAGGGTCTCCCTGTCTACCCAGATCCCTTCTCTGTACTCGAGCAACGCGTAGCCGGCCATGCAAACTCCCCCGCATACTCTCCCCAGGGTCCCCTCCATCATCGCGATGGGACTCCTGTCCGCTGCTGCCAGCGGCCAGGGCGAACCCGATGCGACGCCTGCCGATAACAGTGAGCGCATCGAAGAGCTTGAGGACCTGGTCTTCGACCTGGACAGCCGCATCGGGTCGCGCGCGACCTGGCAGGCCTACTCGGCCGAGTCGGTCGACCTCGGCGGCGCGCTGTCGGTCGTCGGCACCCGTGCCCACGGAGACGATTCGAACACGACATCGGTCAACACCGCGTTCTTCGAACTGTACCTCAAGGCCAAGATCGATGAGGAGTTCTCCGTCTTCGCCACGCCCGGTTTTTTCTGGCTGACGGCGCCCACGTTCACGGACGGCGCCAACCCGATGACCACTCCGACGACCAACCAGTCGGGTGTCACCTTCCAGCGTGCGTACGGCGAATGGCACCCGACCGACGCCATCAACCTCAAGGTGGGTCGCTTCGGTACCCAGCATGGTGTCATCACGTCGGAATACTTTGTTCCCTCCCGCATCATCACGATGGCGCCGCTGATGGCGCGCGTGATCGGCGAGAACACGCTCTATCCGCAGAAACTGGATGGACTTCAGTTCTCAGGCAACCGCGCCTCCGGTAGCAACGTCTTCGAGTACATGGCCTACCTCGGGGTGGACACGATCGACTCGGAGGCCTTTGACACAGGCTTCCGCGCCGGCTTTGTGATGGAAGAACTCGGCCTCTCCGTGGCGGTCAACGTCGGCCATGCGAAGCGCACGGGCTTCACCGCACTCACAGGCGCACCGACCTCCTTGAACCTGTCGGGCTTCTGGAGCCCCTTCCCGATAATAAGCAACAGCGACGAGACCTACGAGTTCTACGGCGTCGACCTGGACTACCGGGATGGACCCTGGGTCATCAAGTCCGAGGCCTACACCAGCGACGAGCACGGTGGTCAACCGGACCGCGGTGGCGCCTACGTTCAGCCCGCGTACTACTTCACACCCGAGTGGTCCCTCGCGGCACGAGCTGACCACTTCGTCGCCGGACAGGGACTCGGTAAGGCCTCCGAAGGGGTGTTGAGCTTGAACTTCAATCCCAACGCCAACGTGCGCTACCGCATGGACTACCACCTCCTGGACCTGCCCTCCGCGGCCACCGCAAACGAGGTCCAGATGCTGGTCTTCTCGGCAAGCTTCAGCTTCTGATGCGCTACTGCCCAGCCGACACCCCGATGAATACAAGATTCAAATCCTGGCTGCTGACGCCGGTTCTGTCCGCGATGCTCCTCGGAGCCTCTCGGCCAACTGAACCCGATCTGACACCCGAGGGCGAATTCGCCGTGGTGGTGAACGCGGCCAACGACACGCATTTCTCTGACGAAGTAGCGGCGCGCCGCGCCGTGCGCAGGCTCTTCCTGCGCACATCGAACGACTGGGGCAACCACGAGGAGGCGAAGCCTTTCGCGCCGAGGGATGGTGACGCCGCATACGCCGCATACCTGACCGCTGTCCTGGATATGTCCAAAGCCGAGCTCGCGAGGCACTGGATCTCGATGAAGAACAAGCGCGGTGTGGCTCCGCCCAAGGAGATCGGCAGCGTCAAGATAATGATCCGATATGTCGGACGATACGACGGCGGCGTCGGGATCATCCCTGTCGCGGACACTCAAGGTACAGACCTCAAGGTGCTCTTTACCTTCTAGTCTGGGGTCTCCCACGCATGAAACGCAACCGCACAACCCGAGGGCTCAGGCTCGGCGTCCGAGGGAAAATCCTCCTGGGGATTTCCTGTGCGGTCTTCATTCTTGCGGCGCAAGCGATCGTCACCAATGTCTTCGTGGGGAAGATGCAGCACGCGGTCGTGACGGTGATCTCGATCGTAGAGACGCGAACGTCCGCGCTGCGGATGCTCGACGCGGCCGCCGCCGCCCAGGGTGAAGCCGAGAACGTCTGCCTGAGCGACGCGCCGCTCGAATCCCTGAAGGCACTCGACGTCTACTGGGAGGAATTCCTGATCAACAAGGTCTCCTTCGCCGAGCACGGGACGCCCATGGTCCCGACCAGCCTGACGTTGAAGATGCGGCACGAGGAGGCACGCGTCATCAGCGCGATTGCCGAATTGAATCGTGCCATGTCGACCGCTGACTCGGACGAAGACGCCGCGCTCGACGCCACGATCGACATCGACGACGCGCTCTCGGAGACGATGGAGGCCCTGGCAAAGACACGCATCCGCCTCGATCGTCTACAGGCCACCGCGCTCGCCGCAGAGGACGCCGTGCACGACCTGCCCGTGCGCGCCGCGTGGTCCATCTTCGGCGTCTCGGCCCTCATCCTGCTGGCCTTCGCGTGGGCCTTCGCATCGCGCCTCGTGCGCCCCATCGTGGAACTCGCCGGCCTCGCCAACGAACTGGCAGACGAGCATTCGGTCAGCCGCCAGGCCGATGAATCCGGCGATGACGAAATCGGGATGCTGGGAGCTGCCTTCAACGAGATGGGAAGGCGTGTACGTGACGCCATCGGGTCCCTGGAGAATGCGAACCGAGAGCTCGAGCAGGACATCATCATCCGCGCCAGGCTCGAGAAGGAGCTGCTGCAGGCGCAGAAGCTTGAGGCGATCGGGCAACTGGCAGCAGGTATCGCCCACGAGCTCAACACCCCGGCACAGTACGTGGGCGACAACACCCGCTTTCTGGAGGAGACATTCGCGGAGCTGCTGCCCTTGCTGGGCAAGGCCGCGAGACTGACCGAGGGCACGATGGCTGGAGCAGATCTGGCCCAAGCTGCCGAAGCACTCGTTGCGGACCTGGAGGCCGCCGACATCCAGTTCCTGAGCGAAGAGATCCCGTCCGCAATCTCACAATCCCTTGAGGGCATCGCGCGCGTGAGCAAAATCGTCCTGGCAATGAAGGAGTTCTCACACCCCGGTGGCCAGGGCATGGTGCACCTCGATATCAACCGAGCTATCGAGAGCACCATCACCGTTGCAAGCAGCGAGTGGAGATACGTGGCCCTACTGGATACGGATCTCGACCCCTTCCTGCCCGACGTGCCGTGCCTGGCGGGCGAGTTCAACCAGGTCATCCTCAACATGATCGTGAACGCGGCGCATGCGGTCGGTGACGTCGTCGGTGACGGCAGTGAGCGTGGGAAGATCAGCATCAGCACGCGTCAGATCGACGAGATGGCGGAGGTTCGTATCTCCGACAGCGGCGCCGGCATTCCCGAGGAAGCGCGCGGCAGGATCTTCGATCACTTCTTCACCACCAAGGACGTCGGCAGGGGCACCGGTCAAGGCCTGTCCATGGCACACACCGTGATCGTCCAGAAGCACAGCGGTACGATCCAGTTCGAGACCGAGACAGGCAAAGGCACGACCTTCATCATCCGCCTACCGCTCGAGCAAGAGAGCCAGCTGATCGAGGACGCCGCGTCCTGACGGCGCCTGCACCCGTGGGTCGAGCGCGGCGATCAGGGCGGCCTCGGGAACGCGGCGAAGCCGACGATACGCCCCTTCAGACGTCACGCTGAGCGCGCCGGAGCGAACCGCGTCAGCCTTCACCGATTGCTTCCAGCGTTCCGCGGATCCACCTTAGCCGAGCCTGGGTGATCGCCTGACACCCCTCGAGGGCCACCGTTTCCCAGAACGCGCCTGCCTCTCGAAGTTCTCCGATCTCCTCGCGTAGCGCCTTCAGCTCGCACGCGAGGAGTTCCTCCGCTTGCATGAGAAAGGCCTCCTGTCTGGCACGGGGAAGAACAGCGAGGAAGGCCATGCGCGTGCTGAACAGCCATGCACACCTGCAGGAAGATCCACAGCCACTCATCGATGCGCAGCCTGTTCTGGTCGCAGTACTCGGTGATCGGCACGCCCTCGACCAGATCCATCACGAAGTACGGTCGACCGGATTCGGTCGTGCCCGCATCCAGCACGCGCGCGATGTTTGGATGTTCCATCAGCGCAAGGGCCTGGCGCTCCTGTTCAAACCGCGCAACGACCTGCGGTGAATCCATGCCGAGCTTGATGACCTTGAGTGCGACACGTCGAGCCACCGGCTCCTTTTGCTCGGCCACGAAGACCGTCCCGAACCCGCCCTCCCCGATCCGACGCAGGATCGTGTACGGCCCAATTTGCGTCAAGGCGGACACGTCATCTCCGATCTCCGAAGCGACCAGCCGCCGCATCTCGAGCATCAGCGCCTCGTCTGCGTCCTGACCCGCGCCAGTGTCTCCGGCATCCGCCAGCAGCATCGACTCGTCCACCTCAAGCAGCTCAAGCAGCTCGTGACCCGCGCCACAGGACGAGGCCAGAAGCGCCTCGCGCTCCGTTGAATCACAGGAGAGCGCTCGCTTGAAATTTTCAAGCGCTCTGCGAGTTTGGTTGGGATCGATCACGGACGTCCCCCCCAAGGGTGGACGAGGGTAGATAGGCCAGCGGCAACCTACCGATTATACGGGATACCGTTAGATCGCGTTCGATGGGTAGGTACGTACCCCTTATGCAGGGAGTTCGTGCAGCGCGTGCATCACAGATCAGAACCCGAGTTTCAACAGCATGCTCGGGCTGCGCGGGCCGGCGTGATCGCCTACCCTCTTCGCATGAAGCGCCTACACCATCGCGTACTGCTGGCCGCCCTCTGCACACTGTCCCTATCGCCCACCGGCCTGTGCCAGGAATCCACGGAACAGAGCGAGGATAGGAGAACATGGAATCGTGTCTTCCGACGCACCAAGGAGAGGGGCGTCAAGTGGCAAGCAAACGAGTTCCTGACCGAGGTCGTCTCCGGACGCCATCCGGGGACCGCGCTCGACATCGGTCTGGGCCAGGGGCGCAACTCGCTGTTCCTGGCGGAGAACGGCTGGGATGTGACTGGGTTCAACCTCTCGGACGAGGCGGTCGTGCAGGCGCATGCGCAGGCGCAGGAGGCCGGTCTCAAACTCGAGGCGCTGCAGGGCGACGTGAACACCTTCGACTACGGTGCCGAGCGCTGGGACCTGGTCGTAGCGATGTACATGCACGGGCTGATCCTGCCTCGCGCAGATGAGATCGTGACGTCGCTCGCTCCGGGCGGCATGCTCGTCATCGAGGGTTTCCACAGCGACCTCAACTCCGAGAGCGTCGGGGGCGGTTACTTCGGCTACGCGACGAACGAGCTGACGCGCGCCTTCGACAGCCTGCGCATCCTCAGCTACGAGGACCGCTCGGACCACGCCGACTGGGGCCGCAGCCTTGCAGGCGACAAACCCATCGTGCGCTTCCTGGCGCGCAAGCCATTCGCCGTGGTGCCAGAGCTGCGCGGCGCATACTTCGGACAGACGCCACCTGGCATGACGCCCGAACTATTCGCGCCCGGACTCGTCAGCACGCCGGATTCGGTCGAACTCTACGAGGGCCGCGTCCCTTCGATGGCGGTCGACATGACGGTCAGCCCCGACGGCCAGCAACTCACGTGGCTCGGTCGACACGCGAGCGCCCCCCTGCCTGCGGGCACGCAACCCAGTCTGGACCTGTGGACCTCGGACCGCGTCAAGGGCAACTGGTCCACCGCGCGCCTGATTCCCGCGCCCGTGTCCAGTACCGCGACCGAGTCCTACCCGTGCGCCGTTGCCGACGGGAGCCTCTACTTTTCCTCGGACCGCGAAGGCTCGCTCGGCGAGTCCGACATCTGGCGCGCCCAACGCCTCGCGGACGGCAGCTTCGCCGAACCGGTCAACCTCGGCGCCCCGATCAACGGTGAACACAGCGAAGGCGACACCTGGGTCACTCCGGACGAGAGCATGCTCGTATTGACCTCTAGCAGCCCGCCCTAAAAACTCCCTACTCGACTTCGCCCTCTCCGCCGCCGCTGCGTCGTGCTCGAAGCGCCGCAGACGCTCCTGGTCCGCGGCGAAGTGCTCCGGCGGGACCTTGATCGCCACCTCGCGCTCGAGCCGCGTATCCTTCGCCCGGTAGACCTCCCCCATCGCCCCAGCCCCCAGGGGACCGAGAATCTCGTAAAAGGAAAGGCTATGGCCGGCGCTGAGCGTCATGGCGGGCATGGAGTCTAACCCCGCCGCTGCATTCAATTGACAACAACCCCGATCCGGGTCCGGTTCACCTGGCGCAATCTCGGCCACAGTCGCGAGGTTATCCCGCAGCGAGGCCGCACTGCTCGACCGCCGACGGATGCGACCATCGACGAGCACCTTGAGCGCTGACCTCGGGGACACCGTGCAAACGCCACCGGAGGCACGCAAAACGGATGACGGCGGCCTGGATGCGAGGTAACCGGTCCTCCGCGAGCCCGACAGACCCGCTCCCGGTGTCGGGCTCCTGGCCCATCGGGCTCGGTTTGCCATTGCCTCTTCGGGCGCGCCGCGCACAATGGACCTTCCGACATGACATCCACGCGCAACACACTCTGCCGCTGTGGTAGCGGCAAGAAGACCAAGCACTGCTGCGGCAGCGAGATCACCACCCCCGTGGCCACTGCCGAGGACTTCTATCCCGGCGGAGACGTTTCCGGCGCACAGGGGCCCGACCCTTGCATGGTTGCATTCAAGGTCCATGACAAGCGCGCCGTGAAGCAGGCCTTCGCAGACGCCGCGCAACAACTCGTGCCGGTGGATGCCGACGGGGCCGGGAACGAGCCCAGCTGGGAGTGGATGGCCAATGTCGGTGACCCAACCTCCAGTGCCGAGGTCACCCTGGTGGGTAGGTGCCTGATGGTCGTCGCGCAGTCCGAGACGACCGCCGATGGATGCCGCCTTTTCATCGCTGGCATCGTGGGCGCCGCGGCCACCGTCGAAGAGACCTTTCATATCGGCCAGCAGCCTGAAGGATCTGGCTGGCAGAGCCACAGCCTGACAGCATCCGATACCCGCTATCCGCACCTTGTCGCCGACCTGCGGGAATACCTCGACATGGGCGACCTCTCGATCCGCGTTACAGGCAAGGCCCGGTCCATCGCCATGTACCTCGGCCGCATCGCGTCCTCGGCGAGCACGATGGCCGTGGGCGATCCGTACTACACGGAAGTGGCCTGCAGACGGAAGCCCAAGAGTCGCAGCTGCAAGTCGGAAGTCGTCGCAAGCTGCCACGCTGATGGGCACATCGAATGGCACTGCATTGGCTGCGGGGATTCGGGCACGATCAACGGATGGGAGGAGACGGCCTTCGACGCACGCGGCCGGACCGAACTCCTGGACGACCCAGGCAATCCCGATACGCACTCACGCATCCTGATCCTGCGCCCCCAAGATGTCCGCCGGCTCCAGGCACTCGTGCACCTGACTGCACCGGCCCTGCGCTTCCTGATGTCCGAGCAGAAGACCACGACGGGCAAGCTGCAGTTCGTGGGCACCCGGCACGAGGTCGCCGCCCTGGCGCGCTGTATCGCCTTCCACTTCGTAGGCGCCAGCAACCTCGCCGTCTCGTCCGAGGACGCCCTGTACGACCTGCACGGCGACCTGGCCTATCACGGCGAGGTCATACCCGACCTATCCCCGGCCGCACAGGCCGCCGAGGTACTGCTGTTCGAACGCTCCCGATACCACGGTCCGCGCCCGAGCTTGCCGGACGCGGCGGCATCATACCGGCTGCACGTTCGCCTGCAGGACATCGCCCCCCCCATATGGCGCCAGCTGGAACTCCCCGGCGACTTCACGCTCGCGGACCTGTCCGACGCCCTGATCCTCTCGTTCGGCTGGGCCGACACACACCTGCATCTGTTCAAGCAAGACGGTCGTACGTTCGGACGTCCCGATCCTGATTCGGACGAACCTATCACGAACGAACGCTCTGCCCTGCTCGGCGACGTGTTGGCAACCGTCGGGGCAAACATGGTCTGGGAATACGACTTCGGTGATTCGTGGCGCCACGAGATCGTCGTCGAGGAGATCATGACCGAGGGTCAGGTCGGCCCACGGCTGATCTCCGGCGCGCGGGCCACACCCCCCGAAGACTGCGGCGGCCCCCCCGGCTACGAGAACCTGCTCGAGGCCCTGCGCGACCCCACCCACGAGGAGCACGGATTCCTGCGCGAGTGGTCCGCCGACTTCGACCCCGAAGAGTTCGAACTCGAGCAATTCGGTGAGCGCGTTTCGCGCATGACAGAGCACGAGGTCAGCGGGCCGACGGAACCGGCCACCCATTCCGATTCACCGAACTGAGCGCGGCACGACATCGGCGCCTCAATCACGCGGAATGAAGCCCACTCGCTTGCCCTGGTAATCAAACGCGAGAACGAACGGCGTCAGCACTCCACCGCCGATATTGCCCAGCGTGTTCCCGTCCGCCAGGGCGCCGATCTCGTCGGTGCAAAAGAGAACTGGCAAGGGCTCGGTTCGGTGCCCCGCGATCTCGAACCACTCCATGGCGCCCGAGCGCAGATTGAGCTGCCCGCCGGCCCCCATCGCATTGAAAGGGCTCGTCTCACGGTCCGCGAGCAGATCGAAGCGGCGTACGGTCGGCTCGTGGGACATGACCGCCAGGCGACCGGCGCCCGTGTCGATGCGAAAGAGCCCCTCGTGTCCACCAACGAAGCTCGCCTCGACGTGCGGGTGCATCATGTGAAGCGTCAGGTCGCGCCACTCGCCCGCGCGCAACTCGTAGTCCTCACGGGGGTGAACCGTGATCGCCGCCTGCTGCATGTCGATCTCGACCACCGTGTGGATCAGGATATCCCAGCCGATAACCCCGACCGTCTCCTGACCCATCGTTTCAAACTCGACCAGTCGCACGTTCTCCAGAACGATCGGCCCCAGCTCGAGACTGCCCGCCTGGCGCACCCCGGTTCGGGTGACCTCGGACCCCGCGCCCCCGACAAACGAGTGTCCGGCCTCGGCCAGACCCAGCTCGTCGGCCAGCGAAGGAGATATGGTTGTCATCGGCTCGCCGGTATCGAACATGAACCAGCCCACGTCGACACCATTGATCTTCGGACTCACGAGTAGATGACCACTCCTTGAGCGCTTCACCTTGAGCTCCCGCTCGGCCCAGTCGTCGACCTTCACGTTGCGCGGCGTCGCCTTCGGCCTCTTACCCAAACTATCCCCGCGCCCCCACCCGGGCTACACGAGCCTGCGCGGCGCGCATGTCTCCGGATCCAGTAC
>JBLHKW010000056.1:0-29041 GCA_047618565.1 Planctomycetota bacterium
CCGCGAGCAGGCGGTAGGCTGCCTGGAAGCGTTCGATCGCCCGTAGCCGTGCCCGTTCAGCCGCGTCGCGGGAGATCTCGAGCACGGTGGCCATCTCGGCGACGGCCCGACCCGCCTGCAGCATGGCGACGATCTTCTGGTCGCGGGGCAGGAGCGCATCGACAGCACGGGCTGCGAGTTCGAGCTGGTCGCGTCGCTCGGCGAAGGTGAACGGCCCGGCTGACGATCCGGCAGGGTCGACACCGCCGGCGAGGGTCGAGCGCGGACCGAGCTGCGTCACGCGCACCATCGCGCCGCCGTTGCGTCGCGCTGCGGTCCAGTAGTCGTGTCGGTCGGCGACGGTGCGTCGCACCAGCTGGGCGAGCCAGCCGCGAAAGGCCGCCTCGCCCTCGAACCGGAACCCGTCCAGCGCCTGCAGTGCGCGCAGGTGGACAGCCTGCGCCAGGTCCTCCGCCATCTCGTAGCGCAGCAATCCTGCCCCGTACTTGCGAACCATCGCGAGTAGCTGAGCTTCGGCGGCTTCGAGCAGCTCCTCCAACCTGGGGTCGGGCATCCTGTCGATGATAGCCCGCGCTGCGCGAGGACCAAGGGCGTACCCGCCGAGCGCGCAGGCCGGGGCCATCGACCGGGGCGGGGAGGCCCCACGACCACCCCGCCCCGTTACCGGCGTCCAGGCTGCCCTACTCGTCGGTGAAGGGCTTCGTGTCGCCGTTCAGGATCGCAGCGGCCTCCTCGGTGGTGACCCCAGAGCCCTCCTCTTCCATTTCCTGCAGGCGCAGCTTGCGCACCGCGTTGCGGATGCGGATGCGACGGTTGCGATCCTCGCGGTCGAAGTTGAGGAAGTTGACGATACCCCAGCAGAACCGCATGACGCCATTGGTGGAGCCCCTCGCGTAGTCGACCTCCTCTTCGGGCTGGTCCAGATCGATATCCTCCAGGATCTTGGCCGCCTCCTTTGCGTGGCCCATCTCCTTCAGCTCTCCCAGGTCCTTGGAGACATCGGCGATCGCGTCCAGGGACTCGGACATCTGCAGGAAGATGCCGATCGGGTCCGCACTGCCCCGGCCGATCTTCTTCGAGAAGCACTTGAAGTAGCCCTTGAGGCGCTTGGCCGCCGTGGAGGGCGTTCCGTTCTTGAGGTCATTGAGGGCCTCCACGACCTTCTTGACCTGCTTGACCCAGTCCGTGCCGCTCTCGCCAGCGGGTGCCGCCGCGTCGTCCTCGCCTTCGAGGCCGAAGGGGTCGGTCAGGCTGGTGGGGCGGTTGCCGGCATAGGTGTAGCCGTTGCCGAGGTTTGCCGTGTCGCCCCAGATTCCGAGCGGGTCGCGCACGGTGAAGCGTCCGATGGCCGGGTCGAGGTAACGGTGACGCAGGTAGTAGAGGCCGGTTTCCGGGTCGAACCGTCGACCCGTGAACAGCAGCGGGTTGTCGATGGCGGAGCTCGAGCGCGGGTTACCGATCGGGTTGAGGACCGTCACGGCGCCGAAGTCCCCGTAACGGTAGCGCTCCGTGACGTTGCCGGCCGCATTGGTCGTGGCCACGATGCTGCCCAGGTCGTCGGCCAGGAAATAGGTCTCGCTCGACCCGCGCTTCATGCTCAGCGGGTTGTCGATCCCGTCCGTGTGCACGTAGGTGGCGAGCGTGGCACCGAATGCGCTCTGCTCCTCGATCACGTGCACAGCAGCGTGGAAGTAGCGCGTCTGCATCTCGCCGCTTCCGCCCTGATCGACCGTGCGCGAGATGCGGCGGCCGAAGCAGTCGTAGGTGTAGGTGTGCAGCTGGCCGCCAGCATCCGTGGCCGCGACCATCTGGTTGCGGTAATCGTAGGACAGGACCAGGTCCGGTGCCTGGGAGGTGCCGACGCGACCGACGTTTCCGTTGGCATCGTGGGCGCGCTCGCCGGTCGGGGCGTCGCTGTACTGGTTCAGGGGGGCGTCCGCGACGGGATCCGACTCGTATTGACCGAGGCCGGGCATGTTCACGGGCCGCGACGAGTGCACCTGCGTGCGGCTGCCGGCCGGGTCGAGCGCGTAGTGGATGTCCGCGGGCAGGCCGAGCCCGGCCGTCGCAGCGGACGTGACCCGACGCTCTTCCCGAGACGCGGTCAGGCGGTAGGCCGAGTCGTAGGTGTAGCGCGTGCGCCTGCTGGTGTTGCCATCCGCGACCGTGGTCATGCGCTTCGTGCCCACGGAGCTCCAGCGATAGGAGCGCCGGTCCAGGCGCTGGCCGGTGCTGCTGTTGCGATGCGTGACGGCGATCGGGCGCTTCACGCCGTGGTCGGCGCTCGTCGACGGGGCGTTCAGCATTCCGTCGTACTCGAACAGGGTTTCGACGCCGTTGGCGCGCACGATGCGCTCCAGGCGCGTGGGTCCAACGTGGTCGAATCCGGCCAGGAAGCTGCTCTGGCCCTGGGGGTCCTCGCGCACGGTCTGGAGTCGGTCCAGGGCATCGTGCTCGAGTCCGATCTGACGCCCGCCGGGATAGGTGAGTTGCAGCACGTTGCCGAGCCCGTCGCGGGTGAACGTCGTGCTGCCGCTGGTCTCGTCGATCCCGGAGCCGACCGTCAGGGTCTCGCTGCGCAGGTGACCGAGGGAGTCGTAGCCGCGGACGATCTCCGAGTCGTCGTCGCTGGCCAGGACGATCTGGCCCAGGCCGTTGTAGCGGTAGAGCTCGCTCGTGGTGCCGAGCACGCCGGCAGCGCGGCTCACCGTGCGCTGCTCGACGCGGTCGAGCAGATCAAAGGAGCTGGCGACGGTGGTCCCGTTGGCGTCGGTCGAGGTAAGGCGGTTGCTGTGCACGTCATGCGTGTGTGAACGGCTCGTCGCGTCGGCGAACTCTTCCATCACCATGCGGTCGAGGGCGTCGTAGTGGTACTCGGTCGTGTTGCCCTGCGGGTCCACCGCAGCGACCACGCGCGAGTTGTGGTCCCACTGGTAGGCCGTGACGATCAGGCCCGTGGGAGATCCGGAACCCTTACCGTTATCGGTCAAGACCCGACGACTCTCGGTCCTGCGGTTCAGCCCGTCGTACTCGAGGGCGAGCGTGTTTCCGAGGGCGTCCACGCTGACCGTGCGGTTGGAGCGCGAATCGTGACCCCATACGGTCAGGTTGCCGGTGCTGTCGACCCGGCTGATCGTGCGGTCGAGGCCATCGTGCTCCATGAGCGTGGTGAACACCTGATCCGGCGCGCCGCTCGTCGAGCGTTCGATCTCCATGAGCGAGATCAGGTTCGAGTTCGGGTCGTACTGCATATGGGTCTCGTTGCCGGCGGCGTCCAGCACGGCGAGTACCCGACCGACGCTGTCGTAGGTCCATGTGGTGGCATGCCCGTTGTCGTCGGTGGCGCTCGTCTGCGCGGAGTCCGGGCTGTAGCTGACAGTCGACATCGATGAGCCCGTCGCGATCGGGACCTGGGTGTTCAGGTCGAAGTAGCTGCGCTGCTCCGAGGTGCGCCGGTCCAGGGCGTCGTAGGTGTACTGGACCTCGTACAGGGGCTGATTTCCCGTGGCGCCAGGTGTGTCGATGCTCTGTCCCAGGCGACGTACGGCGAAGGGCGTGGGCACGCCGGGGCTGGACTGGCCGCCCGGACTACCGGACGGGTCGTAGTGCCACTCGGTGACGTTGCCCATCGGGTCGATCTGGGACAGGGGACGGTCGTAGGCATCGAAAATGCGCACGGTCACGCGCGGACTGGACTCGAGTCCCTGAGCCACCCGCATCGGATTGCTGTTTCCGTCGTAATCGAACTGCGTGCTGGCCTGGGCGGCCGCGCCCGGCGCCTGGACCGCCAGGAAGAGCAGATCGCGCTCGTCAAACGTGCTGCGCGTGACATTGTCGGGCTGGTTGCCATTCACGGCCTCGGCGCTACGCCTCAGCGTCCTGTTGCGGTTCGCGTCGTAGGCGTACTCGACCGTGGCGCTCTCGAGCGTGTCGATCTCGCGTGCCACGCGTACGACCCGGTTGAGGATCTCGTGCTCGATGGTCGTCGTCAGCCACGCGTTCAGGCCGACCTGGCCGGCCGCGTCCACGTTAAGGAACTCGCGCCTGATGACGTTGTCGTTCCCGTCGAAGAAGTTGTCGCGCATGTAGCGCGTGGCGCCCGGTGTGCTGGCCGGCAGGGTGGTGCGTACGACGCGGCCCAGCTGATTGACGAGGGTGTCCGTGACGTTCCCGTTCGGGTCGGTCACGCGCACCACGTTGCCGACGCGGTTGTACTCGTAACCTGTCACGAGGGCCTCGTTGGTCGCGTCCAAGACCTCCTGGGCCAGGTAGCCCTCCTGGTAGCCGGCGCCGGCGTCATGGTAGACGTAGGTGTCTTCGCGACGGTAGCCGCTGGCGTTTGCGGGCTGAACGTGGCGCGTCATCTGGCCAAAGGCGTTGTACTCGTAGCTGTCGACGACGCCCGCGATCGGGCCCGTGCGCTGCAGCAGGTTCCCGGGGCTGTCGTAGTCGCTCAGGGTGACGTTGCCGCGCGGATCCGTGTAGCGGGTCACGAAGTTGACGCCGCAGCCGCAGCCCGTATCCGGGGCGAACTCGAAGTACTGGCTGATGACGGTCTGGTCGCCGACGGGCAGGTGCGTGCCGGGGTAGCGGTGCAGCTCGCGCAGGTTTCCGCGCGTGCGCCACGAGGCGCCCGGGTTGAGCTCGAGCTCGTATACGGAGACCTCTTCGGTCCCGTTGGGCTCGACCATGCGCGTTACGAGCGCATCCTCGTTGTACTCCCAGCGGGTCTCGAAGTAGTCGGGGTCGGAGGCACGCAGCCTGGGCATGCTGGGCGCGCTCGGCGGGCCGGCCCACATGTCCGCGTCCCAACGACCGGTGTACTCGCGCGAGAGCACCAGGCGGTTGGACGCGTCATAGAAGAGCTCCTCCGCGTTGCCCACGCGGTCGTTGACCATGAAGCGGATGACCGCGTAGCCGTTGTCGCTGCCGGGTACGACGGGCGTGTAGGTGAAGTTGAGCAGGTCGTCGATCTCGCCCAGGGCTTCGCTGATCAGGTGGTCGAACAGGAAGTCGTTCGGATCCAGGGTCGCGGCATAGGTGTTGTGCAGAAACGTCTGCCCGTTGGGGTCGGTGATCGTGAGCAGGTTGTGGTTCAGGTCCTCGTTCACGAAGCCCTGGGAGTAGGTGTAAACGGTGGTCTTGCCCGAGCCGAAGAAGTGCGCACTGTCCGCGGGCAAAGGGTAGTCGCCCGTGGCCACGACAGCGGGTGTCGTTACGGACTTGAGATCGCCGAAGGATCCGCCCGCGTCGCCGTCCTGGTAGTACGCATAGGAGACCACGCGACCGGTCCAGTCGCCCACGGAGGCCAGGAAGCCGTCCGCGTTGTAGGCGAACTGCACCTCGCGCGGGTGGGCAGCCGTGTGCAGCGTGTCGCGTACGGTGACCATCTGGCCCGTGGCGTTGTAGACCAGGTCGAGGCGGTTGTCGTTGCGTTCGGTGATCTCCGTCAGGCGTCCGGGTGCGCTGGGGTGATCGAGGGCATTCAGTCTCCAGCTTCCGCCGTCGGCGAAACGTACGGTGTAAGATCCGTCCACTTCCTGTTCGATCTCGCGCTGGAACTCGGCGCGTGTGAAGGTGCCGCTCGGCTGCAACGGGTAGAAATCCTGCCGGCTGTTGCCGTCGTGCAGCAACAGGCCGCCGGCGACGGATTCGAGGAACACGTTGTAGGAGAAGTCCCAGCCCGCGCCCATGGGCGTGCGGATTCCGAGCTGCGATCTGTACTTGCGACCCATCGCGAAGTTCGCGCCGCGGCCAGGGATGGTGAGGTCCGCTTCCTGAAGCTGAAACTCGCCCGCGAAGGGGTAGACGTTCGGGACCGCGCATTCCTTGCAGGTCGTGCAGGCTTCCGGGGCCGCGAAGGCCTGGGCTTCACCGCCGGGCTCGAAGCCGAGCGGGATGTAGGTCGGAAGCTCCTCCACGAACACCGATCCGCTCGACGTGTTGCGCCCGTAGGCGCCCGCGAAGGCTGCGGTTTCATTGAGGGTGACCGAACCACCGAGGCCGTCACCGGAGGTCACGGTGGGGCACAGGAGCTTCTCCTCGAAGGCCCAGTTCCCGGCGCTCTGCAGGAACATGTAGGCTGCGCCCGTGTTGACACCCGCGCTGCTGGAGGCGGGTACGCCGACCAGCAGGCGCCCGTCGTCGATGACCAGCTGGCCGCCGAAGTACTCGTTGATGCTGGCGTCGAACGCGGTCAGCTTGGCCACATGGGCCCAGCTACCACCCGAGCCGTCGTACATGTGGACGGCGCCGGCATTGCTCGCCATCTGGTCGTCCAGCCACGCACCTACCGCCAGCTGCCCGGCCGATAGGGCCACGGCGATCCCGAAGATGCTGCCCGGGCCGTCCGGATTGACGAGCAGGTTCTCGAGTGACCAGAACGCGCCCTCGGCGCGGTAGAGCGCGACGCCCTCGATGCCGCCGACAGCGATCGTGTCGCCGGCGATGGCCACCGAGTAGCCGAAGAGCGAGACGTCACTCTGCAGCTTCGTCACCTGTGAGAACGTCCCGCCCTCGTCGCGGAAGACGTAGGCGGCTCCGAGGGACTGGTGGTTGTAGGCGCCGACCACGATCTCGTTTCCGCGCACATCGATCGACGTGCCGAAGCGGTCTCCCGCAGCGCCGTCCATGGCGACGAGCTTCTGCGCCTGGCTCCAGAAGCCGCCTTCGTTCCGGAAGACGTAGGCCGAGCCCGCGTCTGCGTTGTCCTGTGGCGCGGAGACGACCAGCAGGTTGCCGGACATGGCGATCTGGCTGCCGAAGGCGTCGCCGCTACCGCCGTCGCTGGCGACCAGCTTCTGGACCTCGCTCCAGTTCGCACCGGTTCCCTGGAACAGGTACACGGAGCCCGAGTCCGTGCCCATGGCGTCGTCCAGGCGCGCGCCGACGGCCAGCCAGCTGCCCGTGGCGGCAACCGATCCAAAGGAGTCGCCCGCGCTCGCGTCCGACGCGGACAGTTCGGCGTCGCTCGCCATGGCGAACGGGCTGCCGAGCAGGGCCGTCAGCACCGCGGCCGAGAGCCTCAGTGCCGCGCGAGAGTGGTTCATCCGGGGCATGGCGGGGCGGATCGGGGTCGGGGGGCAGTCGTTACGGTCGTTCACGGCGTCTCCTGTTGAGTGTGGGCCCCCGGAATCGGGGGGGGGTACTCACGGAGATCGGAGACCGCACCCGGACCCGACACACTTTCTGAAATTCGCCGAACTCCGGCTCCACGCAGCTCTGAGGGTCGCGTGGAGAGGCTTTTTGGCCCGGTTGTCACCAGACCCTGATTGCCGCGGCGCGCGCCTTGGCCCAGACTCTGCGGCGTGACGATCCTCCATATCCAACCCTTCGGCGGCATGGCCGGGGACATGTTCCTGGCTTCGCTGCTGGACCTCGGCGATCCGCGCTTCACCCTCGATCAGCTGCGTGCCCTGGCGCAGCGACTCGTGCCGGGCGAGGCCATGCTGGCGACCGAGCGCGCCTGGCGCGGTTCACTCAGTGGCTGCCTGCTGCGGGTCGAGACGCCCGAGACGACCTCGCCTCCACAGCGCGGGATCGCGGACCTGGAGCAACTGATCGATGGCGCGGACCTGTCGCAGGCCGTCGCCGACCGATCGAAGGCGGTGCTGTGGCGCATCGCGCGGGCCGAGGCGCGCGTGCACGGCACGACGCCGGAGGAGATCCACTTCCACGAGGTCGGCGCGGTCGACACGATCATCGACGTCTGCGGCGCGGTGCTCGCCCTCGAGCTTCTCGGCGTGCGGCGCGTGCTGTCGTCGCCGCCGTTGACGGGCGAGGGGACCGTCGAGTGTGCCCACGGAACCATGCCGGTCCCCGCGCCCGCGGTGGCCGAGCTCTTACGCGGTCTGCCTGTCACCCTCGGCGGCGGGGCAGGCGAGCGGCTGACACCGACCGCAGCCGCCCTGCTCGCGGAGCTGGTCGATGCTTTCGAGGCACCGGGTGCCTTCGTGACCAGCGCCGTGGGTTATGGGGCAGGCACGCGCGATCCGCGCGAAGGCCCGCCGAACATCATGCGCGTGCAGCTCGGCGAGGCCGGCGAGCAAGCGCAGGGGGACGCAGCGGAGATCGCACAGGTCTGGCTCATGGAGGTCAACCTCGACGACATGACCGCCGAGGAGGTCGGTCACGCCGTCGGCGAGCTGCGCGCTGCCGGTGCGCTGGAGGTGTGGACCTCGCCCGTGTTCATGAAGAAGGACCGGCCCGCTGTGGTCGTCTCGGCGCTGGTGCGCGACGCGCAGCGCCCGGCCCTGGAGGCCAGCCTGTTCGAGTGGACCACGACCCTGGGCCTGCGCTGGTCGCGGGTGGAACGCCGGGAATGCGGGCGGCGCTTCGTCACGGTAGCGGTCGGTGGATTCACCGTTGATGTGAAGGTGCGCGAGCGGCCCGAGTACGCTGGACGCAGTCCACTGGGAGAGCGCGATCTCGCGCCGGAACACGACCACCTGGTGCTCGCGGCCAGTGGCACTGGGCTGACGTTGCGCGAGGCGCGCGGCCGTGCCGTGGCTGCGGCGCTCGAGTTGCTCGACGCCGAGTGATTCCCTGTCCCGTGGCTGGCCGGTTGCGGTCCGTCAGCTCGAGCGCGGTTTCGACACGGCGATCATCCAGCCGCAGATGAACAGGACCGCGCCCGCGCCGAGCGCGCTCAGGAGCGTCGGACTCTGGATCAGCTGAGGCATGCCGCTCTTCGCCCAGGCCGGGACTCCGACCAGCAGGCCCGCGATCAGGATGCCAGCGATGGCTTCCCCTGCGATCAGCCCGGAGGCCAGGATGATGCCGTTCTCGTGACCCTCCAGGCGCGCGGCGTCCGACATCGCGCGCCGTCCGGCCCACCAGGCCAGGATGCCGCCCAGCAGGATGGCGGTCGTCAGGCCGATCGGGAGGTACATGCCGACCGCGACGGGCATGACGTGCAGACGGAACTTCGCGCGGCGCGGCTTCAGCCAGAGTTGATCGAGGACGATCATCAGGATGCCGATGCCCGCGCCGACGCCGATCAGGTCCCAGGGCAGCGTGGAGTCGCCGAAGAACCCGTTCATCAGGTTTGCGAAGAGCTGTGCCTGGGGCGCTTCGAGGGGTTGGGTCGTGTCCTGGATCGCCTGGGACAGGTGTGCGTTGGTGCCAATGCCCTTGCCCTTGTGGAGCAGGTTCAATGCGAACCACATCACGAACGAGGACGTGATCACGCCGATCACCTCGACCCACTGCTGGCGTTTCGGTGTCGCACCGACCAGCGCGCCGGTCTTCAGGTCCTGACAGACGTCCCCGGAGGTACAGGTCGCGCAGCAGACCACGCCCGCCACGCCCATGGTCGCAATGATGGCCAGGTCTCCCTGGTAGCCGAACAGGGCGATGAAGCCTGACGTGAACAGCACGCTGCAGATCGTCATGCCGCTGACCGGGCTGTTGCTGGATCCGACCAGGCCGACGATGTAGGCCGCCACCGCGACGAAGAAAAACGAGCAGATCGTCATCAGGACCGTCGCGAGCACCGAGACGCCCAGGTTGCCGGTGACGTGGTTGTAGAGCCAGAGGATGATCAGCATGGTCGCGGCGACCATCAGCAGGATCCACTTCGGTTCCATGTCGGTCTCGGTGCGCGCCGGGCGTACCTCCGAGCGCATCGAGGCCCGGTAGCCGCCCATGGTCTCCTGCAACCCGCGCGCGATGCCGTTGCGGATCATGTAGATCGACCAGAGGCCGCCGACGATCATGGCGCCCACGCCGAACATGCGCAGGTGCGGCTTGACCGCACCGGTCAGGCTCTCCGGGGCGCTGCTCACGATGGCCTGGTAGTCGATCGCCGTGAGCACAGGACCGGCCATCAGCCACGAGATGGCGCCGCCCAGGAAGACCAGCGCGGCGATGTTGATGCCGACGATGAAGCCCACGCCGATCAGGGCCGGCGCGGCCAGCAGTCCCGTGAAGAAGCTCGCCTTCCCGATGGTGATGACCTTGGTCAGGTTTGCGGCCATGATCGAGAAGCCATCCGTGCAGAGCTTGATCAGCGCGCCCACGGCCAGGCCGCCGAAGATCAGCATCATGCCTGGGCCGCCCTTTTCGCCGGCATTCAGCACCTGGGCGCAGGCGACGCCCTCCGGGTAGGTCAGGTTCTCGTCCTCGACGATCAGCGGCTTGCGCAGAGGGATCATGAACAGTACCCCGAGCATGCCGCCGGTGATCGAGACCAGGGTCGTCACGACGAAGTCGAAGTCCGTCCACACACCCGCGATGACCAGCGCGGGCATGGTGAAGATGATGCCGGCCGCCAGGGACTCGCCGGCGGACGCGATGGTCTGCACGATGTTGTTCTCGAGGATCGTGCCGCGCTTCAGCAGGCCGCGCAGGATGCCCATCGAGATGACCGCGGCCGGGATGGACGCGCTGACCGTCATGCCGGCGAACAGACCCAGGTAGACGTTGGCCATGGCCATCACGGCCCCGATCAGAATGCCCAGCACGACGGCCAGGACGGTGACCTCGCGCGGCGTGTCCTGCTCCGGTTTCGACGTGGCGCTCGCTTCGGGATGGATCGTCATGGGATCGATCCTACGCCATGCCCGTCGCAGCTACCACGGCCGGCGTGGACGCGATCGGAGGCGCTACTTGCCGGCCAGGCGCGTGAGCAGCTTCATCAGGAAGCGTGCGCTGGCGAAGTGCGCGCTCGTGAACGGGTTGCTGATGTAGCACCGGATCTTCTCGAGGTGGTAGTCGACGACGGTGTCCTCGACCGCGTGCGCCAGGGGGTACGCGCCCTTGCCATCCGCGATGTTCTTCAGGAGGCGCAGAAAGCCGACCCGCTTCATGCCTTCCATCCAGATCCAGATGCCGGGCTCGGGGCTGGAGGCCGGCTTGGGGGATCCCATCAGTGAGCGCTCGGCGGCGGTGAGCTCGATCTTCAGGGAGTCGATCGCGAAGCCCGTGCAGGCCTGCCCATCGAGCAGCGCTGTCAGGCGATGCCCGGCGGCCGAGCGCGGATCGTCGGAGACGGACCCGCGGGTTCCCTCCAGGGTCACGTGGCCGCAGCCGTAGTCGCGCGGGGAGACGATGGCCAGCTCGCCGTCGCGCTCAAATCGGATGGTGCGCAGCAGCTCGCCATTGCCTCGCTTGCTCTGTTTCGCGCTGCGCACGCGTCCGGCGCTGAACAGACGGCGGCCCATGGCGATCCCATGGTAGGCGTAGGCCGAGCGGTCGAAGAGAACGCGCTTCAGGTCGCCGATTGCCCCGGTTTCGAAGAAGGCCTCGATCACGTCGTAGACCGGTAGTGTCGTGCAGTCCTCAGGCACCCAGGTGTTTCGGAAGGCATCGAGCAGCCCCAGGTGTCCGAGGTGCTTGAAGCGCAGCACGGGCGTGTCGATCAGGAGGTCCGCGTTGGAGACGTTCAGCTTGCAAAGCGTCGCGAGCACCGCCGGTACCGCGTTTTTGCCCACGACCATGTAGATCAGGTCCGCTTCGTCCACGGTGCGCTGCTCGAGATCGAGCAGGCGTTCGACCTGCAGGCTGCGTTCCTCGACCGTGATCTCCTTCTCGGTTCGGGCGTAGATGCCCCGCACGCGAAAATGCTCCTCGGTGCGGAAGAAGGCTGGCAGGGCCGCTTCCTGTACGCGCTTGCCGGAACCGATGATCAGAACGTTCTTCATGGGACTCTCAGGCCTGTCCTGGCGCAGCGGCGTTGTCGCGTGCGTCCGGTCGGTTCGGGAGATTCGGGAGGACGTCCCGCTTCAGGTGTTCCGCCAGCCGGATCGAGAGGGCCACTATCGTGAAGGTCGGGTTGGCACTGCCGCTGGTCGGGAAGACCGACGCTCCGGCGGCAAAGACGTTGTCGACCGTGTGCAGTCGCCCCTGCGGCGTGACCACGGAGCTCGACGGATCGCTGCCCATGCGTGTGGAGCCCATGTGGTGGGATGCGTCCTGGGTGATGGGCCAGGGCTTCACGTCCTGCAGGCTCGTCTCCAGCCGCCCGATGCCCTGGGCCTCGAACTCACGTGCGAGGTGCTCGTGCAGGGCCTTCATGGAGCGCTCATCCGCCGGCGTACATTCGTGCCGCACGCATGCGATGGGGGTCCCGTACGGGTCGCGCTCGGTGGTCAGCGTGACCCGGTTCTGCGGGACCGGTTCCATCTCCATGAAGTTGCGCAGGCGCACCCTGCGGATCTTCGGCTTCTTGCGCGAGAGCCGGTAGAGCGCGTAGGTGCCGACCTTGCGTATGTCGAACAGGATCGTGAACAGCAGTCCGATCCACTTGCCGACGGACTTGCGCTGGTTCTGCAAGTCGGAGTCGTCGCCGGTCTCCGAGTAGTCGCGCAACGTCACGACCTCATCCTTGCGCTTGTCCTTCCAGCGCTTGAAGAAGAAGCTGCAGCGCTTGACGATCAGGACCAGCGCCTCGACCCCCTGGCTGTCGGACCAGGGGAACAAGGGCTCGAGCCGCACGTAGGAGTTCAAGAGCTGCGCGTCGGCCTGGACTTCGGGCTTCAGGCACAGGCCCGCGTAACCTGCGTAGCCCTTGTACAGGCAGCCGAAGTAGTACGGGACATCGCCGCGGGGCTGCGCAAGGTGCAGGATGCCGTGGTAGTTCTTGGGGTGGTTCATGAAGAACCGGCCGACCTGGTCGCGCTCGTTCCCGAGCCCCTGGGGACACAGGTCCGTGGAATTGAGCAGCAGGCGCGCGTTCTCGATGCCGCCCGTGGCCAGGACGAAGACGCGTGCCCGCAGAGTGTGTTCGTGGCCGTCGCGCGTGCGCACGCGCGCGCAGTCGATGCTCTTCGTGCCGCTTCCCGGTTCGAGGCGCAGCACCGTCGCATCCAGGTACAGGTCGATCGCCGTGCCGCCGTAGATCGCACGCTGCTCGCGGCCGAAGTTCTGGGGATCGCTGCAGGCCAGGAAGATCTTCTCGTGAACGGCCTCCCAGCTTGCCGGCTGCCGATCCGCGCGCAGACCCTCACGGTCGCGCAGGGCGCCGAAGCCGTCCGTGCCGAAGAGCGTCGCCGGTGGAAACCGATAGCGTTCTGCGGCCTGGGCGTAATAAGGAGTGAGCTCAGCCTCGGTGATCGGCCAGCCCGAGTGGGGCAGCCAGGGACGTGGCTCAAGGTCCGTCCTGTCGAGTGGGCTCGAGAGGCCGGCCCAGGTCGTCGAGGCGCCGCCCAGTACCCGTTCGCGCGAGTACTCCTTGATGTGGATGCCCTCGCTCGCGACGTCGCGCAGGCTGTCCGCGTGGCGCGTCGAGTTACCGAGGCCGCTCTCGAGAACGCAGATGGAGCGCTCCGCATCGGCAAGCTCCGCGGCCAGGGTCGCCCCGGCCGGTCCCGAGCCGATGATGCACAGGTCGTACAGGGGCAAGGTCCCGGAGCGGGACTCATTCAGGTCGACGATCATGGATGGGCGGCCGCGCGGGCGTCACCAGACGGGAGCATAGCGGAGCAGCGCGCTGGCTCGCCTATGGATTAATGGATGCTCGGATGGCTTCCAACCAGCCGTATCCGAAGCGCGTGTCGGGCTCCAGGTAGTGCCCCTCGCTCCACTCGTTCAGTGACGCGACGAAGACGATCGGGTCGTCGGGCCGCGTTTCGGTCGCAAAGGTCCGCGCTCGGCCGAGGGCCGTGCGGAAGAGGTCCGGATGTTCACCGACGATCACGGGCGACCAGGGGTACTTGCGCGGTTTCTCGGCACCGAAGTCGGCGGCTCGTGGCGTCGCGTCCCAGCCGGGGCAGACCGAGGGCATGTAGGGCAGCCCGGAGTCCTGGGCGAAGTGCTCCCACTGGCCAGCGCAGTGCGCCGCAGATTCGGCGTAATCCTGCTGCGCGGGTCCCTTCCAGTCGGGCAGGTGGACGTAGTGGGTAACGCTGTCAAAACCCACGCTGCGCACCTGTCCGATTACCGCGCGCGAGGGCTCGATCGCCGCCAGGTGCAACTTCCCGAAGCCATTCTCCAGCAGCCACGCGCGCGCCGCGCGGATCGCCTCGCGCGCCCAGTCGAGGCCCAGCTCCTCGAGGAAGAAGGTCGAGTCGTAGATCGAGAAGTAGGGGCGCCCGTCGACGTGGATGTAGTTGTCACGCTTGAAGTAGGCGCGCGCCACGGTGGAGATCAGCTCGACGAAGTCCGCCACGTCCGAGGGCACCCGGCGCTCGTCGGCGATCACCGGTTCATCGGCGCTACGGACCGGCAGGACGCGGCGCGGCATGCGGTTGGCCCACATGACGGCAAACGGGAAGGCGCGCCCCTCGGGGGATCCGAGCAGGCCCTCGTCCAGGGCGTCCTCGAACACGCGCTTGCCGCGACACCAGAAGAAACCGTAGACGAGCCCATCCACACCGTGCGCCGCCGCCAGCTGGAATCGCAGACGCACCTCGACCGGGTCGCGATCGTCATAGCTTCCGAGCAGCGGAACCCGCGGCTGGGTATGTCCCTCGAAACGCGGCCTGCAGTCGCGCACGAGCTCCCATTCCGTGAAGTCCGGATGGAAACTCTCGTCCCGTTCCGGAATCGGGTGCCAGCCCGGGTAGACGTAGGCCAGAATCCTCATCTGCCCATCCCGGCTTGCGACGGGCGTCTACAGGTCCTGCAGGAACCTGTTGTTCCCATCGACCAGGATCTGGCGCGGTTTGGGGGGCTCGTCGGCGGTCTCGAAGGCCATGATGATGATCTCGTCGCCCTTGTTGACCAGGTGCGCGGCGGCGCCGTTCATGCAGATCGTCCCGGACCCGGGCTCTCCCGCGATGGCGTAGGTCTCGAGCCGTGCGCCGTTGGTGTTGTCGACCACCAGGACCTTCTCGTGCTCCATCAGCCCGACGCGTTCCATCAGGGACTGGTCGATCGTGACCGAGCCCATGTACTCGAGGTTGGCGTCCGTGACGGTCGCCTTGTGGATCTTGCAGTGCAGAAAGGTGCGCATCGAAATAGGGGAGGGACGCTGGGCTATTAGCTGGTCGGCGCAGGGCTTCAAGCCGTGGCTCTAGCCCGAATAATTCATGAAGACGCGGCCCAAACGCGACGACCGGCCGGCTTCGCCGTCGATTCGGCTTCTGGCGGTGCTTCTCGCGCGTTGGCATCCTCGACGACCCGTAAGGGTCGCCTCCGGGGCCAACGCGCGAGAAGTGCCGCCAGAAGCCGAATCGACGCGTTTTGGCTCGCGCTTCATGAATTATCCGGGCTAGCGGGCGGCAAGAGTAGCGGCGTCTCGCGATTCCGGCCACCCTGGAGGCGCGTCATGCGCCGGGGATGTACTCCGCGAGGCCCTTGGTCAGCCGCGCCAGGCCCTCCTGCAGGGTGGCCACGGGAACCCCGCATCCCACGCGCAGGTGTCCCGGCCGCCCGAAGAACTCGCCCGGAACCACGTCCACGCCGCAGGAGAGGGCCAGGTGTTCGGCCAGTCGCTGGGTGTCGTCCACGCCCCGGATGCGCGGGAAGGCGTAGATGCCGAATTCGGGCTCGAAGGCCTCGATCGACGGGCAGGTGCGCAGCCACTCCACGAACAGGGGCCTCGATTCGGCTTCCACCCGCCGCAGGGGCCCCAGGAAGCGCGGCAGGTCGTCGAGCACCCGCCGGGCCAGTGAGAGGCTCACCGTGGGCATGTCCACATAGTTGAGGTAGGCGGCATCGATCAGGCTCTCGCGCTGATCGACCAGCCCCTCGCCCAGAATCATCCAGCCGACCCGCAACGGGCCCAGGCCGTAGGCCTTGGTCAGGCTGCCGATACTGACCGCGTTGGGCGCCAGGCGCGCCGCGTGTACGCGCTGCTCGTTGGTCGCGTACTCCATATAGACTTCGCAGGAGAGCAGTATTCCGTCGGCTCGCCCGGCCACGGCGGCGAGCTCCTGGACCATCGCGGCATCGCTCACTGCACCGGTTGGATTGTGCGGGTTGGTGAGGAAGACATGGCCCGGGCGAGCGCCGTCCAGAGCGCTCTCGACCTGTCCCGGGTCCGGTTGCCAGCCGTTTTCGGGCCGCCGCTCGATGGGCACCCGGCTGGCGCCCGCGCGCTCGGTCACTGCGGCCAGGCTCTGGTAGGCCGGGGTCTCGACCGCGACCCGCGCGCTGGGGCCGAACCAGCGCAGGGCCGCCAGCAGCATGGCGCCCGAGGCGCCGGCGGTGACCAGCACGCGCTCGGGGGACACGTCGAAAAGCTCGGCCAGGCGCCGTTCGAGAGCGGGCAGGGCCTCGATCGAGGGGTGGGACAGCACGTCGAGGGTCGAGAGGTCCCCCAGCCAGGCCTGATCCGGGAGGGGCATCCCGGATTGGGACAGACAATAGGGGGAACGGGCCGACTTGGTGTGGGCCCAGAACAGGTAGGGGACGCGGAGCGGGGGGCTTTGCATGGTTCGGGCGCGGGTGGGGTCTGGCGCGATCTGGCAGGCGCGGTCGTGGGAAATGCGCTTTCTGCGGGCTTTTCCGGCAGTCTGCCCGGCCTTCGCATGGATCGCGCCATTCCTCCTGTCTAAGATGCGCGCAGGGAGGACATCAAACCATCCCGACCTTGGCCGGCCGTGTCCACGGGCGATTCAAGGGTCTTCAGACACGACGTAATTGACTGGAAGGGGACCGAGGTCATGTATCCGAGGGCAATGAAGCTCTGCAGCGCTCTGAGCGCAGTCTGTCTGCTCGTCGGCCTTGCCGACGCCGGGCAGAAGTCGATGAAGATGGTGCGTGCCGGGGCGGACGGAGCCCGCGCGCGAAACTTTCAGGATCAGCAAGGTCTGATCGTCCGCCAGATTCCGGCCGGCGAACTCCTGCGTGTGCATGGCGAGGACGTCGGGTTCCTCGACGTCGAGGTCTCCGGTGGCCTGCAGGTGTGGGTCTTCGGTGAGTTCCTCGAGGAGGAAGTCGTCGAGGGCGCAGGTACCGTGCTGCGCGTGACCACGTCGCGCGTCAACATGCGTCCGCGTCCCGGTGCCTCAACGGCCAACATGCCGATCCGCACCAAGCTCAACCTCGGTGACCGCGTGCGCCTGATCGAGCGCGCCGACCCGAGCAAGCCTCTGGCCGAGGACTGGGTGCGGGTCTGGTCCCCGCGCACGTCGCGCGCCTGGGTGAGTGCGAGCGAGACCGAACCGGTCGCCAACATGGCGGCCGCAAACTCGGAGTGGCAGCGTTCCGCGCCGATGGTTCCCGCTGCCGTGCTGATTCCCAATAAGTCCGCGGACTCCGCTGCCGCTGGCGGCACGGTCGATGCGGCCGGAACCCAGGTCCCGGCCACGAACTCCACGGATTCCGGCTCGGGCGCCGGAGTGGCTACCGGAGTGGCTGAACTGGCCGCAGCGGACCGCCTCTACGACTCGATGCGCGACGACCCGATGGCTGACTTCGGCCCCGTTATCGCCGCCTACGAGCTGGCCCTGAAGGAGGCCATTCCGGGCAGCACCAATGCGGAACTCGCTGCTCGCCGCGTGCAGGAAGCGCAGGTTCGCAAGAGCCACATCGAGCTCAAGCAGCAGATGGCCGGCGAGCGCCAGTCGCGCGAAGCGCAGCAGGCCGAGCTCCAGCTCGCCGGCGAGACGCGGGAACTGGCCAGTACTCCCAACTGGGGGCGCTTCGACACTCGCGGCTGGATTACCCGGCGCACACTGCCCGACGGTGAGCGTTACATCGTCGAGTGGCGCGGTGACGTCATTGCCGAGATCGTCTGCACGACCGGTCGTTACGACCTGGCCCTGTTCGACGGATTCGAGGTCGGAGTCGTCGGCAAGATGATCGAGGAGTCGCGCATCTCTGCCGATCGTCTCATCGGTTACCCCAAGGTGATCGACGCCAGCGCGATCGAGGTCATCTCGGGCAGCGGCCTGCGCCGCGCGCGCTGACCCGGGGCCAGCAGCCAATTCCATTCCCTACCCTCGGACTCATGTCCGGGGGCGGGGAACCACCACGACCGATGTTTCATTCGCTCCTGCAGCGCCTGGGCCAGTTCTTTCGCCGGCTATTCGCGATCGGCGGGAGTGGCTATCTGTGCGACCGCTGCAAGTGGGACTACGGCGACGCGTGCAGCCGGCCCGAGCGCCCCAACGCGCACACCTGCCCGGACTTCAAGCGGCGCTGATGCGCGCGCGCTGGAGTCCCGTCCTGCGGTCGCACGTTCGGTGGAGAGCCCCGCCGGCGTCCTTCTCAGTTGCAGAAGGTGACCCGCACCGCGTCGCTCAGGTTGAAACCCGTTCCACCGGGCCCGGATGGGTCCAGGAACCAGAACTGGAAGGACCAGCTTGAGCCAGGGTGAATCGCCCCGGGCCCGGTCGATGGCAGAGCCGATTGCGCGTCGGCATGACCGTTTGCGTCGACCGACACAGCTGGTTGCAGGCGATAGACCTCGCGGCCGATGCATCTGAATCCGTCTCCGAACGGAACCTGTACGGGCTGCGACCCGTAGAAGAACACCCCGACGCTGCCGGGCGGGGCGGAGCTGACGTTCAGCCTGAACCCGGTCTGGGCGGCGCGTGGGCTACCCTGAAACCCGATGCTCGCGGCGGCGCCGGTCGAGTTGGGCAGGGCCTGGCAGAGCGTCTCGATCTGGCCGCATCCGTGCGTGGACTCCCAGGCACCCATGTCGACGCTGGCGCCGTGCACGCGCGTGGCGCCGCGCAGGTCGAGCGGCGTGGGTTCACTCCAGTCGCCGTCGACGTCGAGGTCCGTGGTGTCCTCCGGAATGGCCGTGCGCGATCCCGCATCCACGCACGGAGAGTCAACGGCAAGCCGGAAGTTACCGGCGGACGGATTCACCAGGCGCGGGTCGCCGCTCAAGTTCCCGAGTCCAGGGACGGGCTGGTCGATGAAGCTGAAGCTCACGGCCGGCGTGCCTCCCAGCTGGGGGAGCGAATTCCCGCTCAGGACGCAGTTGGTGACGCTCGCGCCCTCATCGCAGCTGGCGGCTCCATCGATGGCCGCGGAATTACCGACGAACGTGGAGAGGGAAGCCTGGATCCGACCGCCAATCAACGCGCCGCCCGTCCCGGCAGCAGAGTTCTCCATGAACAGGCAGTTTGTGAACCGCGGCCTTCCAAGGCGATCGCTGAGTGCTGCGCCGCCATCCTCGGAGGCGCTGTTGGCGATGAACTTGCAGCTCACGAGATGCGGGTGACCCCTGAAATTGTAGAGTCCGGCCCCGGACATGGCTTGATTGGCGATGAAATCGCAGCCGACGAACTGTGGATGACCCAGGTAGTTCCACACGCCGCCCCCGTCGGTGGCTGAGTTGCCCTGCAGCAGACAGTGTCGGAATACCGCGTCGCCACTGTAGTTGAAGACCGCTCCGCCGTTGCCGTCGGCCGAGTTGTCCCGGAACACGCACGCGTCGAATGATGGAATACCGTCGTAGCTGTAGAAGCCTGCACCCCCGCCTCCGGCCGTGTTGCCCTGGAATACACATTCCTCAAAGGTGGGCGCGCCGTGGTAGGTCATCAGGCCGCCGCCGTTAGTGCCTGCAGCGTTGTTCCGGAAGTCGCTGCGACTGAAGGTGGAGTTGCCCTCGTAGTTGGCGAGTCCGCCACCGCTGGCGGGGGCGGAGTTGTCCTCGAAGACACAATCCTCGACGATGACCTGGGCGTTGTAACAGTATGCGCCGCCGCCGCTGGCGTCGCTATCGGTCACGGTGTTGGACCGAAAGGTGCAGTTGATGAGGAGTACTGTGTCATTCGAGGAGCGCAGGCCACCGCCCCCTTCGGCCGCGGTGTTCCCGAGGAAGAGGACGTTGCGCACGGTGAGCGATCCGCCACCGGCGGCGGCAAGCCCGCCACCGCGCGTGGGCCAGGACCCGTTCATCACGGTGAACCCATCGATGACCGTGTCTCTACCAGCGCTGAGGACGCGATGCGTGCCCTGTCCATCGAGAACGGTGGGGTTGGCCGCAGGGTCCCGTTCGGATTGAAGGACCTCCGTGCCGTCAAAGCCGCCGAACAGGCTGTCGCCATGCCTGACGACGAACTGCCCAGCCTCCGCGTAGGTTCCGCGCGCGACCCAGGTGTGGTGGATGCCTGCGTCGCTCGCGACCGTGAGCGCATCGATTAGCCCGTTGAAAGCGGATCCCCAGCTCTGGCCATCACCACCTGCTGGCGCGGTCTTGTCGACGTAGATCACCGTCTGGGCCGGGGCCGAGGCTGCGAGCGAGGCGAGCAATACGACGGACAGAACACGACGAACGAACGGGTGGTGCTTCATGGTGTGATTCAGCTGCTGGTGACCTGAACGTGCACTGCTTTCGATCCCGAGCCCGTGGCATCGGAGAGAGGGCGGAAGCCAGATACTTCGCTGGATGGCCGGTTTCCGAGTGTAGATGGCCTTCGAGATTCGCGCCACGCGGGGCGCCTGAATTCAGAGCAGGCGCGCAGTCGCGAGATCATGCCTGGGCAGTGTCATGAGCCGCCGAGTCCGGCGCCTACCCCTGGGACAGGGGTAGGTTGACGGTGTTGTGCAACGCTCTCACAATGGCCGCTATCTGGCTCCAATCGGCTGGTGACGGGCGCGGCCCTTTTTTGACCGTAGCGTCCATTCGTCACCGGCTCTCCTCTCAGTTTCGTTTCCGAGGTGTTATGCAAAGGCGCTATCTGGTCTCGGGCCTCGCAGGTTTCCTTCTCATCGTTTCCTCGCCGTTTGCCGCCGCCCAGTGTGGCCTGGCCTCCCCCGTGATCCGCTCCTGCACCATCCGGCGCAACGTCGGAAGCTCGCTCTCGACCAGGGGCGGGCCCAGCGGGATGAAGCTCCTGACGAATTCGTCTCCGATCGTGGTCGACACGATCTTCGAGGAGAACCGGGGCGCGGCCTCGGTGCAGGGCGGACCTGGTGCATTCCTCGTGGACTCGGGGTCGGACGTCGCCTTCGTCAGCTGTACGTTCCGGGACAACCTGGGCGGCGATGCTGCGGGCTGCGACGACGCGGGTGCGGGCGCGGGCAAGATCAGTTCGTCGTCGGCCACATTCGTGACCTGTGCGTTCGAGGACAACGCAGCGGGGGGCGGGAAGCAGGCGGCCGGTGCCCTGCAGCTCAGCAGCTCCGATGTCATCGTTCGGGAGAGCACGTTCCTGCGGAACCGTGGGGCAACCTGCCTGTCCGCTGGCTACCAGCCCCCTGGCGGGCCCGGGGCGATCAGGGGTCATTCCGGAAGATTGCGCATCGTGATGATCGAATTTCGCTCGAGCATGGGTGATTCGGAGGAGGCCGGTGTCCTCGCGAATTACAGCAATACCGGTCCCTACCTCCTCGACAGCCTGTTCATCGATAACGTTGGCGGGTCCGGCGGGTCCGGCGGGTCCGGCGATTTCGGCGGGTCCGGCGCGCTGCGCTTCTCGGAACTGGTGAACGATCTGCCCCAGGTCATACGCGGCATCCTCGAGCGCAACACCGGCGGGACGGGCCGTGATCGAGGTGGCCCGGGGGCCTTCGATAGCACCTGCGGCGGCGTGATTGCCGACTGCACGTTCCTGGACAACCAGGGCGGCGACGCCACGCACGGGGATGGTGGTCCCGGTGGGTTGCTCTGCAGGAACGGGTCCACCGTATGCGTCGAGGCATGCCGCCTGGTCGGGAACACCGGCGGTGCGGCGCAGCACCCGTCGGCGCCCAACCCGGGCTCGGTGCACAGCGGCGCCGGTGCAGTGACATCGATCGGCGCGGACCCGATCATCCGCAACTGTGTGATCGCGAACAACCACGGCGGCAACTCGGTCGACTACTGGGGCGGAGCGGGTGCGATCGAGGCCGGCGACGGCGGTCCGATCTTCGTCAACTGCACGGTCGTGGGGAACGTCGCGGGCGCCGGGTCGACCACGCCGATACCCTCGGGCATGCTCGTCACGATGGGGATGCATGGCGAGGCCGTGAACTCGATCTTCTGGAATAACCCCTCGTCTCCGGAGGTCAACCCGGGTGCACCGGTGACCTTCAGTCTGGTACGCGGCGGCCTGGATGGGGTGGGCCACATCGACGCCGATCCGCTGCTGGTCGACAGCGCGGGCGGGGACTATCACCTGCGCTGCGCGTCGCCCTGTCGCGACACGGCCACGGGCCTCGCACCGGAACTGTCGGATGTCGATATCGACGGCGATCCGCGGCTCGTGGGGGCACATGTCGATATCGGCGCGGACGAGTACGACGCGCCGGCCGCTGGATCGAGCTACTGCACCTCGAGTCCGAACTCGACGGGCAGCGCCGCGTTGATCGACGCCGGAGGGTGCAACTCACTGGAGGACGGAATACTACAGCCGCGTGCTGGCCCGGTGCCGGACACCTTCGGCGCGTTCTCCTACGGGACGAACCCGGTTCAGGTCCCTTTCGCCAACGGACCGCGCTGCGTCGGCGGCGCGGTCTTCCGGCGTACCTTCCAACCTGTGAGTGGTGGCGCGCTGCTCGATGCCCTCGACTACACGATGCCTTAGCGTCCTGCAGCGCAGATCACGCTAGGGTCGAACTGGTACTTCCAGGCCTACTACAGAGACCCTGCCGGCGCAGGATCCCAGGTGGACCTCAGGAACGGGTTGCAGATCACCTTTGGACCCTGATCGGGGCGTGTACTTGCAGTCGGGATCGTGTCGGTCCGGCCTGGAGCAGGCGCTGGAGGCCTTCTGTGGCCTCTGTTCGTCAGAGTCGCGCCTGGAGTGCTTCCATGCAGGAGGTGCGCAGTTGCGCTAACCGATCCTCGGCGATCGCGTGTCGGATGCGTTCCAGCAACCTGTGGAAGAAGCGCAGGTTGTGTACCGAGAGCAGCACGCCTGCGAGCATCTCGCGCGAGACTGCCAGGTGGCGCAGCACACCACGGCTGAAGCGTGCGCACGTCTCGCAGTCGCAGTCCGGATCGAGCGGGCGCGTGTCGTTCTTCCAGCGACTGTTGCGAACGTTGATGCGTCCGAGGCTGGTGAAGGCCTGGTGGGTGCGCGCATGTCGGGTCGGGGTCACGCAGTCGAACAGGTCCGCGCCTTGCTCGATCGAGTCGAAGAAGTCAATCGGTGTGCCGACGCCCATCAGGTAGCGCGGCTTGTCATCGGGCAGGAGTGGCGCGGTGCTGGCGACGGTGGCACGGATCGCTTCGCGGTCCTCGCCGACGCTGACGCCGCCGATCGCGTAGCCGACCAGATCGTGGGCGCAGACGTGCTCCACGGAAGCACGCCGCAGGTCCTCGAAGGCGCCGCCCTGGATGATCCCGAAAAGGGCCTGGCCGGACTCCAATCCGCCGTTAGAGCGCCACCTCTCGACGCAGCGATCGAGCCAGGCGTGCGTGCGATCGGTGGCATTCTGGACGTCGTTGCGCGCGTGCGGGTCGGCCGGACACTGGTCGAAGGCCATGATGACGTCGGCGCCCAGCTTGTGCTGGATGTCCATCACGCGCTCCGGGGTGAAGCGCACCGGGCTTCCGTCGACGATCGACTTGAAGGAGACGCCGTCCTCGTCGACCTGGCGCAGGTCGCGCAGGCTGAAGACCTGGTAACCGCCCGAATCCGTGAGGATCGGACCGTCCCAGCCCATGAAAGTGTGCAGGCCGCCGAGGGCCGCGACCGTGTCCTCGCCTGGGCGCAGATGCAGGTGGTAGGTGTTGGCGAGCACCATGCTCGAGCCCACCTGCGCGAGGTCGCGCGGCAGCACGCCCTTGACCGTGCCGCGCGTACCGACCGGCATGAAGGCGGGCGTCACCACCGTTCCGTGGGGCGTATGGAAGCGCCCGTTGCGCGCCTGTCCGCTCGAGCGGTGGGTGACCTCGAAGTCGAAGCCGCTGCCCGCGTCGGTGCGCGAAGCGCCGTCCGGAAACGTCACTGGAATAGCTGACCGGTCGTCGGCGGCCCGTCGAGGAGTGCTCCGATGATCTCGGCGCCCTGCTCGGTGATCACCCGTCCGCGCGCCGTTTTCTGCAGGTATCCGCAGCGCAGGAGGTGCGGCTCGAAGACGTCCTCGATGGTGTCCTCGGTCTCGCTGACTGCGGCCGCGATCGTCTTCAGGCCGATCGGGTTGCCGGCGTTGCGCGCGAGACAGTTGAGGATGCGTCGGTCCATTTCCTCAAGACCGGTCTCATCGATGCCCAAGCGGCGCAGCGCCTCGCCGGCGACGGTCTCGTCGATCTTGCCCAGGCCGTCGACCTGGGCCAGGTCGCGCGCGCGCCGCAGGAAACGGTTCGCGATGCGCGGCGTGCCCCGGCTGCGGCTTGCCAGGATTTCGGCTCCTTGCGGCGTGAGGTCGCACTCGAGGATTGACGCGGAGCGCAGCAGGATGCGAACGAGGTCCGCAACCGGGTAGGGGTCGAGGCGCTCGAACAGTCCAAAGCGAGCGCGGAACGGAGCGGAGAGCAAGCCCTCGCGCGTCGTCGCGCCGACCAGGGTGAAGGGTTTGATGCCGAGCGTCATCACGCGCGCGTGGGGGCCCGAGTCGAGGGTGAAGTCGACCGAGTAGTCTTCCATCGCCGTGTACAGGTACTCCTCGACGGCGATCGGCACGCGATGGATCTCGTCGATGAAGAGCACGTCACCGGCCTCGAGCTGGCTCAGGATGCCGACCAGGTCGCGGGCGCGCTCGCAGGCCGGGCCGGAGGTCGAGTGCAGCCGCGTCGATAGCTCATCCGCCAGGGCGCGGGCCAGGCTGGTCTTTCCCAGCCCGGGGGGGCCGGAGAAGAGAATGTGATCCGGAGGCTCGTTTCGCCGGTTCGCCGCGGAGAGCGCGACGCGCAGGTTCTCGACCACCCGCACCTGCCCGACGAAATCGTCCAGGTGGGCCGGTCGCAGGCTCTTTTCGAGTTCGCGGCCAACGGGGCTCGCGCTGGACTCGCCCTCGAGGGCGGTGGGGTCGAAGACGTGATCGGGTGCCATCGCGTCGGAGGATAGCCCGCGCGCGGGCCTTTGAACACCGGGGCGCTCTTCGAGGCGTGACGGCGGCCATGGGGGCTCCGGCAGGCCCGACCCGGGCTCACGGGAGGTACCAGGGCACTCTCCGGGGGCCTGCTTGACACGCGCGCCCCCGGGCCTAGACTGGGTGTCCCCTTCTATATGTATGCAACGGGCAAAGGGTGCGGGAGCGCACAGTCTTCAGGTGATGGCGCACGGTTTTTCCGGCGTGGCAACTGCCGAGGCGCCCCCTTCGATGTCCGTATTCGGTATAAGCCGTTTTGCTGACTGAAGTTAGCGATCAAATCTCCGGAATCGTCCGGCTGGCACGGTCGTTGATATTGTACAGCACGATCCACCAACGGTCCTGTCCCTACCCCCCCCGAAACCGCAATCTCCCAATGATCAACCTCCGGCAACTTCTCTGGATCAGTAGCAGCGCTCTGCTCCTGTCAGCTTGCGGCACGGGTTCCTCGTCCGACCGGGTCGATACGAACATGACCCTGGACGAGATGTCCAACGGGTTCGGGCAGCTGGTGCCTTACACGGTGAACCGCCTGGGCGACAACGGTCAGCCGACGCCGGACATCGTGTCGATCCGCACCCGCGAGGACATGACCGACAACCTGCGGTTCGAGGGCGGCGTGGACAACCAGCTGCGGCCCGTGCCCCAGTGGCCGGAGACGTCGATCCTGCCGAGCGGCGCGCCGGGCAACCACTTCGTCTACGTGACGTTCCGGCAGCCGCTGGACATCTCGACGGTGCTGAGCCCTGCGCCTGGCAGCCAGGAGACCGGTGGTTTGACCGGGACGGTGACCGTGCTGCAGGTGGACCCGCAGACGGGCAACTCCACGGCGATCCGGGGACGCGCCTTCGTCAATGGTCAGACCTACGGGGGCTCGCCGGTGGGCGTGCCGCCGACGCTCGAGCTGGAGCGCTGGGTGGAGCTGTCCGACGGCAGGCCGGTGGCGACGCGCCCCGAGGGTGTGGGCTTCCCGGGAACCCAGGGGACCTTCAACAACGCCGCGGCGCTGGTGAGCCCGCGCACGCTGGTGTTCGTGGTGGACACGGACAACGACCTTTCGACGCTGGAGACGTTCCCCAGTGGCGTGCAGATCCGGATGCGCGTGACGACCGCGGTGCGCAGCACGGGCGGCGAGACCCTGGAGTCGACCGTACTGGGCAACTCGACGGTGGGCCCGGACTTCCTGAGCCCCGAGATCGTGCGTACGCCGGCCCCGGACAGCCTGCCGCTGATTACGCCCGGCAATGGTGATTTCAACGTGGACCCGCGCACGACCTTGCGCATGCAGTTCACGGAACCGGTGCAGCCCCTGAGCGTCGGGCCGCTGGACGGTCTGTCGGCGCCGGGCTCGAGTTCGCTGGTGGACATCTCCTTCGGCGAAGCTTCGGCGCGGACGAATATGGTCTACACGGTGCGCCCGGTGAGCGTGTTCGACATGTCGACCTACGAGGTGATACCGGCCTACTCGTTCCCGGGTTCGGGCCCGGACGGAGTCGCGTGTGACACGTTCAGTCTGATCGACGTGACGATCAACCCGTCGCTCACGCCGGACGAGCCGCTGTTGCGCGACCTTGCGAACAACCAGGGCCGGTCCAACGGCAACCAGCTGGGTGCGCTGACGAACTTCACGACGGGCAACGGGGGCGCACTGACGAACGTGCCGGTGCTCCCGGACGCGATCGTTGTGGGGCGTCTGGGCGCAGTGCCCGGCATCTCGGTGCTTGACCTGAACGGCTACGGTCAGGGTACGGGCACGCCGCGCTTCACCGAGGGTGTGTACCTGGAGGGCGAGTCGAACTTCCCGAACAACCCGAACCTGCAGCTGGCCGGCCTTGTGCCGCCGTTGCAGCGCGGAGAGTGCACGATCAACGGGGGCTCGGCGGGTGTATTCACCCTGTCGAAGGACTCGTCGCTGAACGACCTGCTGGTGCGGCCGCCGACGGTCACGTCGGTCGGCGACATGATGCTGGGCCACGCACTGGACAGCGTGTTCAACAACGCGGACGCGACCTGTCAGGCCGAGGGTGGCAACGCCTGCTCGAACACGGGCGAGAAGCTCGTCAGCCCGAGCACGGTGACCCAGAACACCCAGGCTCCGACTTCGTTCGCACAGTTCAGCAACATCACGCTGCCGGGTGTCGAGAACCTTGTGGCCTGGGCGCCGCACCCGAACCCGCCGGCGATCATCTTCCCGCCCCTGTGCGTGACACCGTTCCTCGGAGTCCAGGAGCCGAGTTCGGTGCGCAACCAGGCGGACAACCTGTTCGGGCAGACGGGTGTCGGAGCGATCGACAACGCGCTCGTCCCCGGCGACCCGTTCGGCACGCCGGGCACGGAGGCTCCGCGCGGTTTGCTGACCCCCGAGCAGAACATGTTCTTCGTCGGTCCTGACTTCGGCGTGGCCCCGGGGCAGTCCTGCTTCAACTACGCGATCCGGCAGCAGGTCGGGCAGTTCCTTTACGTGGTCGATCGTCAGGGTGGCGAGATCGTGGTGCTGAACAGCAACCGGATGACGGTTGTCGATCGCATCCAGACACCCGACCCGACGTCCCTCGCGATGGGGCCGAACGTGGATATCCTGGCGGTCAGCAACCAGCTGGCGAACGTGGTGTCCTTCATCAACATCGATCCGAACTCGTCGGACTTCCACCGGGTCATCCAGACGACGGTGGTGGGCACGGCTCCGCGTGGGTTGGCCTGGGATCCGGGCAACGAGGACCTGCTGGTCTGCAACGAGGGTAGCAACAACCTGTCGATCATCAGTGCAGCCTCGCTGCAGGTGCGGCGCACGGTCGGCTCGCAGCTGAACCGACCCTTCGAGGTCGCGATCACCCAACGGCACGCCGGCTGGGGCACCTTCCGGAATGTGTATTACGCCTACATCATCAACCGCACCGGTACGCTGGCGGTGTTCGAGTCGGGCCCGAACGGGGTGAACGGCTGGGGCTTCGACGACGTGGTCGGCAACGTGCAGGGCATCCAGTTCCGGAATCCGAAGGCCATCCAGGCGGGACCCAACCGGCTCGTGGCTTCGGTGTGGGTTGCACACGAAGGTCCGATCGACCCGGTTAGCAATCAGCCCGGTCCCGCGGGCGAGGGCGCGATCTCGAACGTGATCATCGAGAGCTTCATCTCGGGCCAGTTGGCGCTGGGCAACAACCAGACGCCGGGTGTGCGTGACATGCAGTTTGGCGTGTTCGTCTCGATCGGCGAGGATCGGCTCTCCGGGATCCCCGTGGACATCGGATTCGATAACCAGCGCAGCTTCTCGGCACTGCAGAACGTTACGACATCCTTCAGTGCGGGTGCGCCGGTCGCGCTCAACGGCAAGTCCCTGGTGCGTGGCGAACCGACGGGGTTGGGGATCATCAACACCCACGAGGCACGATACTTGTTTGCCGCCATCCCGAACAACATCGGTGGCAGTGGCGTGGTCGACGTGGTCGACATCAGTGCGGCGGGTACCCCGCGTGTCGACACGGACATCTTCACGCCAGGCGTGCAGTCGGTCGCGGCTCCCAACGCCAACTTCGTGGTCGATTACTGGCGCCAGTAGGCCGACACGCGGCGCCGGGCCGAACGTGGCCCATCGCCGTCCCGATCGGCTGGCGATCCCTGCCATCCAAATCATGGAGCGTTGCGCCGAGCGCAGCGCTCCATGCAGTTCTGGGGGCCTCCAGACCCGTGCTTACCGGCGGTAAGTGGCGGTTCGGGATCCCGGGAGGCTGGTCGAGCCAGCTGGATGCCGAATTTCGTCCTCCGGATGGCACCTGATGCGGGCGGCGGGGCGGCAGCTTTCGTACTCTTCCCGGATGCCGGAAGCAGTGGAAGTCCAGTCGATGTTTGGGCGCATCGCCGGGCGTTACGACCTCTTGAACCGGGTCCTCTCCATGGGGATCGACCAGGGGTGGCGCCGGCGCCTGCTCGCCCGGGCGGGGGATGTGAGCGGTCTGCGGGTCCTCGACGCGTGCTGCGGTACGGGCGACCTCTCGCTGGCGTTTCGGCGTGCGAACGCTCGGGTGCTGGGCGTCGACTTCACCCACGAGATGCTCGAGCATGCGACCCCCAAGGCCAAGGGTCGTGGGGGGGGGCACGATGCCGGTGTCCTCTTTGCCCAGGGCGATGCGCTGCGCTTACCTGCGCGGGACGCCAGCATGGACGTGTGTTGTGTCGCCTTCGGAATCCGGAACGTCGCGGATCGGCGTCTCGCGCTGCGCGAGATGAGGCGTGTCCTGCG
>JBLHKW010000057.1:0-28956 GCA_047618565.1 Planctomycetota bacterium
TACGGGTTTGCCTCGGGCTGCGCCCTCCGCAATTCCCGAACGCGGCCCCGTGGGGCCAACGCGCGAGAAGCACCACCAGAAGCCGAATCGACGCGTTTTGGCTCGCGCTTCATGAATTATCCGGGCTCGAGGCCTGGTTGCTCGGCATGCGGACGTTGAAGCGTGCGCCCGCGCTCGCAGCGCTGGTGTCGCTTGGAATTCTGCTGGTCGCGGGCGGGACCCTACTGGTCGTGCGCGCTCTCACCGGCGCGACCGGTGCCTTGATGGAAGTACTGGGTGATCGATCGCTTCGCCTGCACGTCGCGGTGGCGCATGTGGTGGTGATGGCGGTACTGCTCGTGCTCGTGTTCACGAACGCCCGTCCGCAGGAGCCGCAGGGGCCCGTTGCACGTCAGGCCTGGCGCCAGTTCCGGCGCGGATGGACGCTATTGTGGTGCTCCTGGCTCGCGTTGTACTCGTGGCTCGGCCTGTACTGGTCCATGGAGTCCGCGGGCGTCGCGACCTGGTCCCGCTGGGGGCCGCCGGTGGCCGACCTGCTCAACGTGGTCACGGCGGCAGCGTTCTTCTATCTGTTCCTGGTGCTCGATCGACCGAGCGTCAAGGCGGATGGGCTTCCGGAACGGGACCGCACCTTCCGTCGAAGCCTGGTCGGCGTGGCGATCGTCTGTGGAGCGACGGCCCTGCTCTCCATTCTTGGACGCTTCGAGTGGTTCGGCCTGGAGGCCTTCGGTCCGCTCATGGGCTCGTTGCTGGTCGCGATCTCGATGGCCTTCTTCGTCGGACGCCTGAGCGATTCGCACCTGCAGGTGCGGCGCGCGCTGCTCGCACCCCTGTATTTCTACGTGGCGATCCAGGTGCTCTGGCACCTGTCCGTGATGCAGGAGGCCGCCGGCGAGGTCGCGAACGCGCTCGTCCTGTGCGGCGCCCTGGCGCTGAAGATCTACCTCTTCGCGCTCGTCACGCGCTGGATCCAGGACGGTCAACTGCAACGCTACTTCGACGAGGTGGCGTTTCCGCGCCTGCCGTCGGATCTGGATCGTTCGTGAGTCGAGCGCGCCCGAGCACCTGGCCGACCGGGTGACCCCGGTTCCGGGCCCATGCCCGCTCCTGAGTGCCACGAGGCGCCAGCGGCAGATTCTTCGGATCCAATGCGGGACCAGGTGTAAGGTCCGTGCGCACGGTTCGTATAGGGGCACGAGCTGCGGCCCTGGAGCATGGACTCCCTGGCAGCGTCCCGATTCCCCGCAGGGCCAGCCTGCGCTCCACGATCGACATTGCGATGAAGAACAAGATCCTGATCGGTATCAGCCTGGCGCTGCTGTGCGCCGGGGCGTGGTGGGCCATGAGCGGGGGGACCTCGAGCGTTGTGGCCCTGACCCCGGACGGATCGGTGGGGGCCTCGAGTGCGAGATCGGAAGCCGTGCTCGACGGGCCCGCTATCGCGGGTGCTCTGGGCGCGGATCAAGACGTGAAGGTGCGCGAGGCGCTGGCCGAGGACGCACCCGTGCTCGAGGCGGCGGCCGATTCCTGGGTCGGAGAGCTGGGCGGTGTGATCGGGCGCGTGGTCGAGGAGGACGGCAGCGCGGTGGCCGGGGTCTCGGTCGCGTTCATCCAGGTGGATGCAAACCTGATGCTGGGGGCCGACTGGGCCGAGCTCGGGGAAGGCTCGCCGGAACTGGTGCTCGAGCGGACGCTTACCGATGCAGAAGGGCGCTTTCGAATGACCGGGGCCTACGACGGCTCCTTCCAGGGCCTGGGCATCGATCTGCGCGGTCCACGCTGCACGATACGCGTGGTCGATACACAGGTGCACCACCGCGAGGTGACCGACCTCGGCGACATCATCATGGTCGCGGGATGCACGGTGATCGGGCGCGTTACGGATGAGGATGGTGGGCCGGTCGCCGGTGTGCGCGTACGCATCGTGCCCATCGCTCCCGACGGCGTCGAGGCCGTGATCCCGGTCGAGGTGCAGGACTTCCGTTCGGATTGCGCGGTCGGGATCTCCGCATACATTCACGATGGATCGAGCTCGCCGGTGGTGGAGCCGCCGCCGCTGGTGCGTCGTCACCTGGACGACCTGCCGATACCGACGACGATCAGCGATGTGGAAGGGCGCTACCGATTTGAGGGCGTTCCCATCGGCGACATCATGCTCGCGATCGACCTGCGCGGCTGGCTCGGGATGCTGCGCAAGGACAGCACGCGGCCGGGCGAGGTGGAATTGCCCGACGCGATCCTGCGCGCCGGGCGCGTCATATCGGGCGAGGTGATCGACACGGAGGGCGATCCCGTCGCGGGTGCGGAGGTGATGGCCGGGGCAGAGATCGGCGGCGTGGCTGCGATCCTGCAGCCCGCCGGGGTCACCGATCTGGAGGGACGCTTCTCGGTCTCCGGCTGCCCGTTGCTGGGCAACCTCGTGGCCTGTGCCCGGCGCGAGAAGAACGAACCCTGGGTTGGCGTCGTGGGGGCGGAGGTCGACGACATGGAGATCGAGCTCGAGACGGTCTTCAACGTGGTGGTGCACGTGCTGGATCTGGCGGGCCAGCCCGTGGCGGGTGCAAAGGTCAGCCTGCAGCCTGGCTTCGAAGCGGAATCGCCCATGCTGTGGATGATGCGCGTGCGCTCGCTCGGGGCGCCCGAGCGCGTCTCGCGCTTCTCCGAGGGCGAGACCGGTGTCTACACCTGTCGCGATGTGACGCCGGGCATGTACGAGGTGCGCGTGCGGCCGTCGGAGCTGAGTCCGGTGCATCGGACGGAAGAGGTCTGGCCCGGGATGCCGCCCCTCACGCTCGTCTGTCAGCCGGGACGCTTTCTGGACCTGAGCGTCTTCGATCGCACGACCGGCGAGCCCGTGGTCCACGCGCGCGCCAGCATCGTGCAGCCCAGCAACGATCTGTTTCGCGCACTCGCGGTCGGTCGTACGAACTCCGATGGGCTCCTGCGCCTCGGTCCGTACGTCAGCGGCGCCGACGATTCAGGCGCTGGCGACGGCGAGAACCAGGTGCTGGTGCAGCATCCGCGCTACGCCGACGCTGCCATTGTCGTGCATGAGAGCGTGCCGACGGCCGAGGTGCTGCTGGCGCGCGGGAACGAGCTGCGTGGTCGCATTCAGTGGGGGCCTGATCCGCCGCGGCAGATCTACATGCTGATCCTCGAGCGGCGCAACCTCGGAAACGGTGGAGGTGATATCGCCGAGGCGTTCCTGCCACCGCGCTTTGCTCGAACCGCACTCGATGGATCGTTCCGATTTACCAACCTGCCGAGCGGCACCTACCAGCTCCAGGTTCACGAGCGCTGGCTCGGAGGCGATCCGCTCGATCTTGCGCGCGGTGGCCTGGAGCCCGTGCTCGTCTATCGACAGGACGATATCGCCGTCGAGGAAGGGCCTGCGCTCGATCTGCTCATCGACCTGGGCATCGCGGGCACCGGAGACACGGCGCGCGTGGCCGGTTACGTGCGCTTCGACGGGAAGCCTCTCGCAGATGCCACCGTTCAGGCCAGCGGGATGGGAAGTCGCGGGCAAGCCACGACCGATGCCGACGGCTACTACGAGACGACCCCGTTTCTGGTGGGGGAATCCTGCAACGTCAGGGTGTGGGCGATGATCGATTCGCAGAAGCGCGAGCTGCACTCGGGGGAGATCACGCCGACCCCCGGCAGCGTGTATCGCCTCGACATCGACGGGGACTCCGTGGAGATTCAGGTGCGTGTGAAGGGCGAGGAGGATGGGCGCCCAATCGCGGGCGCGAACGTCAGCCTGCATGTCAACGGCAGCCGTTCGAACCGTGCGCGCGGGAAGACGGATGCGAGCGGCGAACTGGCCTTGACCGTGTTCGGTTCAGGCACTTGCGAGGTCAAGGTCGAGGCTCCCGATCGCCTCGAGACCACGCACGCGTTCTCACTGGACGATGGCGATGTGGGGGATCCGATCGAGATCGTTCTCGCGCGCGCCGTGCCCTGTGCTGGCATGGCTGACCTCTCGAGCATCGGATTCGAGGGCGGGCAGCGGGTCTTCATGCAGGTCCGTGGCGAAGGGGAAATCTCCGAGGGCGTCCGGCTCGATCCCGCCGACATGGATGAGTCGGGCTGCATGCCCTTCGACATCGATGGCCTGGGCCCCGGGGAGTACACCGCGAGGTTCTACGTGGAGAACGAGTGGTCGCGCCCGGTGGCCTTCGAACTGCCCGTTGCCGGGGACTCGGAACTGCTTCTCGTTCACCCCGGACCGGAGTGAACGCCGGCGCGAGTCGGCGCGCGGCTCAGGCTTCGTCCTTGACCACGTACTCGTGCTGCGCCGCCATGACCGACGAGGCGCCGAGGGTGACCACGATGATGGCCAGCAACGCGGCCAGGGCAAACGGTAGCGAGGCACCGCCCACGACGCGCGCCATCTCGCGTGGCACCTGCAGGTCGAGGATCTCAACCACCAGCGAGCGCAGGTAATAGGTGACCGTGATCTGGTTGATCAGCGCGGGCACGAACGACAGGATCAGCTCGAACAGGATGCCGTAGATGAGCGCGACGATCATCGCGCGCCTTGGCGTCAGGAAGCCGAAGAAGATGAAGACCGCGTTGTAGGCGAACAGCGCACCGATCGCTCCGGCCAGGATGCCGATCAGGAGCGAGATGTCGCTGGAGAAGCCCAGGATCATCCAGGAGGCCGTGAGGCTGATCGCGGTGGGGATGGCCAGCGATGCCACGATGCCCAGGTACTTGCCGACCACGAAATGCCAGCGCGGCAACGGGCGCGAGAACAGGTAGGGCAGGGTCTTGCCGTCGAGTTCGGATCCCAGCACCGAGGTGCCGTAGAGCAGGGCGAGCAGCAGGCAGATGACCTGGGGGTACAGGATGAACAGGTAGCCGGCGCAGACGGAGCGCACGGTGACGTCGACTACAGCGAGTTCGGGCCTCACGGAGTCCCGATGATTACGGTGCTGGATGTGCCAGTTGTTGCCGCTGGGCTTCAGGCTCTCGTCGGTCCAGAGCTCGCCGTCGCGCACGATCAGGTAGCCGCGATTGACGACCAGGACCATGTCATCGTCGATCGGGCCGCGATGGGTTTTCCACTCACGACCGTTGTGGCGGCGCGTTTCATAGTGGACCCCTTCTTCGGTCAGAATGATCTTCCCGCCCGCGAACTCCTCGTCCTGGCCGCTCCACAGGATAGGCCGAGTATCCGCCGAGAAGACGCCAGCCGCGGCCCTGTTGACGGTCTGTTCCTCCTGGATCTCGTCCCGGATTTCGCCCAGGCCGCCCGAGGTCACCGCACCGAAGGTGAGCAACACCGGCAGCAGCAGGCACACGGCCATGAGCCACTTCATGCGACCGCCCAGGATCTGGCGGATCTGCGCGCGAAACATTTCCTGCATCAGTCCACCGACATGAGGTAGTTGAAGACGGCTTCGAGCTTGTCGTCCGCGGAGACGAGTTCGTGGACGCGCACACCCGAGCGCGCCACGGCCTCCGGCAGACCGGTGTAGAAGGTGTCCGGATCACGGGTCAACGCGACCAGCTCGCCGCGCTTGGTGTCCATCTCGAGGCCTTCCACGGGCAGTCCCTGCAGGAGCGTCTGGGCCAGCTGCTTGACGTCGTCGCAGCGCATCGTGATGCGGTGCGGAAACTCGTTCATGAGCGAGCGGATCTCCTGCACGCGACCGGAGGCCAGGACGCGGCCGCCGTAGATCAACACGAACTGGTCCGTCATCGCCTGCACCTCGTGCAGCACGTGCGAGGCGATCAGGATGCTCTTGCCCTCCTCGCCGAGGGACAGGACGATGTCGATGATCTCGCGCCGGCAGATCGGGTCGGTTCCGGTCAGGGGTTCGTCGAGGATCAGGAAGTCCGGATCGTGCACGATGGCCTGGGCCACCTTGGTGCGCTGGCGCATGCCCTTCGAGTAGGTCCCGATGGTGCGGTGCATGAACTCGGTCGCGCCGACCCGTTCGAGGGCCTGCTCGGCGCGCTCCTTGGCCTGGGCGCCCAGGCCGCTGATCTTGGCGAGCGAGGTCACGAACTCGAGCGCTGAGAGGGAGTCGTAGAACGAGTCGTGCTCCGGGCACAGCCCGATACGCGCGAGCAGCTGCATGTTGTTCCAGGGATTCATCCCGAACACGCGCACCTGGCCCTCGGTCGGCCGCAGCTGGCCGGTCAGGAGCTTGAGAAAGGTGGACTTGCCGGCGCCGTTGGGTCCCAGCAGGCCGATCACGCCGGGCTCCAGGTCCAGGCTCACGTCGTTGACGCCGATCACCATGCCGAACAGCTTGGTCATACCCCGTGTTTCGATCAGGCTGCCCATCAGACGTTCACCTGGCCCTTCGCGCGCCGCACGATGACCACGCCGCAGGCGACGCTCAGGCCGATCAAGCAGGCGATGGATACGATCGGCGGGTAGCCGCCGCCGGCGATGTCGAGTACCTGGTCCGTGCTTGCATTGCTGCCGCCGACGGTGACCTCACCCACTTCTTCTGCCAGATCGAGCAGCATCTCGCGCATGTCACCGCCGGAGTTACTGAACTGCTCGAGCAGCATTTCAATGTTGTTACGTACGTCGAAGATGCCGGATGTGGCTCGGGTGGTCAGCTCACGGATGGAGAGCAGCGATGCCCAGGCTGGTGGCTCGATGTCTTCCGAAAAACGACCACCGAGGGTCAGTGTGCGGAATGCGATCTCACCGAAGATCCAGACGGCGACCCACAGGAAGGTCGCGATCTTGCGGTCCTTGGTGAAGGACGAGATCAGGAGCACGACCATGGCGACCGGGATCGCGGTGATCAGTGATGACATCACGACCTTGAGCAGGATCGGCAAGGTGGCGACGAGCGTGCTGGTGTTTGGGGATAAACCGATGCCTATCGCATACAGCAGGAGCGCGGGAAAGAGCGTCATGCTGAACACGAAGAAGATGACGGTCCCGAGTTTCCCGAGCAGGTACTGCCAGGGCTGGATCGGCTTGCTGAAGTAGACCAGGAAGGCCTTGCTGCGCATGTCCTTGGCGATCAACGGCGGGCCGACGATGGCCACAACGATCATCGACAGCGCCGATCCGGTGTATGCAAAGAAGAAGTAGAACGCGAGCGACCAGATCCCCGGCAGGGACAACTCAGGGTGCTCGCGCAGCTGGCCGAGGGCTTCGGAGGGCAGGAAATTGAGCGCGATCTGAGTCAGGATCGTGCCTTCGTCCAGGGAGTTCTTCGGATCGGCAACGTAGCCGATGGCGAGGAAGAACGGGCAGAAGTACAGGATCGGCATCCATGCGAATACGAGGAAGCGTCGCAGGAGCTTGCTGCTCTTGTAGGCGATGCTGACCTCGGACTTGGCGATCGCGATCGCGCGCCGGAAAAGGCCCGTACGCTTGCCTTCCCAGTGGCGGTAACCGAGTTCGGAAATGGGCATGTCAGGCTTTCGCTTCGACCGTTTCCATGGTCGGGCCGGCCTCGGTGGCGCGCACGGCGTCCAGGTAGATGTCCTCGAGTGAATTTCTGCTGGGGGTCATCTCGCGCACGGTGATGCCCGTCTCGCGCGAGGCCGCAAATACGGCCGCCCCGAGGTCGTCAGCGCCGAACACCAGCGCGGCGTCCCGGCCGGCGCTCTCGATGCGATAGCCCCGGGCCTGCAGGTTCGCACTGAGGGGCGCGATGTCACCCGCCACGCGTACGCGGCAGCTCGGGTGAACGCTGCGCCGCAGCTCGGGAATCGTGTCGTAGACCAGCAGCTTGCCGCGCCCCAGGATCAGGGCCGCGTCGCAGCAGGTCTCGACGTCGGTCAGGATGTGGGTGGACAGCACCACGCTCATGCCGCGTTTCTCCACCAGGCTGCGGATCAGGCGCAGCATGCGCACGCGCCCGGCGGGGTCGAGGCCGTTGGTGGGCTCGTCCAGGAACAACAGCTTGGGTGCGTGCACCAGGGACTGGGCCAGCTTGACCTTCTGGCGCATGCCCGTGGAGTAGGTCTGCACCTCGCGATAGCGCTCCTCGCCCAGGGCCACGTAGTCGAGGATCTCGTGGGCGCGGCGCAGGGCCGTCAGGGCGGGCAGGCCGGCGAGTTCACCGGCGAGCGCCACGGACTGCACGCCCGCCAGGCCCGCGATCGAGCAGTCGTCCTCGGGCATGTAGCCCACCTGTTCACGGATCGCTGGCGATTGGGTGCGCGCGTCGAGTCCGAGCACCTTGGCGCTTCCACTCGACAGCTTCACCAGGCCGAGCAATCCCTTGATCAGGGTGCTCTTGCCGGCGCCGTTGGGTCCCAGCAGGCCGATGGCGCCGGGCTTGACCGAGACCGTGAGCCCGGCCAGCGCCTGGAACTTCCCGTAGTACTTGGCGACGTCAGTCAGCTCGATGATCATACGGGTCTCAGCGTACTCTGTTCGGGACAGCTCCCCCAAGGGAGAGCTTCGGGGAGCTGTCGTCGGGATCAGCGCTGGGCGACGGCGTCGCCGAGCTGCTCGCTGGACTGGACCAGAAGGCGGTCCACCTCGGCGCGCAACTCGCGCAGAAGCGAAGCCTGGCTGCAGCAGTCGGGGCCGGTCTGCAACGGACCCGCGCTGCGGCCTCCGGACGTGCTCACGAGCTGGTTCACGAGCCGCTCCAGCATGACCACGCCGACCTCGCGCGGAGCGCTTTCCTGGCCTTCATCCGTCTCGCAGTCATCGTCCCCGCAGTTCTCGCAGTCGCCGCAACGGCCCTCATCGCGGCAATCTCCGCAATCATCACAGTCGTTGCAGTCGTCTCCGTCTTCGAGCTCCTCGATCCAATCCTCGATCTCGTCTTCCCAGTCTTCCACCATCTCGTCGAGTTCATCCTCGAAGTCGTCGGCGTACTCCTCCCAATCCTCGGAGAGGTCCTCCAGTTCCTCGGACCATACGTCCTCGAAGCCTTCGAACTCGTGCGCCCACTCCTCGCCGATGGCCTCGGCCTCGTGGGCCCACTCTTCGCCCCACTGCTCGGCTTCCTGGGCCCACTGCTCGATCTCAGCTTCCCACTGTTCGGCCTGGGCTTCCCACTCGCGGGCTCCGCCTGCTTCCCATTCCTCTGCCCATTGCTCCCACTCGTCCTCCCAGCGCTCGGCCCACTGCTCGGCCTGCTCTTCCCACTGGTGCGCTTGCTGCTCCAGTTGTTCTTCCCACTGATCGCTCCAACCGTCGAAGGCCTCCTCCGCGGCGTCCGTGATCTCGTCCTCCCAGTCGTCGAGCTGATCCTCGATGTCATCGAGCTCTTCGAGCCGCCGCTCCAGCTCCTCCAGCTCGGACTCGATGCGCTCACGCTCGCGCTCGAGCTCTTCCCGCGAGCGATCGGCTTCCCGCTGCGTCTCGGTCAGTGTTTGCATCTCCTGGCGCAGCGAACCGCCCGGGCCCATGGCCGCCAGGCGCACCTCGCCGGTGGCGCTCGCGCTCGGGATCTCGGCGCAGTGGCGATGGCCGGAATCCGCTCCCAGGCACAGCTCACCGGATGCGGTGGACTGGGTCGTGGCGGCGGCCCCGTGGGCCCTGGCTCCGTGACCGGCTGCGGCGCGGGAGAACTGGAACGAGAGGGCGACCGCCGAGGCGGTCAGGATTGCTGTGAGTACACGTTTCATCGCGATGGCCTCCATGGGCGGCGTGGGCGGGACGCCCGTACTACGCCCCTCGCTCGGCAGCATTTTTGCCAGCTTTCCCTGCTTCGGGACAGAGCCCGTGGATCCCTCGAGAAGGCCACTGAAGGCGATATCTGGGGCCTCGTTTGCTCTACAATCTTCCGATGCGATTGCTACTTGGAAGCGGTGGGTTCCGGTCGGACGAGCGGCGCGAGCGGTTGGTCGAGGCCATGGCGGAGCACTTCGGTGGCATCGAGCGCATCCTGTTTGTGCCCTTTGCCCTGGCGGACCATGACAAGTACGTGAAGGTCATGATCGAGAGGGGCTTCGCGGGCGGCTATCAGCTTGAGGGCATCCACAAGGCGTCGGATCCGCGCGCCGCGGTCGAAGAGGCCGAGGGCATCTACATCGGTGGCGGCAACACGTTCCGCCTGACCGCCAGCTTGCAGCGCTTGGGCTTGCTCGAACCGATCCGCGCGCGCGTGGCCGCCGGGATGCCGTACATGGGAGTCAGCGCCGGCACCAATGTGGCCTGTCCGACGATGCAGACCACCAACGACATGCCGATCACCCAGCCCGCCAGCTTCGAGACCCTCGGACTGGTGCCCTTCCAGATCAACGCCCATTACTACAACGGGCAGACGCACATCGAGACGGACGCAGGCTTCGAGGCGCACTTCGGCGAGACCCGTGACGATCGCATCCGCGAGTTTCACGAGGAGAACGAGCTGCCGGTGGTCGGGTTGTGGGAGGCGGGCATGCTGCACGTGACGGACGATTCGATCCGGCTCTCCAACGCCCCCGTACGGCTGTTCCGGCGCGGGCAGGATCCTGTCGACATCGAGCCGGGCGGCGAACTCGGCCCGCTGCTGGCCTGAGAGCGATCGCGATGGGCTCAGGGCCGGCGAAACGGGCCCCGGATGGGCCCCTGGAGGGCCAGAAGGCGCCTGGGCGGCGTGTGGCCGCAACTTTCTCGGATTGCCCGGCTACAGGCTCCAGCGCGGAGCGTTTCAGAGCCTGATGCCGTCCTCCCTTATTAATGGCCCCCGGCTGCGCCGGAAAGCACCCTCCGGATCCGTGGCCAGGCGATCGCTGCGGCGATCGGCGCGGCATGCCACGATGGGGGTGTGATGATCGGTCCCTCAAGCGTCATGTCCAGGGCAGCGCGGGTCGAGCTCCAGTGGGTGAAGCAGGCCCAGGCCGGGGATCGAACGGCTTTCGACAGGCTCGTCCAGCGCCACTTTCCGCGCATCTACTCGATCGGCTTCCGGCTGGTGGGCAACCACGAGGACGCCGAGGACCTGGCCCAGGAATGCTTCGTGCGCGCCTGGCGTTCGCTCTCCTTCTTCAGGACTGACCGCAGATTCTCGGCATGGTTGGTGCGCATCGCGCTGCACCTGTCCCACGACCATCACCGTCGCCGCGGCCGTCGCGCGGAGTCCGTGCCCCTGGGCGAGCTGTCCGAGCTGGCCGAACCGGAGGACCGCAGCGCGGCCGGTCCGGCGCAGACCTCTAGCCGGCGCGAACTGCAACGTGACCTGGCGCGGGCGATCGAGGCCCTACCCGCAACCCTGCGTGTGGCCCTCGTCCTGCGCGTGCTCGAGGGACTGAGCTACGACGAGATCGCCGAGGCCACCGGGCGGCGTCCCGGGACGGTACGAACACAGGTCATGAAGGCCCGCCGCTGGCTGGTCCGGATGCTCGGCGCCGATCTGGAAGGCGGGACACGATGATGCGCTGTTCACAGATACGCCGCCTGCGCGAGCGCGGTTTCCTCGAGACGTTGACCCTCGATGAGGAATTCCTGATCGAGGAACACGCGGCCGGGTGCCCGAGCTGCGCGCAGGTGCTGGAGCGCGAGGAGCGTTTCGACCGCGCGCTGCAGGACCTGCCGGATGCGCCGGTCGAGCGGCTGGATGTGGCGCGTTCGATGTCCGCCATCTGGGATCAGGTCGATGCGGTCTATGCAGTCGAGCCGCGCGGTGCGCGACCGGTTCGCCGTGTGATTGCACTGGCCGCCGCGCTGGTGCTGCTGGTCTCGCTGGTCGCCATCTGGCGCAATGCCGAGCAGCCGTCGCTGGTCGCGGAAGCCCTGGTCGTCCAGGAGCCCGTGGAAGCGGACATCGTGCGCGTGGACGGTCCGCCGTCGACCCCCGACGTCGCGCAGCCGGCCCCCGCGGTTCCGACATCGTCGAACGTCCTTACTCTCGAGGCCGCCACCCTCGACCGATCGCGCCTGGGCCGTGCGCGCGCAGAGGTGCGCGAGCAGCTCGCGGCAGCGGCCGCATCCCTCGACCTCGACACGCCGCGCGCCGATGTGATCGAGCAGCTCGATGGGACTCTCGCCCGCAGCCTTGGATCATGGCCCGTGCTGCGCATCATCGAAGGCCAGGCACGCGATACGGACCCGCTCGTGGCCCGGGTCGCCCTGCGCTATCTCGGCCTGCGGGGCGACGCGACGTCCGTCCGGGTGATCGAGCGCGCGCTGCGCGATGAGGAGCTGGCGCCGGCGGCGGTCGAGGCCCTGTGCGATCGCGGCGATGGTGGCCTGGCCGGATTGACCTGGGCCTACTGGCACACACCGCACGGGGAACGCGTGCGTGAACACATCCTTCAGCTGGCGCCGATGGATCGGGCGTCGAACCGAGCATGCCTGGCCTGGGCGCGGGCCACGGTGCGCGCAGCGGGTGACGCCATCCCGGCCGAGCGTGGGGGAGTCCTGCTCGCGCTGCTCGGCGACATCGAGGACCAGCGCGCGCCGCAGGGCGCGGGAGCGGACGGGATCGAGTACCTGTTTGTGCTGGTCTCGGACCCGCGCTGGAACACCCTCGCGCTGGATGCCCTGGCCGAGCGCGGCGGAACGAGCGAATACCTGGCGCGGGCGCTGACCGACGATGGATCCGGCCACACGGAGTCCGTGCGACTGGATGTCATCCAGCGCCTGGGCTCGGCCGCGGCGCTGCCCTGGCTCGAGGTCACCTGCCGCCGCGGGGAGCAGCCGGAGCGCGCGCTGGAGGTCCTGGCGGGAATGGACGGCGTCGAGGTCATCGAGAGCCTGATCTACGTGCGCCGGGAATTCAGCGCGGAGCGTTTCGCGGCCGCGTGGCGCAAGGCGATCGAGCACGACTCCGAGCGCTTCAGCGAGTACGCCTGGCAGACCGTGGAGCGCGGCGGGCGCGCGGAGCACGTGACCTATCTCGATCTGTTGCTCGCCCACGAACCCGCTCGGGTGGTGCCCGCGATCTGCGCCCTCGGTTCGAGCTCGATGCTCGCGGATGACGACCGCGAGCGCGCGTTGCTGATCGCCGGCGAGCTGGGCGGCGGGGAAGACCTCGCAGTCCTGCGAACGGTGTTCGATGCGCTCGAGCACGACGAGCTCAACCTGGCGGCTGCCTGCCTCTGGAGCGCGCGCCGACTGGGCGGACTCGTCGATGATGCATCCGCCAGCTCCTGGCTCGGCGCGTCGTCTGTCAAGAAGCGCCGGCGCGTGCTCGATCTGCTACCGCAGGGAACTCCGCCGAGTGACGCCACCCTGCGCCGCTTCCGGCTCGCGCGCGAGCTCGAAGCCATCCTTTCCACCCGCGATGAATCGGATCGGTTCGCGCGGGGTGCGAGATACAACTCTTCAGAAGGAACGACCCCATGATCACCGTCCTGTTTTCGCTGCTTCCCATCGTTGCACCGGTGTCGATCGAGCCCGTTGTCGCGCCCGTATGGACTGCGCCATTACTCCAGGCCGGATCGGCCTCCGCGCAGGGAGTGGCGCGCGTCTACGACCTCTCGCACATCGACTGGAATCCGGTCCAGGAGCGCGACATGCTCGCTACCAGCCTGGTTCCGGGACTGGAACTTCCGGAGGCATGGACGGAGAACGGCGCGGAAGACCAGGGCGGATCGACCGGCGCGCGCATCGTGGCGTTGATCCAGACCATTATTGGTGACGAATTCCAGTACGAAGGGCGCCGCTTCGAGGAAACGCGCTCGGGACAGTTGCTCGTGGTCGCACCCGCGAGCCTGCACCAGCGCATCTCCTCGCTTCTGACCTATCTGGAGCGTATGGCCAGCTCGAGCGTCGAGCTCTCCGTCGACGTCGTCACCTTGCCCGCGGGCCAGGAGCTGCCCACCATCGGTCCGATCGTTCCCGTCGCACAGGCCGATCGCTGGATGGCGGGGATCGCCGCCCAGCGGGGATCGAGCGCGAGTTATGAGATGCACGTGTCCGCCAGCTCCGTGGCGGTGCTCAAGTCGACCCGCGATGTGCACGCGGTGCTGGACTACGACGTCGAGATCGCACAGGGCGCGACCATCGGCGACCCGATCACGCGTCGGATCCCGGTAGGCAAGCGCCTCGCACTGCGTGCCGCTCCCTCTGCAAGTGGAGTGCACCTGGCCATGACCTGGAAGCACAGCGAGATTCTGGACGCGCCCGCGCGCGAGCTGCAAGCCGGGTTCATGATCACCATGGCCCAGGGCAAGCCGGGCTTCTTCGAGAACGGACTGCACGTCACCGACCTCCGGGTGATGAGTCGTTCGGTCTCCCTGGCGACGCACCTTCCGCGCGGGCACGCGATGATTCTCGAGATGGGCGCGAGCCTCGAACGGGCCGGCATGCGCGAGTACCTGGTGCTGCGCCAGTCCGGCAGCGGCATGCAGGTCAGCGAGACCCTGGGACTCGGTGATTCGGGCCAGGAACTCCTCTTCGCTCACCTGGGCGCGCTGGTGCCTCCGTCCTGCGCCCATGGCGGGGCGCTGATGTGGCCCACTATCGTCCACGACGTCCTCGAGCGCGGGATCTGGGACTCACCGAGCCTGTCGGCTGGTCTGCGGCGTCCAGAGACTTCCACCTATGCCTCATTCATCGAGGGCGCATCCGGGAACGCGCTGGTGGTCGACGTCCAGGGGGATTGGCTGCTCGCGTACCCGTCCGACGTCGGAACCGACGTTTCCGGAGACCTGGCGCGTGTGCGCAACCTGTTCGATGAGTTGCTCGCGCCCACCGAGACCCTGAACGTGCGTATCCAGCTCGACCAGGCCGGCCAGGCCGCGGTCGTGGCCCAGCTACCGGTACGCCTGGGGACTTCGGCCGGTGTCGCCATCGGTATCGAGGACTTCGAGCAGCCCGACTACGACGTGGAGGTGGCCCAGTTTTCCGCGACCCAGGATCCGGTCATTAACGCTGCGTTCGATGGCCTCGTGCTCTTCCTCGATCCTACCGTGACGTCCAGCGGCGCTCTGTCGCTGACCCTGCGGGGCGCCGGGCACCTCTTGCTCGAGCGCGAGCAGGTGGACCTCGGCAGCTACATCGCAGCGCGCCTGGATCACTCCGAGTACGCGCACCTGTTCGTGAACGAGACGCTGACCCTGCATCCGGACGCCGACGGCACCTGGAGCGCGGCCATCGGTCTTCAGGGCGAGGGCGCGGCCCGCACCGATCTGACCCTGCGCGTCGACATCAGCCGCTGATCTCGGAGGAGCCGGCACGAAACCGGGAACCGCACTCCCGTCGAAGCCCGTGGCGCCTACGCGCGCTGCGGGCTTCGGCCCTGCCTTGGGGGTAGGGAGTGCGGCTCCCGTTACTCCTCCTTGGTCGCCCGGAGTCCGATCGTTGGAGCGGAATCCAGCGCTGGTCGTATTCCACTCCGGTGGTCGTGCGCCATTTTTGGACAATTGCGGTCTCGGTTCGGCATTTACTGCGTTGAAATGCTGTTCCAGCAATCCGTCTCCAAGCCCTGCCCGATCCCGTGACCGCACCGCTACAACGCTCTTCTCCGGCCGATGCCGATCGCTACCACCTCGCGTGGGCGGTCTGGCCCGCCGATCGCACGACGCCCACGCGGGCGTTCCTGACCCTGCGAGCGAGCGGCCACCAGGCCTGCCTGCTCGAGTCCGTCGACGGGCCGGCGCGCCTGGCGCGCTACTCCTTCGTCGGTCTGGATCCCGTCTCGAGATTCCACGGCGGGCCCAAGGAGAGCTGGCTGTCCACGGGTGACGAGCAGGAACGCATCGCCGCGCCCGCACACGAGGCCCTGCGACAGGTCGCCGCGCGCACGCGCACCCCCGCGCCGCCCGCCGGCCTTCCGCCGTTCTGCGGTGGCTGGATCGGCTGGTTCGCCTTCGAGTGGGCCAGCACCCTGGAGCCGAGCGTCCCGCGCGCGAGCAATGACCCCTGGGATGTTCCCGACGCCACCTTCAACCTGGTGCAGGACCTGATCGCCTTCGACCACGCCGCGCAGAAGCTGTTCGTGATCTGCGCAGCGCCCGCGGGCGAGGCGGATTACGCGCAGGCGCAGGAGCGCATCGAGCGCGTCGCGCGCACGCTCGAGGCGGAGGCGCCCGAATCGGGCAGTTTCGAGCTGCTCGATCCCGAGCCGCGCGGACAGACTGAGAAGGCCGACTATCTGGCCGCCGTCGATCGCTTGCGCGACTCGATTCGTCAGGGCGAGATCTTTCAGGGTGTCCTGTCCCAGCGCTTCGAGCAGCGCTTCGACGGGGACCCCTTCACCCTGTACCGCGCGCTCAGGCTCACGAACGCCTCACCGCACATGTTCTTCTTCGAGGCGGATGGCATCTGCCTGGTCGGCTCCTCGCCGGAGCGCCTCGTGGCCGTCAAGAGCGGCACGGTCGAGGTCGTACCCATCGCCGGGACGCGCGCCCGCTCCGAGGATCCGGACGAGGATGAGCGCCTTGGCGCCGAATTGCGGGCCGACGAGAAGGAGTGCGCCGAGCACGACATGCTGGTCGATCTGGCGCGCAACGACGTCGGCCGCATCGCCCGCATCGGAACGGTGCGCGTGAAGGAATACGCCGTGCTGGAGAAGTTCCCACGGGTGCAGCACCTGGTCAGCCGGGTCGAGGCCCAGCTGGCCTCCGGCCTCGATGCGATCGATGCGCTCGCGGCCTGTTTTCCCGCTGGCACCGTGAGCGGCGCCCCGAAGGTGCGCGCCATGCAGCTATTGGCGCAGGAAGAGGGCACGACCCGAGGTCCCTACGCGGGCGCGTTCGGCTATCTCGACGGTGCCGGGAACCTCGACATGGCCATCTCCATCCGCACGATGGTGGTGCGCGACAACACCGTACACGTGCAGGCGGGCGCGGGCATCGTGTTCGACTCCCAGCCCGAGGCCGAGTACGCCGAGACCCTGCAGAAGGCACGCGCGCTGTTCGAAGCGGTCGAGCTTGCGGGCTCGCCCGCGTTTCAGGCGCCCGATGCGAATGGACCGAAGCCGTGATCTTCCTCATCGACAACTACGACTCGTTTACCTTCAACCTCTACCAGATGCTGGCGGAGCTGGGGGCAGAGGTCGAGGTGCACCGCAATGACGCGCTCAGCGTGGACGACGTGCTGGCGGCGGATCCCGCGGCCGTGGTCCTGAGCCCGGGGCCCGGTCGGCCGAGCGGCGCCGGAATCTGCCTCGATCTGCTGGAGCGCCTGCCCGAGAGCACACCGCTCCTGGGCGTCTGTCTAGGACACCAGGCCCTGGTCGAGCACTACGGCGGCGAGCTCGAGGTAGATGCGCAGCCCTTGCATGGCAAGAGCAGCGCGGTACATCACCACGGCGACGGGCTGATGAAGCACCTGACCAACCCGTTTCAGGCGGGGCGCTACCACTCGTTGCGTGCGATTCGAAATTCGCTGCCCGAGGTGCTCAAGCTGAGCGCGTGGACGGAGGACGGACTGGTCATGGGCGTGGAGCACCGCGAAGCACCGCGCTTCGGCGTGCAGTTCCATCCGGAGTCCATCCTGACTCCCCAGGGCGGGCGCCTTCTGGCTCACTTCCTGGCTGCGGCGGGGCTGCCTGTCAGTGAGCGCTAAGAAGCCATGGAGCTCCAGGACGCTCTGAGAGTCGTTGCGAAGGGGGAGACCCTGACGCGCGAGCAGGCGCGCGCGATCTTCGCCAATGCCCTGCGGCCGGATACCTCTCCCGTCGTCTTTGGGGCCTTCCTGACGGCGCTCGCCCAGCGCGGCGAGACGGCCGAGGAGATCACCGGCGCCGCCGACGCGCTGCGCGCCTCGATGACGCCTTTCGAGGCAACCGGGATGTCGGACGCCATCGACACCTGCGGGACCGGCGGAGATGGGCTCGGAACCTTCAACATCAGCACCGCGGCCGCGATCGTGGCCTGTGCCGCGGGCGCGCGCGTGGTCAAGCACGGCAACCGCAACCTCTCGTCCCGCTGCGGCAGTGCCGACCTGCTCGAGGCCGCCGGGATCCCGATGGGGCTCGGGCCCGAGGCGAGCGCAAGGGTCTTCGAGGAGGTCGGGATCACGTTCCTGTTCGCACCGGTCTTCCATCCGACCATGCGCTTCGCGGCGCCGGTGCGCGCGGCCCTGGGCATCCGGACCGTGTTCAACTACCTGGGCCCGGTCTGCAATCCGGCTCGCGTCAAGCGCCAGCTGCTCGGTACGAGCGATCCCGCGCGTCTGAAGGACTTTGCGCGCGTGCTGGAGCAGCTGGGGCATCAGCGCGCGTACGTAGTGCACGGTGCCGGCGGCGCCGATGAACTGACCCTGGCCGGAAGCAACCAGGTCGCCCGAGTGGGCGACGCACCTGATGAGTGTTTCGAGGCGACTGCCCTGGGGCTGCGCAGCGCGGATGTGAGCGAGCTCGCGGGCGGTGGTCCGAGCGCGAACCTGACGCTGCTGTTCGGCCTCCTTGGCGCGGACGCCGGCGCGCTGCGGGACGCGGTCCTGCTCAACAGCGCTTGTGCACTAGTGGTGGCCGGAGTCGCCGAGAGTGCGGCCGACGGCGTCGAACGGGCGCGTGAGGCGATCGACAGCGGCGCTGCCTTCCTGAAGCTGGATACCTGGCGCAAGGTCGCCAGCAAGCTGGACGGAGACGGGGCATGACGACCGGGACCCGGCTGGATCCGATCCTGGAGTCCGTGCGCGAGCAAGCGGCACTGCGTAGGCGGCAGCAGAGCGTCGCGGACCTGCGCGCGGAACTCGAGCCGGACCCGGCGCGACGCGAACGCTTCGTGGCGGGCCTGCGCGCGGACGGTCTGAGCATCATCGCCGAGTGCAAGCGCCGCTCGCCGTCGGTGGGGGAGCTCTCCGGGGAAGTCGACCTGCTGGAGCGCGCGCAGTCCTATGCTCGAGGCGGGGCTGACGCCCTGTCCGTTCTGACCGAATCCAATCACTTTGGTGGTGCCCCCGCTGACCTCGCGCAGGTGGCGCAGGCTGGTCTGCCGCGCCTGCGCAAGGACTTCCTGCTCGACGAAGGCATGCTGCTCGAGAGCGTGGCCATGGGGGCCGATGCGGTCCTGTTGCTGGTCGTCTGCCTGCCCGGTGGACAGCTCGAGGAGATGCGCGCCCTGGCCCGGGAATGCGGACTGGCCGTACTCGTGGAGATCCACCACCCGCGCGAGCTCGAGCGCGCCGTCGCGGTGGAACCCGATTGTCTGGGCGTGAACGCGCGCGACCTGACCACCTTCGAGGTGGACCTGCAGACGGTCGTCGAGCGCCTGCCCGAGGTTCCGGATAGCTGCGTGCGCATCGCGGAGAGCGGCTTGCGCACCATCGATGACCTGCAGCGCGTACGCGCGGCTGGCGCCGACGCGGTGCTCGTCGGCGAGACCCTCATGCGCGCGGCGTCGCCGGAAGAGACCCTGCGCAGCTGGAAGGCGGCCTGCAAGTGACCGGATCCGGGATGCAGCTTCCGCAGGTCAAGATCTGCGGCCTGACGCGTGCCACGGACGTGCGCCATGCGGTCGCGGCCGGCGCCGACGCGCTCGGGTTCGTGCATCACGCTCCCTCTCCTCGCCACGTGGAGCGCGCCCGGTTGATCGAACTCCTCGCGGACGCGCCCGCCCACCTGTGGACGGTGCTCGTGCTGGTGGATTCGACCCCTGAGGCCGCTCTCGATCTGTGCGCGGTCACGGGTGCAGGGTGCGTGCAGCTCTGCGGATCCGAGGACGTGGCGCTGTGGCGCGACTGCCCGCTGCCCATCCTGCGCCGCATCCCGGTCGATGACGACGGACGCGCGCAGCTCGAGCGCTGGCAGGGTGTGGCCTGCGGCTTCGTGCTGGATCATCCCATCGGCCCCGGTGGCAGCGGCCGCACCGTCTCGCCCGAGCTGGCCGCGGAACTGGCTGCGGCAGCGCCCTGCTTGTTAGCCGGGGGCCTCGATCCGGACAACGTGGGCAGACGCATCGAGGCCGTCCGGCCGCGGGGCGTGGACGCCTCGTCACGTCTCGAATGCGCGCCGGGCGAGAAGGATCACGCGCGCGTCGAACGATTCATCCAGACTGCCCGCCGAGCCTTCGCAATCACGGCCTGATATGTCCGAACCGACCTTCAAGAAACCCACGCGCTTCGGTGCCTTCGGCGGGGTCTACGCGCCCGAGACCCTGATGGCCAACCTGATCGAACTGGAACGGGCCTGGCTCGATTCGGCCACCGACGCGGGCTTTCAGCGCGATCTCTCCGAGTACCTCGAGCACTACGCGGGGCGTCCGACAGCGCTGACCCACGTGCAGCGCTTCTCGGAAGAGCTGGGCGTCGAGGTGTGGCTCAAGCGCGAGGACCTGCTGCACACGGGCGCGCACAAGCTGAACAACACCCTCGGACAGTGCCTGCTCGCCAAGCGCATGGGAAAGCAGCGCATCCTGGCCGAGACCGGCGCCGGGCAGCACGGGGTCGCGACCGCGACGGCATGCGCGCTGCTCGGACTCGACTGCACCGTGTACATGGGTTCGGTGGACGCGGCGCGGCAGCGGCCGAACCTGCTGCGCATGGAACTCCTGGGGGCCGAGGTGAAGCTGGTCGAGAACGGGCAGAAGACCCTGAAGGATGCCATCAACGAGGCCATGCGCGACTGGGTCAGTCATCCGGAGGACAGCCACTACGTGCTCGGTAGCGCACTCGGTCCGCATCCCTTCCCGTCGATCGTGGCGGGCTATCAGGAGATCATCGGGCGCGAGGCGCGACGCCAGATACTCGAGCGCGCGGGTGGATTGCCGGACATGGCCGTGGCCTGCGTGGGCGGTGGCAGCAACGCGATCGGCCTCTTCCGGGCCTTCGTCGCCGACGGCGACGTGCAGCTGGTCGGCGTCGAGGCGGGCGGCGAGGGCGTCTCGTCCGGCAAGCACGCCGCGCGCTTCGCGGACGGCTCACCGGGTGTGTTGCACGGCTCCTACTCGTTCTTGCTTCAGGACGAGGACGGACAGGTGCGTCCGACCCACAGCATCAGTGCGGGGCTCGACTATCCGGCCGTGGGTCCCGAGCACGCCGCGCTGCGCGAGTCGGGGCGTGCGCGCTTCGAGTCGGCCACCGACGCGCAGGCGCTCGAGGGCTTTCAGTTGCTCGCGCGTACGGAGGGCATCTTGCCGGCGCTCGAATCCAGCCATGCGCTCGGGTGGGTCTCCGCCGAGCGCGCTTCACTGGCGGGCAAGCGCGTCCTGATCAACCTCTCCGGTCGCGGCGACAAGGACCTCGACTCCCTGGGCCCGTTGCTCGGAGGTGCCTCGTGAGCGGGCGGCTCGAGCGGCGCACCCAGGAGCTTCAAGCGGCCGGAAGCTGCGGCATCGCGCCCTACGTGACGGCGGGCGATGGGGGACTTCAACGCACGGGCGAGATCCTGCACGCCCTGGAGCGAGCGGGCGCCGCCTGCGTCGAGCTGGGTGTGCCCTTCAGCGATCCGATCGCGGACGGCCCGATCCTCCAGGCCGCGGCCCAGCGCGCTCTCGAGCAGGGCACGAGCTTGACCGGGATCCTGGACTGCGTGCGCGCGTACCGCGCTGCCGGGGGCGAGCTTCCGATCGCCCTGTTCAGCTACGCGAACCCGCTCATCGGTCCACGCACGGGCTCGCTTGCAACGCGTTGGCGGGCGGCATGTGCGGACCTGAAGGATGCCGGGGTCGACGCGTTGCTGGTCCCGGACTTGCCGATCGAGGAGGGCGCTGATCTCGGTAGTGCCGCCGGGGAGCACGACCTCGCGCCTATCTTCTTCGTGTCCCCGACGACCTCGCCCGAACGTATCGTCCAGGCGGCAGAGGCGAGTCGCGGCTTTCTCTATGCCATCGGACGCACCGGCATCACCGGTGCGCGGGCCGAGCTGGGTCAGGAGACCGAGGCGTTCCTGAAGAACATCCGCGCGGCTACGGGCCTGCCGATAGGCGTCGGGTTCGGCATCGCTGACGCGCAGCAGGTGCGCATCGTCGCCCAGCACGCCGAGCTCGCCATCGTGGGCTCCGCGATCGTGCAGTACATCCACGAGGCGGCTCAGCGCGATCCTGCCTCCTCGACGGGTGCGGCGGTAAAGGCCGCAGGGCAGTTCGTCACTCAGCTACAGAAAGGGCTCCCATCATGAGGAACAACCTGCGCGACCAGCTCGCTCGACTCGATCGAGCCATCCTGGCGCTCTTCAACGAACGCGCGCGCCTGGTGGCCGAGGGCGACGAATCCCTGGCTAACGCGTCCATCGAGGATCTGCTGCGGCGCAGCGAGGGGCCCTTCGGCGCCGATGCCCTCAGGGAGGCATTTCGCTGGATCGACGCCGGCTGCAGCACGGAAGGTGAGGGCCGCGAGCGATGATCCTGCATCTCGTCGCCGGCACTCCGGCGGATGCCGTGCACGCCCTTCGTCTCGAGCTCGAGCGCGAGGGCCTGCGCACCGTGCTCTCGCCCGAGGCCTCGCGTCCGATCGTTGCCCTGCTCGACAGCGCGCCGAAGGCCCTGGTTGAGGACCTGCGCAAGCGGCGCGACGTCGAGTCGATCCACGTGCCCGAGGGCGACTGGCGCCTCGTCGATCGCAGCTTCCGGCGCGATCCCACGGTCGTCGACGTGGGCGGTGTGCGCATCGGCGGCGGCCACGTGGTCGTCATCGCGGGCCCGTGCAGTGTCGAGGGCGCCGACTTCATGCACGAGGCTGCGCGCTGCGTGGCGCGCGCCGGGGCCCACATTCTGCGCGGCGGCGCCTTCAAGCCGCGCTCGAGCCCCTACGCCTTCCAGGGTTTCGGAGTCGAGGGCCTGCGCCAGCTCAAGGACGCCGGCGAGGCCACGGGCCTGCCCGTCGTGAGCGAGATCATGGACGCCGCCGACGTGCCCGCCTTCCTGGACCAGGGCATCGACTGCCTGCAGATCGGCGCGCGCAACATGCAGAACTTCACCCTGCTGAAGGCCGTCGCGCGCGCACGCCGCCCGGTGCTGCTCAAGCGCGGCCTGTCCGCAACCCTCAAGGAATGGCTGCACGCCGCCGAGTATCTCGCCGCCGGCGGCTGCCAGGACATCCTGCTGTGCGAACGCGGCATCCGCACCTTCGAGACCGCCACGCGCAACACCCTCGACCTGACCATCCTGCCGCTCCTGCGCGAATGGTCGCACCTACCGGTCATCGTCGACCCGGCCCACGCCGCCGGCATCGCGCGCCTGATCCCGGTCCTCTCGCGCGCCAGCGTCGCCGCCGACGCCGACGGCGTGGCGGTCGAAGTCCACCCACGCCCCGAGGACGCGCGCAGCGACGGCCCCCAGGCGCTACTCCCCGGTGAACTCGCGGGCATCGTCGCCGACGCCCGCATCATGGCCGCAGTCACCGGCCGGCGCCTGCACGCCCGACCGGCTCGTTCCTGAGGCCGCCGCGGATCAGGTCGTGGCGGCCGTGCGCTTCTTGTCGCGCTTGCGGTCCACCTCGAGCAGGAAGCGCTTGCGCAGGCGCAGGCTCTTCGGGGTGATCTCGACCAGCTCGTCGTCCTCGACGTACTCGAGGCATTCCTCGAGGGACATCTCGCGCGGGGGGGCGATCTTGACGTTGTCGTCTCGACCGGAAGCACGCATGTTGGTGAGCTTCTTGGTGCGGCAGATGTTGAGGGGCAGGTCCGCGTCCTTGTTGTTCGCGCCGACGATCATGCCCTCGTAGACGGGCGCGCCGATGGGCACGAAGAACGTGCCGCGGTCCATCAGGGCGTCGAGTGCGTAGGGGATGACCTCGCCCGCCCGGTCGGCGATCAGCACGCCGTTGCTGCGGCGCGGAATCGGGCCGCCGTCCTTCTTCCAGCATTCGAAGACGTGGGACAGGATGGCTTCGCCCTGGGACAGGGTGAGAAGCGCGGTACGGGCTCCGATGAGTCCGCGCGAGGGAATGATGAACTCGACCTTGGCCATCGCGCCCAGAGAGTCCATGTGTACCATCTCGCCACGCCGGCGACCGAGGTACTCGATTACGCGGCCGGCGCTATCCTGGGGCACCTCGACGCTCGCGCGCTCGTAGGGCTCGCAGGCCACGCCGTCGACATCCTTGATGATGACGTGCGGCTTGCCGACGGCGAACTCGAATCCCTCGCGGCGCATGTTCTCGACCAGCACCGAGAGGTGCATGACGCCGCGGCCCTTGACCTCGAAGGCATCGGACGAGTCGGCGGGCTGGACGAGCAGGGCCACGTCCCGGGCAGCCGCCTTTTCCAGGCGTGCCAGGATCTGGCGGCTGGTGACGAACTTGCCCTCGGTACCGGCGAAGGGCGAGTTGTTGACGTAGAAAACCATCGACAGGGTCGGCTCGTCGAGGATGATGGCCGGCAACGGGTCGATCATTTCCGGGCTGCAGAGCGTGTCGCCGATCTCGATGCCATCGGCGCCCGCGATGATCGCGATGTCGCCGCAGCTGACCTCCTCGGTCGGTACGCGCTCGAGACCTTCGAAACGCAGCAGTCGCTTGACGACCAGCTCTTCGGGCTTGCTGCGGTCCGGGTGCGCGATCGCGTAGCGCGCACCGCTGCGGATGATGCCGCGGCGCACGCGACCGATGGCGATGCGGCCGACGAAATCATCCTGGTCGATGGTGGTGGCCTGGAACTGCATCGGGCCGATGACATCCATCGGCGGGGGCGGTACTTCCTTGAGGATCATCTCGAACAGCGGTTTGAGGTCGCTGGACTCCTCGTCGGGCTCATTCATCGCGTAGCCGTCGCGACCCGAGCCGTAGATGACCGGGAAGTCGAGCTGCTCGTCCTGGGCGCCCAGGTCGACGAACAGGTCGAACACTTCGTCGAGCACCTCGTTCGGGCGCGCGTCGGGGCGGTCGATCTTGTTGACCATCACGATCGCCTTGAGTCCGTGCTCGAAGGCCTTGCGCAGCACGAAGCGCGTCTGCGGCATCGGGCCCTCGAAGGCGTCCACCAGCAGCAGCACCGCGTCCGCCATGGTCAGCGTGCGCTCGACCTGTCCGCCGAAGTCGGCGTGACCGGGCGTGTCGACGATGTTGATGCGCGTGCCCGAGTAGGTGATGGCAGTGTTCTTGGCCAGGATCGTGATTCCGCGCTCGCGCTCCTGGGAATCGGTATCCATCGCACGCTCCTGCACGCGCTGGTTGGCGCGGAAGGTGCCGGCGAAGCGGAACATGGAATCGACGAGGGTGGTTTTCCCGTGGTCGACGTGGGCCACGATGGCCAGGTTACGTATCTCGGAGAAAGAGGAGGTCACAGCAGCTTCTGAATGCGGTCGATCAGGTAGGTCTTGAGAAGGCCCGACTGGAGACACTCGGCTTCGAGATATCCCTTGCCGGATCGTCGGTAAATGAAACGCGGCAGCACGGGCAACTGGGCTGGCGGGCCCGTGCCGTCACCGTACTGGATGCGCACGTCTTCGGATTGTTCGATGGCTCGGCTCAGGCCGCGGAGTCGGGGCTTTAGCCGGGGTGTGCGAGGTGCCATCGACGTCACGGTCGTGGGTCCACCACTCTGTGAGAGTAACAGGCTCAGGTCGGTTGATTCGAGCCCTCCCGCTTGTTCTAGACATTCCTCCAGAATCTTCCAGCAGGTGACCGCGTCCGGGAGGGCCCGGTGGGCGTCGAATTCCTCCAGATCCAGGTGCTCGGCCAGGGTCCTGAGCTTGTGATCGGGGGAGTCGGGAATGTAGCGCCTGGAGAGCGATAATGTGTCCAGAAACAGGCCAGGCGGTGGTTCCAGGTCGTTTCGCAGGTACTCGAAGGCCAGCAATTCCGCGTCGGTCTCGGACCGGTGGGCCACCATCCAGTCGTCGCCGACCCAGGCAGAGAAGTCGTTCAGGACCCGTTCGACCGTCGGGGCGTCCCGAACGTCGTCCTCGACGATCCCGTGCACCGCGGTGGTGTCGGCCTCGATCGGGATCGAGGGGCAGACGAGCGTGCTGAACTGGTCGACGATCTCGCCATCGACCACGCGCACCGCGGCCAGCTCGAGCAGGTGCGGAGCGCCGCGGCTGGCGGGGCGCTCGGTGTCCAGGGCGACGATGGGGCGTTCCATGGGGCCAGGGGGGCGTGCGAGGTGGGTCCCGACCGCGCCTGCGCGGGCTCAGGTCAGCTGGCCAGTTCCTTGAACTCAGGCAGGCCGCGCAACGGGTCCAGGTCGTTGTTGGTGACCAGCTCCGGGCGGATGTAGTAGCTGCGGTCCTGGGCGACCTGGAGCGCCTTCATCGCGGCCTCCTTGTCGCCGACCAGTGAGTAGGCGCAGGCTGCGTGGAAGTTCGTGTAGCCGTCCTTGGGCGCGCGCCTCAGGGCTTGCTCGATGCTCTTGCGGGCAGCGTCTTGCTGGCCGATGCGTGCCAGCAACATGGCCAGGTGCAGGCGTGCGCTCTGGTCGTCGGGGACCTGGATCAGGTGCTTGCGTGCCGCGGCGATGCCCGCGTCGGCGATCTCGAGAGCTTCAGCGTAACGGTCGAGACGGTGCAGGACGCTGTACTGGATGTCGTAGGTCTCGATGTGGGTCGGCTTCAGGCCGATGGCGCGGTGCAGCAAGGGGGATGCGTGCTTGAAGTCACCTTCGCGGCGCATCAAGGAACCACTTAGCCTGTGCGCGAACCACTCCTCGTGGTCGAGCTGCATGGCGAGCTTGTATTCGCGGTGGGCATCCTCGGTGTGGTCGAGCATGTGGTTGGCGAATCCGAGCGACGTGTGTGCCTCGGCACAGTTCGCGTCGAGCTCGAGCGCGCGGCCCGCGAAGTCGCGCGCTTCGTCGACGAACTCCGTCGCGCCGTCCCAGTAAAGGAACTTGCGCACCATCGCTTCCGCCATCCCGGCGTAGGCCAGGGCGCAGAAACGGTCGAGGTTGATCGCCTTGCGATACAGGCTCATGGCCGCCAGAAGGTGCTTCGTGGTGCCGCGGTGCAGCACGTCGTGGGCGTTCAGGGCCAGGGCCTTGGCCTCGCCTTCCTTGCGCGCGGCGCGCGGCGTCGGATTGACGGAAACCTCCCCCAGACGGCGCCGGATGATGCGTTGGGCTTCGCGCACCAGATCGGCCTGCAGAGACCACTCGTTCTCATCCTCCTGGATGCAGCGGTCTTCGAAGGACCGTACGACCTTCGCCGCTCCGTCGCGCGTCTCGACGATCTCGAGCTTCAGGTCGAGCTGGCCGACCGCGCCATCGACCGCCAGGCAGCCGCGCAGCACGAAGTCATGGCCATCACTCGGGACCTTGTCGTCGTCGAGCACGGTCACGGTCAGGCCCTTGTTGCGTTCCAGTTCCTTGGCCAGATCCTTGCGGACGCTGCCGGCCATCACGTGACAGCTCGAGGGGTCGTGGCCGCCACAGGCCAGGGGCGGGATGACCAGGTGTCCACGCATCATGGTCGCGTGCGTGTTGGTGCCGGTCAGCTTGTCCGAGATCGCGCCCAGGCGCGCGAACGCAGCTGCACCGTCGGCGAAGCGGTCATCCGGCCGCGGTTCCATACAGCGCGCCAGGAAGTTCTCGAGCTGTTCCGGGAAACCGGAGCGGATCTGCGAAGGGCGCTGGCGCGGGGTGCCATCCAGGATGGCCATGCACACCTCGGGAAAACTGTCCCCGGGGAATGGCAGCTCACGGGTGGTGACGTGGTAAAGCACGGCGCCCAGGGAGAAGATGTCGGAGCGCAGGTCGAGCTCGTCGCCGCGCACCTGTTCCGGCGACATGTAGAGCACTGTGCCGACGAGCATCCCGTGTTGCGTGATCGCGGACTCATCGCGTGCGCGCGCGATGCCGAAGTCGAGCAGCTTCACGCGCCCGTCGTTCTGGACCAGGATGTTGGCCGGCTTCAGGTCGCGGTGGATCAGGCCCGCGCGGTGCACGGTGGAGAGCGCGTCGGTCACCTGCAGTGCGATGCGCAGGCATTCCTCGTAGCCGAGGGTGCGCGCCTTGATCATCTTGTCGAGCGTCTGCCCCTCGAGGTACTCCATCGCGATGAACGACGTGCCCTCGTAACGACCGTGGTCGTAGATCGTGGCGATGTTCGGGTGGACCAGGTTGGCCGTGTGCCGCGCTTCGCGCTGGAAGCGTGTGTCCGCCTGTGGATCGATCTCCGCGTGGGCACGCAGGATCTTGAGCGCCACGGTGCGCCCGAGGTTCGTATCGACCGCCTTGTAGACCTCGCTCAGTGGGCCTTCGCCCAGCCGGTCATTCTCGGGGTCGAACTGGAAATGGTCGAACTGCATCCTGGGGGGGGACCTCTGCTCTTTACTCTTCGGCTTGCGAGCCCCCATAGATGATCCCGTGGGGGCCGGATATGAATGTAAAGGAAGTGTTTGGCGTTGCGGCGCCAGGTGACACCCTATTCAGTAGGCAACATGCCCACCAAGGATACGGAGCCGACCCCCCTCGTTGGGAGTCCCACTTTCGAAGAATGGGACTTCGAGGGACTGGCTCCCCACCACGCCACCCGGGACGAGGCCAACGACCGGCGTCTGATCGCGCGCCGCAAGCTGCTTGGCCTGGCTAAGGATGTCGCAAAGCGGGCGAAGCCCCTCGGGGTCGCGCTCGACGTGCGCTCGAGCCTCCACAACCCGAACAAGTTCAACGGCAAGCGCGTCAACCGGCTCTGGTCCTACGCCATGCGCGCCAAGGCCGAGAAGACGCGCCTGCGCAAGATCGTGGGGGCCGACCTGGCCAAGGACCTGAACTCCGCCTATCGCAACGCCTACCTGTGCTGCGCGATCGAGCACGACGCGCTCGAGGTCAGCCTGCGCGTGCACCCCGACGCCTGGTTCGACGGGCAAAACCTCGTGCACCGCACCCGCGCCGAAGGCGTGCGCCCCTGGCTCGACCTGTTGAACGCGCTCGACGGTTTCCAGCTGCGGATGCACGATTGGCGTGGCGAGTGGCGCTGCGGGTCGCTCACCGCCGAGAAGCTCGAGGAGTTTCTGGGCTACTACACGCCGGGGGAGCACCGGCTCTCGATCGAACGGCGCTGGCCCGCACCGTCCGGTTCCCGCGGGCCGGTCCTGGCGGACGGCGTCCCTCAAGCCATGGTCGAGGAGAGCCTGAGGTTGCTTCCGCTATACCGATATATGGTCTGGTCGCAGGAGAGTGATTTCCTGTTCGCACGCTGACGGGCCAAACGGGCCGAGCCGCCTTCGCCCGGTTTGGTCTCGCGTTTCATGAATTGTCCGGGCTAGCCGAATAATTCATGAAGACGCGGCCCAAACGCGACGACCGGCCGGCTTCGCCGTGG
>JBLHKW010000058.1:0-28448 GCA_047618565.1 Planctomycetota bacterium
GGCTTCAACGGCTTCGTTTCCTCCACCGCTGCGATCCAAGCTACAAGGATTCTGATTCTTTCCTCCGTGGGACTGACTCCCACTCAACATGCTTGCCTTATCTGGACGCACTAGTGTGCAGATATCCCGCCGAAGCTCAGCATCGGCAAGAAGTCGTGTTCGGCCGAAGACATGGATAGGACGCGGAGCCAACGCGCGAGAGGTGCCGCCAACAGTCGAATCGACGCGGTTACGCGCGCGTCGCGTGGGTTCTCCGGGCTAACGGGGCTTCAGGGAAACCGCAATCGTCTGCCGCGGGCCGGAGACGCGCACGATCTCCGAGTAGGGCGCGAAACCGTCGTGGGTGACGCGTAGGCGCCAGTGGCAGCGTGGGACGGCTTCGTGGAGGAAGATGCCGCGGGTGTTCGTTTCGACGAAGCGTCGCTTGGGTTGTCGCTTGCCGCAGCCTTGCTTGGCGACCGGCAGGGGTTCCATGCGGACCGACACGCCGTCCCTGAGGAGCGTGCCGGTGGTGTTGCGTACGGCGACGGTCAGGCGGGTGGCGCTGGAGACTTCGTGGCGGCCCAGGTCGAGGTCGGCGCCTGGCAACACTTCCACGGGGTCGAAGATCAGGGGTTCCATACCCGCGGCTGAAGCGACCAGGCGCAAGCGGCCGGGACGGATGCCGTGCAGCTCGAAGCCGGCGCCGGAGAGGCGCGCGACGCCTCCGCGCTTGCCCGAGAACTCGAGATCCCAGACGGGGCGTCCGCTGGCCTTCCAGTGCACCTCGCCGTGCACGGATCCCGTCGCGTCGAGGGTCTTCGCGGCGAGCACGAAGAGGAGTGGCGCGGGGTCGGGGGTCCGGACCTCGATACCGGAGCGGTCGAGGGGCGAGAATCCCGAAGCGGACGCGTCGACCTTCCAGCGGCCTTCCTTCAGGCCGTCGATCTCGAAGGCACCGAAGATATCGCTAGTGGTACTGCCCTTCTTCGGGCCCGGGCCCACGGGCTCCACTGCGCGGGCACGCACCCTGGCGCCGGATATGCCGAGACCCGCCTCGTCGACGACCCAGCCGGTAATGGGGTGCGCCTGCACGAGTTCCTGCTCGATGGTCTGCGGGTCGCCCTCCTCGAGACGCGCACTCTGGACCGCGTCGCGGTAGCCATCATGGGAGAACTCGATCCGGGTTGCGCCGAAGGGCAACGGGCCCACGCTGAAGCGACCGTCCGTATCGGTGGTGGCGGTACGGCCGGGACTCGTTCGACCCCAGCGCACGTGCCAGGCCTCGACGTGCACCCCGGCGAGCGAGCGTGCGCCCTCGTCGGTCACGAGCCCCTCCAGCTGCAAGACGCCGGCAAGAGTGAGGTCGAGGCCCGTGCGCGCCTGGCCCTCGACCACGCGCAGGGGCTCGAAATAGGCCGGCCGCTCGTCCGCGGCCGCGGGTCCCGGTGGAAGCGCCAGGATCCAGAGCGCTTCCCGGGTGGGCACATTGTCGAAGTGGTAATCGCCATTCCCTCCCGAGAGCGTCGCGAGCAGGAACGGCGTGTCCATGCTTGCGGAAGAGAGATCACTCCAGTCGAAGTCACGGCCTTCGGGCCGGGAGGTGATCCATACGCGCGCAGCGGCGACGTGTTCGCCCTCGGAATCGTAAACACGGCCGCTGACCTGTGCCGGCTGCCGTAGCTCGAGGTTGCACTCGAAGGATTCGCCGGACCCCGGGCTCATGATCTCGCGCGTGACGGTCGCGCCCCATGGCGCACGCGCGCGCAGCTCGTAGGGCGCGCGCGCCAGCCCCGGGATCTCGAAGTGTCCGTCGGCATCGGTCAGCACCCTTCGTCGCGGCGGCTCGCCGTCCTCCCAGAGTTCCCAGGCAGGCGAGACCTCGATGCGCACGTCCGCGATGGGCACGTTCTCCTGTCGCCAGCGAACCTGCCCCGACAGGGTTGCGCCGCTGTCCAGGACGAAGATCCGCTCGCGTTCATCCCCGGTCCAGACCTCGACGCCCTGCTCGAGGCGCGCGGCGTGGAGCTCGTCGGCCTCGGCGATCAGTAGCGTGTAGCGCCCCGGTCGCAGCCCCTCGAAGACGAAGCGCCCGTCGTCATCGCTGTGGATCAGCAGGTCGGTCGGCGGCGTCTCGTCCAGGTCGAGTCCCGGATCCAGGGTGCCGCCGCCGAGGCGCACCGAGACACCGGAGATCGCGGCCGAGGCCGGGTCCACGAGGCGGCCCGACAGGCGCAGGCTACGGGTGAGCTCGATCCGCACGGGGCGCGCGTCGGGGATCCGTGGCGCGAACACATCGACGTACGCTGCATGCCGGACCCGGATGGGTACTCCGAGCGTGGCCAGTCGCAATCCACCGTCGGCGTCCGCCGTGGTCTCCAGCGGGCCTTCGGGCCGGTACTGGAACACGCTTGCGCCGGCGATGGGCGCGCCGCTGTCACGATCGACGATGCGCACGTCGATCCACTCCATGTCCTCGATGCCGGCCTCCTGCGCCACATCGCGATCCACGACCTGGGGTGGATCCGCGACGCCAGACAGGGCCTCGCGCGCGAGCTCGAGCGCCTCGCCGGGAACGGGCTCGGCAGCCAGGTCACGGCGCGACGCATCACCAGGTCCGGATGGCCCGTCGAGGGCTGCCAGTCCGGCGCGGCCCTCGGACGGTGCCACGACGCCGCGCGCCCAGAGGAACAGCAGCAGACCCACGGCGCCGGCCAGCAACGCCAACAGCGGGATCGCCCTCGGACGCGGTCCTCGACGATGCATGTCAGAAGTCGGCGAGATGCTGGAAGGCGCCGTAACAGACGCTCTCGAGGTTGAAGACCTGCACCCGCTCACCATCGCAATCGAGCACCGCGAGGCGCGTGTCGCGGTCGCGCTCACCGGGCTCGACGACCACGCCACTCGGATGCCGCACCTCGCCCGATCGCGGTGCCCCGTCCGACGCGCCACCCTCCTCGGGCCCACTGGCCAGCACGCGCAACACGGTCCCGGTGCGGTCGACCAGCAGCAGTGCGCTCTCGGGTCGGGTCACGGTGACCAGCGCGCGCCGGTCGTCGAGCACGGCCACGGCGGAGGGCACGGCGAATCCCCCACCGCTGGCCGGGATCTGGAACGCAAAGTGGAAGTCTCCCTGGCGGAAGACCTGGATCCGGCTCGCCCGCCGCTCGCAGGCGTAGACCAGATCCCCCGTGCGCGCGACGCTCACGAGGTCCTGAAACTGGCCCCGTGGATCGCCGAGGGGCCGCAGGGAATGTACATGCCCGGACTCGGGCTGGAGGGACTGCAACGCGTGGCGCCGGACACCGCGCGACGCGACCAGGATCTCGAGCGTGTCATCGGACCCGCTCGCAGCCACGTCCACCGGCAATCCGAGACTGCCGCTCAGGTCCTCGCTCGAATCCGGCTCGGTCCCGACGAGCGCGATCTCGCGCCCGAACAGGGTGAAGCCGCGCAGGCGTCCGCCCGCGCCGTCCGCGACCCAGATGCGGTGGTCATCGTCCACATCGAGCCCCGAGACCGAAGACATGCCCGTGTGCTCATCCCTGAACATGAAGCGCGTCTCGAGCGGGTGCCCATCGAGATCGTACGAAGCGACCGACGCGGTCTTCGCGCTGCGGCCGACGTACAGCACACCCTTCTTGAGACAGAGACTTCCTTGCACGATACGCCTCAGTCTACCAGCCCGGGCGCCACTGCGACGTCCGAGTTGCCATCCACGACCTCCTGCGCCGCGCCGCGTACCAGACGCACGCAGACGATCTCCGCAGGTGCCCTGAAGCGCAAGGGAGCCCCGACGACGCCGATGCCGCGGCTCACCAGCAGCGTCGTCGGGCCGAAGTCCACGCGCAGCCCCGGGTGCTGGGGCCCCATGCGGCGCAGGACCGGCAGGTCGATCTGGGTTCCGTGGGTGTGGCCCGAGAGGATCGCGATGCAGCCTTCCCGGTAGAGGCGCGGGGCCCCCATGGGATTGTGGCAGAGCAGGATCTCCAACCCGCCCGCGGGCACGTCCGCGCGCGCACGCTCCGGATCCACGTCCCGGGACTCCTCGAGATCCTCCAGGCCCACGACGTACAGCTGCGCAGTCCCGACGTCCAGGCGCACGCTCTCGTTGCGCAGGCAGCGCACGCCCTGCTGCGCCAGGCCCGTGACGATGCGCGCCTCCTGTCGTCGGTGGTAGTCGTGGTTGCCCAGAACCGCGAACGAACCCAGCCGCGATCGGAAACGCCCGAGATCGTGCAGAACACACTCGACCTCGCGCGAGTGGTGGGTGATGAAGTCGCCGGTCATGGCCACCAGGTCGACGTCGAGGGCCTCGACAGCGGCGATGACGTCGTCCAGGTCGCCCGCGCCCAGAAACGGGCCCGCGTGAAAGTCCGATAGCTGGGCGATCGAGAAGCCATCGAGCTCCGGCGGCAGGTCCGGCACGTACACCCGTTCCTCGCGCACCACGAAACGGCCGGCGCGCAGAAAGAAGTGGCGGTAGAAGCGCCGACCGCCCGCCCAGACGAACAGCCGTTCGGCCGCGCGGAAGAAGGCCAGACGCGCGTCCGAATGTCGCCTGGGCGCCACACCCGCCACCTCGGGCTTGTTCTGATGGAAGAGGACCAAGCCCCCAGTCTATCAGCCGTTCGATCGGATATTGGGCGGGTCTGAATTGAACCCGCCCTGCAATGCGCCTATGGATCCCTGTCGTAGCCCGTGCATCTGGGGCGAAGCCCGGACGGTGTGTCCTTGCAGGAAGGTGCGCCCCGGGAACGCCTCGATGACAGCGAGTGTACTGCGGTAGGCCCCCACGGCCGGTCGTCTAGCCTCGGCCGGTTGTCTGCCGCTCCCGTGTCGTCAACGAGAGGGAATCAAGAGCCGGTGCCGGGCTACGACACCCTTGCACGTGGCCGAACACGGCGCCCCACGGCGAATCCGGTTCAGAGCCAGCTGCGGTGGATGGAATCCACATCGACCGCCACGCTGCCGCCCATGCCTGTGAACGCGGCCAGGCCTGCGTGGCACTCGACCTCGACCCCGCGTGCTTCCAGGACGACCCGCGCGCGTCCGTCCTTGAGGTCGACGATGCCCCAGCGCGTGTCGATCGTGCAGCTGCCCTCGATCTCGAGCGAGCCTCGGTCCAGGCGATATCGGGCTGGCGCGGCACGCTGGACGATGACCGCCGAGGACGGCCCGACCAGGACCACGGCGTGCTTGGCGTCGAGTCGCGCGCTCGAATCGGGACCGGTCAGGCACCAGTCACCACGCTCCGCGGTCAGCTCGGCAGTCGGCTCCAGTCCCTCGTCACGCACGCTGACCTCGCCGGTCAAGCCGGTGACCGAGACGCCCGCGACTGCCACGGACATGCGTGAAACCTGGAACAGCAGGAACGCGAAGAAGGCCGGGTACAGCATCGTGCGCATGCGGTGGAACTTTCCGCTCGGCGGCGCGGCCGCCTGGAACGCCATCGCGCGCAGGCGATCGTGTCGCTCCTGGCGCTCGTTCTCGACTCGGTTGCGACGGCGCTCCCCGCCGATGCGCGCCATGGTGACCATCGCCGAGCGGTACTCGTCCCGGCACTCGCCACAATGGGCCATGTGGACCCGCATCAGATGCTCGCCGTCCGGGGTCGTGTCCCCGCTGGCGAAGCCCTGGATCATGATCCAGACCACCTCGCAGGTGAGCTCGTCGCCGGTCCAGTCTTCGTTCGGGTCTTCCATTGGCCAGTTTCCGGGGCGCTTCCCCGTGAGAGGGCTGTGCCCTCTTCGACCAGGAACGGCGATCGCTTGAGCCACCGGGCCGGACAGCCCCGCCCGGCGGCTCAGTCCTTCAAGCGCTCGATACCGAATTCTATCCGCCTCAGGGCACTCTCGCGGCCGATGACGAACAGGGTTTCGAACAGGTCCGGACCGCCTGGGAGGCCCGTCAGGGCGCAGCGCAGGGGTTGAAACAGGCCTGGCAGCTTCAGGCCGCGCTCCGTGATCCAGGCCTTGGTCTCGGCGCCCAGCTGAGCCGCAGCAGCGGTTCGATCGTCCGCGCTCCATTCGGGGCGGTCCGCCAGCCACGCAGCAAAGTCGCGCAGGGTGTCGGCGCGCTCGGCGTGCTTGCGCGCGTTCTTCTCGGCCTTGGGCTGGAAGGAGACCTTGTCGTCCTCGCAGAAGAAGTGCTCGATGCGTGCGGGCAGCTCCGAGTAGATACGGATGCGCTCGCGCTCCATGGCGACGATCGAGTGGTACCAATTCTCGCGCGCCTCGATCTCATCGGCCGTCATCAGGCCCGCGGCGATCACGAACGGCGCACAGCATGCGGCGACGTGCTCGACGGCCTGGTGGTGGACGTACTCCCCCGCCAGCCACAGGAACTTGTCGAAGTCGAAGATCGAACCGCCCTTGCTCACCGCCTTGATCTCGAACTTCTCGACCAGGGTCGCGGTCGAGAAGACCTCGGTCTCGCCATCGAGCGCCCAGCCCTGCAGGGCCAGGAAGTTCAGGACGGCCTCCGGCGGATAGCCCTTCGCGCGGTAGTCCTCGAGCGAGGTGTCGCCCGAGCGCTTGCTGAGCTTCTTGCGATCCGGGCCCAGCATCAAGGGCAGGTGGCCAAAGGCGGGCGGCTCCTCGCCGAAGGCGCGGTAGAGCAGGATCTGCTTGGGGGTGTTGACCAGATGCTCCTCGCCCCTGAAGACGTGGCTGATACGCATGTCCAGGTCATCGCACACGACCACGAAGTTGTAGGTCGGATTGCCGTCCCGACGCACCATGACCCAGTCGTCGACCTCGTGGTTCTGGAACGTGACCTCGCCGCGTACCAGGTCTTCGAAGCGTGTCTCCCCTTCCGGAATCCGGAAGCGCATCACGCAGGCCTCGCCCGCCTCCGCGCGTCGGTCCGCCTCGGCGCGCTCGACCGAGCGGCAGAGGTGATCGTAGGCCGGTGTCTGCTTGGCCTTCATCTGCGTCTCGCGCAACGCGTCGAGCCGCTCGGGGGTGCAGAAGCAGCGATAGGCATGCCCTGATTCGAGCAGCTCGATGGCGCGCATGCAGTGCCGCTCGATGCGTTCGGACTGGCGGTAGGGCCCGTACTCGCCGCCCACATCGGGGCCCTCGTCCCAGTCGAGCCCGAGCCATTTCAAGCCCGCCAGGATCGCCTGCTCCGACTCGCTGGTCGAGCGCTCACGATCCGTATCCTCGACGCGCAGCAGGAACTTGCCGCCGCGGCCCCGGGCAAAGGCCCAGTTAAAGAGCGCGGTTCGCGCCAGACCAAGATGGATCGCCCCCGTGGGGCTGGGAGCGATGCGGACACGCAGGTTCGAGTTCATTTCGATGTCATACAGGCCGGGATCGGTCAATTGGCACGGGCAAGCCGGGCCTGAAGACGGAGAGAATAGGGATCGCTGACCTGCGCCACAACCGCGAGCGACCCCAGGCCGCTGCGCTTGCACCTTGGAAAATCCGTCCGATGGGCTAGATTCTGCCCCCATGAACTCGACCAAGTCACCCGTGTCCCGCGAGCGGGTCCAGCAGGCTCCGAAGGTGCTCCTGCACGAACACCTGGACGGCTCCCTGCGTGCCGCCACCGTACTCGAGCTGGCCCGTGACGCTGGCTACGAAGGCCTGCCGGAGAGCGAGCCCGAGGCCCTGGCGCGCTGGTTCTTCGAGGGCGCCGACCACGGCGACCTGGGTCTCTACCTGAAGGGCTTCTCGCACACGATCGCCATCATGCAGACGGCCGATGCGCTCGAGCGCGTCGCGTACGAGTCCATGGAGGACCTGGCGGCGGACAACGTGGTCTACGCGGAGATCCGATTCGCGCCCCACTTCCACACGCAGGAAGGTCTCGGGCTGGACGCGGTCATGCGCGCGGTCCTGCGCGGCCTGCGTCGTGGACAGGCCGACTTCGGCATCGAGTTCGGGCTGATCGTGTGCGCGATGCGCAACGAGTCGGCCGAGCTCTCCCTGAAGCTGGCCGAGCTGTCGGTCGCGTGGCGCCAGCGCGGCTGCGTGGGTTTCGACCTGGCGGGCGAGGAGGACGGCCACCCGCCCAAGCACCACATCGAGGCCTTCCAGCTGATCATGCGCAGCAACGGCTCGATCACGATCCACGCCGGCGAGAGCTTTGGCCCGGAGAGCATCTGGCAGGCGTTGCAGTACTGTGGCGCGCACCGCATCGGCCACGGCACGCGACTGTTCGACGAGATAGTGGTTTACGAGGAGAAGGTCATCCACGTCGGCGGGCTGGCGCGCTACGTGCTCGATCACCGCATCCCGATCGAGGTCTGCCTGTCGAGCAACGTACACACCGGCGCCACACCCTCGATCGCTGAGCACCCGTTCCGCTACTTCCTCGACGAGGGCTACCGGGTCACCCTGAACACGGACAACCGGCTGATGAGCCGCACGAGCATGACCGAGGAGTATCTCGTCGCTGTCGAGGAGTTCGGCTGCGACCTGGACGACCTCGAGCGCATCGCCATCAACTCGATGAAATCCGCGTTCTTCCCCTACGCGGAACGTGTGCGCCTGATCGACGAGAAGATCCGTCCCGGCTACCGGACCCTGGCCTGAGGCGGAACATGGACGAAACCCCGTACCGGCGCGATCCCCTGGCCTTCACGGGGCGCGTCGAGACGCGCCCGTTCGAGAGTCGCGCCCTGCAGGGCAATGCACTCGGCGACGCGCACATCCGTGAGGTGCCGGTCTACCTGCCCCCGAACTTCGAAGACGTCGAGGGCGGCTTGCCGGTGGTCTTCATCCTGTCGGCCTTCACGGGCCGGCCCCAGGCGTTGCTCGAGACGCACCCGTGGAAAGCGGGCGTGGTGCAGGCCTTCGATCGCGCCGTCGCCAGCGGCGAAGCGCCGCCCGCGATCCTGGTGATGCCCGACGCCTTCACGCGCCTTGGCGGAAGCCAGTACGTGGACAGCAGCTTCTGCGGGAACTACGAGACCTACGTGGCGCGCGAGCTGGTGGCGTTCATCGACGAGACCTACCCGACGCGCCCCGGGCGCCGGGCCGTGTGCGGGAAGAGCTCCGGAGGCTTCGGCGCCCTGCACCTGGGCATGCGCCATCCCGACACGTTTCCGGTGGTGGCGTCGATCTCAGGCGACTGCCATTTTGAATTCGGGTACGCGTCGGACTTCCTGAACGCCGCGCGCGGCCTGCTGGCCCACGACTCGGATCCGGCCGCCTTCCTGGCCGCCTTCGCGCAACACTGCGACCTCTCGGGCGACGGTCACGCGGTCCTCAACCTGCTCGCCATGTCGGCCTGCTACTCCCCCAACCCGGACTCGCCCATGGGCTTCGACCTGCCCATCGATCCGCGCTCGGGCGAGCGCATCCAGGCCACCTGGGAGCGCTGGCTCGCGTACGACCCGCTACACGCGAGCAAGCACTTTGCCGCAAACCTGCGGCGCCTCGAGTGGCTGTACCTGGAGGCGGGCCGCAGCGACGAGTTCCATCTGCAGTTCGCGCTGCGAGCGCTCACCGGGCGCCTGCGCGAGCTGGAGGTCCCGTTCGAGCACGTGGAGTTCGAGGGCGGACATTTCGGCCTGAATGCACGCCTGACGGCCCTGCTCCCCGAGCTGGTCCGCCGCCTCGGCCGCGACTGATCCGAGCCGGGAGCCCCTGCCACGCGAGTTCCCGGCCCGAGAAGTGCGCGCACGGCTTCGATTCCCGGGCAACCTCGCTTAGGATCCAGCATTGCCCGCCCTGGATCCGACTCCCCCGCCCCCATGCTTTCACCGTTCGCCCTCAGCGTCACGACGCTCCTCCTGCTCGCCCCGGGCCTTCCGATTGCCGCCGGCGTTCAGACGCCCGCTGCCGAGGACAATGCCCCGCCTGCGCGCGAGCTGCTACGCGAGCTGACTTCGGCCACGCGACTGGCCGGTACATCGGGCTCCCGGCGAGCCGCGGAATGGCTGGCCGGGGAACTCGTGCAGGCCGGACTCGACGTGGAACTCGACGTGCGCGAGGTGCTGCTCTCGCTACCGCACCAGCTCGACCTGCAACTGTTCGAAGACGCCCTGGCGGACAAGCCCTTTCACGAGCACTACGCGTCCTTCGACCCGGACCAGGTGCCCGCGGCCGACATCCCCCCGTTCAGCGCCTGGACCGCAAGCGGCGAGGTGCGCGCGGCGGTGATCGACGCGGGCCATGGCCTGCACGCCGACTACGAACGACTGCGCGCGGCGGGCGTCGACCCGGCCGGCAAGGTGGCGCTGGTGCGTTACGGTCGGGCGTACCGCGGCGTCAAGGTCGAGATCGCGGCCGAGCTTGGGTGCAAGGCCGTCCTGCTGTTCAGCGACCCGGAGGGAGACGGCGCCGCGAAGGGCGACACGTGGCCGAAGGGCCGCTGGAAGCCTGACTGGGCCGTGCAGCGTGGCGCGATCCTCGAGATCGCGAGCCAGCCCGGGGATCCGTCGACGCCGGGCTTCGCATCCCCCGCGCCCGGCGAGACGGCGTCGCGCAAGCGCCTCCACGGCGCCGAGCTCGAAGACCGGCTGCCATCGATCCCCTGCCTGCCGATCGGCGCGGCGCAGGCGGCGCGCATCATCGAGAAACTCCGCATGCGCAGGGTCGCGGTCGAGCCAGCGGACGGTGAAGGCGAGGCCGAGAAAGTACGCATGCGGGTCGGACCGGGCCCGGTCGAGGCCTTCATTCGGGTGGATGCGCCCAGGACCCTGCGGCCGATCGTGAACGTGATCGCGCGCATCGACGGACTGCACGCGCAGACGGTCTTGCTTGGCAACCACCGAGACGCCTGGGTGCGCGGAGCCCACGACGCGGGCAGCGGCACGATCGCCTTGCTGCGTGCCGCGCAACGGCTCGGACAGCGCGCACGGGACGGCTGGCGGCCCGAGCGCTCGATCGCCTTCGCGTTCTGGGACGCCGAGGAGTTCGGTTTGATCGGCAGCACGGAATGGGCGGAAGCCAACGCGGACTGGGTGCGGGACAACCTGCTGGCCTACGTCAATGGCGATGCGGTCGTCGGCGGCGCGCGCTTCCACGCCAGTGGCAGCCCGGGCATGGAGTCCGTGCTCGCACGCGCCCTGGCCGGCGTGCCCGACCCGAGCGACGGGACGCGCTCCCTGGCCCAGACATGGCTGGACGCGGACGGTGCCGCTGGACAGCTGCGCCTGCCCGGGTCCGGATCGGACTTCACGGCCTTCGCCCACCACCTGCAGGTGCCCGTGCTCGATCTGGGTTTCGGCGGCTCGGGCGGCGGTCAGTACCACACCCGCTTCGACGACTTCAGTTTCGTCGAACGCTTCATCGACCCGGACTTCCAGGTACACGAGACGGCGGGCGCGCTCTTCGCTGCCCTGGCCACCGAGATCGCGAGCGCGGGCCCCCTGGCTCTCGACGAAGCCTGGGCTGCGCACGAACTCGCCCGCCACGCGCGCGCGGCGGCCGACGCCATCGGCGCGGAGCCGGCCGAGCGTCTCGCGACGGCCTTCGAAGCCCTGGAGTCCGCGGTGAAGGGCGCCTGGAACAGCTGGAGCGAGAAACAGGTCGAAGGTGCGTCGAGCATGGAAGGCATGCGGCGCGGCGAGGCCCCGAGCCTGGATCAGGCCAACGCGTCCAGCCCAGAGGGCGCCAGCACTCTCGCGCTCGATGCCCTGGCGCTGACGTCCCTGCGCGAGCGCCTCTTCGCACGACTCGACCTGCCGTCGGGCTTGAGCGGCCGGCCCTGGTACCAGAATCGCCTCTGGGCGCCGAGTCTTGACTCGGGCTACGCCGCCGAGACCTTCCCGCTCCTGCGCCAGGGCGCGGGCGATGCGCAGGAGCGCGCACGCCACCTGAGCACGCTGCTCGACGCCATCGACAGCCATCGCGAGACCTGGACGGCGCGCCTGCCCACGCCGGAATAATCGGCGCAACGTGAGGACCCTCTTCTCATTCTTCGAGCGCTTCCTGCGCTACCGCGGGACGCTGCTCCTGGGGTTCCTGTGCATTCCCATGGCACAGCTCGCGGACGTGGCCCTGACCGTCGTGGTCGGCGACGCGATCACGCGCATGCAGACGGCTCCGGACACGGAGTTCATGCGCGGCATGTTGCTGCTGTTCGCACTCTTCGTCGTGGTGCACGCGATCTTTCGCTTCGCACAGCGCTGGTTACTGGTCGTCGTCTCGCGGCGGGTCGAGATCCAACTCAAGCGCGACCTGTTCGACAAGCTCACGTCGCTGCCCTTCTCGTTCCACAACCAGAGCCGCTCCGGCGATGTGGTCAGCCGGCTGACATCGGACGTCGAGAACATCCGCATGTTCCTCGGGCCGGGCCTGATGTACACCGCCGGCGCCATGGTGGTCGTCCCGATCACGATCGTGCTGCTGTTCTCGCTCAACCCGGCCCTGGCGCTGACCATGACCCTGCCGATGGTGCTCATGGGCACGGCCATGAAGCTGCTCACGCCACGGCTGCATCGCCATTCCCTGGCGGTCCAGGAGAGCCTGGCCGACATCAGCCACCGGGCGCAGGAGAACTTTTCCGGGATCCGCATCGTCAAGGGTTACGCACGCGAGGACCAGCAGGCGGCCCTGTTCGAGCGCACGAGTCGCGAGAACATGGTCAACCAGGTCGAGCTGGGGCGCGCGCGCAGCGTGATGAACGCCGCGATCCACGGCGCCAACGACCTGACCTTCGTCAGCATCCTCATCATCGGCGGACTGGCGCTGATCGATCGGCGCCTCGTGGATGGCGACCTGTTCAAGTTCATCGACCTGACCTTCAAGGTCTTCTGGCCCCTGATCGCCCTGGGCTGGATCGCCGGCATGTACCCGCGCGCCGTGGCGAGCGCCCAGCGCATCATGGAGCTGCTCGGACGCGAATCGGACATAGAAGAGCCCCAGCAGCCGCGCGAACTGGAGCGCGTCGATGGCCGCATCGATCTCGAAGGCGTGCACTTCACCTACCCTGAAGCCGCCACACCGGCGCTGTCCGGCATCGACCTCGCCGTGCCGTCGGGCTCGACCCTGGCCGTGGTCGGGCCAACGGGCTGCGGCAAGAGCACGCTGCTCAACCTGCTCGGGCGTCTGCACGAACCCGAAGGCACGATCCGGCTCGACGGCGTTCCGATCCGGGAGCTGTCGCTCTCCACCCTGCGCGCAGCCTTCGGCTATGTGCCCCAGGACAGCTTTTTGTTCTCGGAGTCCTACGAGGCCAACATCCGCTTCGGGGCGGACCGAGCGCTCTCCGATGCGGAGGTCGAGGCGTTGATCGAACGCGCATGCATGACCGAGGAAGTGGCGGCCTTCCCCGACGGCGTCGATCAGGTGATCGGCGAACGCGGAGTCTCGCTCTCGGGCGGCCAGCGCCAGCGTACCTGCATCGCACGCGCCCTGGCCCGCAACCCGCGCGTGCTGGTGCTCGATGATTGCCTCTCCGCTGTCGATACAGAGACGGAGAAGGAGCTCGTCAGCAACCTGCGCGATGTTGGCGAAGGACGCACGGTGATCCTCGCCGCGCACCAGCTGTCCACCGTGCGCAGTGCCGAACAGGTGCTGGTGCTCACGGTGGAAGGCACGCCCGCGGACCTCGGCACCCACGATCAGCTGATCGAGCGCCCGGGTTGGTACCGGGACACCTGGCGTCAGCAGCAGCGCCTGGAGGAGCTCTCGGGTCTATGAGCGAGAGTGAAACGGAGGTCATCGCCAGCAAGGTCTGGGATCACTCGCTGTTCCGGCGGCTGCTGACGTTCGCACGCCCTCACGCGCGGCTGTTCATGCAGAGCTTCCTGGTCCTGGCCGGGCTGCTCGTGCTGGACCTGATCGGTCCCTGGATCTGGCGCCGCGCCCTCGACGGTCCGGTGGCCGCCAGTCGCGCTGAGGGCATCGTCGACCGCGCCGCCCACATCCAGGAACTCTGGTTCTGGATCGCACTGTTCATGGGCCTGGTGCTCGTGCGCGTCGTCTTTTGCTACCTGGAGACGGCCCAGCTCACGCGCACAGGCCAGGCGGTGGTGCACGACCTGCGCGTGCGCCTGTTCCGCCACATCCAGAGCCTCGACCTGCGCTTCTTCGACAAGCAGCCGACCGGTTCCCTGGTCACGCGCGTCACGGGCGACATCGAGAACCTGAACGAGATGTTCACGTCGGGCGTGGTGGTGCTCGCCTTCGACCTGATCAAGGTCGGCATCGTGCTCTGCATCCTGTTCTTCATCCACTGGAAGCTGGCACTGGTCGTCCTGGTCCTGACGCCGCTCCTGATCGGCATCAGCATCGCCTTCCGCGGCGGAGCGCGGCGCGCCCACCGCGTCGTGCGCGCGCACCTGGCGCGCCTGAATGGCTACCTGCAGGAGGTGCTCTCGGGCATCCGCGTGGTCCAGGTCTTCCGGCGCGAGCAGCGCGTCTCCGAGCGCTTCCAGGATCATCTCGACGGCTACTTCAAGGCCAACCGACGCACGATCTATCTGTTCGCGCTGTTCTACCCGGCCATGTCGAGCGCCGTCTACCTGATCCAAGGCGTGACGCTCTGGGTCGTGGGCCAGTCCTTCATCGACGGCGGCATCACCTACGGAGTGTTCGTGCAGTTCTGGTTCTACCTGAACCTGCTCGTGCGTCCGATCCGCGAGCTCGGCGAACGCTACAACGTGATGCAGTCGGCCTTCGCCTCCGCGGAACGCGTCTTCCAGATCCTCGACATGCGACCGCATGTGCGACCGCCCGCCGAGCCGCGGCAGCTCCCCACAGGCACAGGCCCGGGCCACGTGCGCTTCGAGAACGTCTCCTTCAGCTACATCGAGGGCAAGCAGGTGCTCTCGGAGGTCAGCTTCGACATCCCGCCCGGGCACACCGTGGCGATCGTGGGCGCGACGGGCTCGGGCAAGTCGACCCTGGTCAACCTCCTGCTGCGCTACTACGACCCCAGCGCGGGCCGCATCACCCTGGATGGCATCGACATCGCCGAGCTCGACCCGCGCGCCCTGCGCCAGCGCTTCGGCCTGGTCCTGCAGGAGGACTTCCTGTTCGCGGGAAGCGTGCGCGACAACCTGGTCATGGAGCGGCCCGAAGTCGACGAAGCGTCCCTGCAGTCCGCGTTGAGCGCCAGCCGCGCCGACGCCCTGCTCGAGCGCCTGCCCGGCGGCCTGTCGGCCCAGGTCGCGGAACGCGGGGCAACCTTCTCGACCGGTCAGCGTCAGCTGCTCGCGATCGCGCGCGCCCTGGCCGGACGACCCGGCATCGTGATCCTCGACGAGGCCACCGCCAGCATCGACTCCGCAACCGAAGCCCAGATCGAGCAGGCCACCAACAGCCTGCTCAAGGACCGCAGCGGCCTGGTCATCGCGCACCGCCTTTCGACCATCCGGCGCGCCGACCAGATCCTCGTGATGCACAAGGGCGAGTTGCGGGAACGGGGAACGCACTCGGAACTGCTCGAACACGGTGGGCTCTACGCACGCCTGCACGCGCTGCAGTTCGCCGCCCCGGTGGCCTAGCAAGCTTCGAGGGTTCAGTCGGTCCAGATGCCGGTGAAGACGCCGTCTTGATCTCCGGCCGCCTCTCCGAGCTCCAGATACGGCGTCGCACGCTTCTCGAGGATGCGCGTCGTGATGTCGAGGCCGCGCGCACCGTCGCGCCCCGCCTTGAAACCGTGGACGTAGTTGCGCTGCAGATTGACGAGGTTCGTGCCTCCCGGCGTCAGCCACTGCGAAATCGTGCGCCGCACCTGAAAGGGCTCGGCCGAATCGTAGTCGGGCACGCCGAGCACCTCGAAGTTCTCGACCCGCGCGGCCCCCTCGAGGCCGAAGGTGACGACATTGCCATAGGTGTGCGCGTGGCTGCGAACCTCGGAGCCCGGCTCCATCTTCCAGTGCAGGATCACGAACGGTCCGGGCGCACCGTTCAAGCCGATCGAGACACCGCCGTCCTGGCTCGTCGGCCGCAACTCCGGCACGGGCACGCCCTCGAGGCGCACCGCGTAAGCTGCGAGCGTCAGCAGGTAACGGTCCTGCCCCGCGAGCGTGGGATCCTCGACCAGCGCCTTCGCCACCGGCACGGCCTCGACCAGAAACTCCTCGAGCGTCAGCGCCGCGCTCTCGCTCGCCCCGATACGCAGCTCTGGGCGCCCCGGAACGGCCACCACTCCGAAGGCCACGGCTGCAGTCTTCAGGAAGCAGCGCCTCTCCACGGTGACCCCGGACTCGACCTCGACCCGCTCTCCGAGCGGCAACTCCTGGGCGTCATGCTCCATTCGGTGCTTTCCCTTCGCTTGAGTGCGGCGGCGTTACAGCCCAGATCATGCCACCAGATCCACGTCCTGATCGCCGCGCAAACGCGAGTCTCCACTTCTTACGGACCCCAATCAACCCAGCGCGGCGTCGAGCACCCGGCACCTGGCGACGCGCACTTCCCGCAGGTCCAGAGCGTCGAACACGGCTCCGGATCACCGAAACGCGCCACCTGACAACGGTGCCGACATTCGGCGATCACATGGAATATCGAACGCCCAGCAGCACGATCGCGCCCTCGCCCACGTCCTCGCCGGCCACGCCGACGTTGATCTCGGCGCCCGCGGTCAGGGTCAGATCGAGGCGGCCCTGGCCGCGCATCCAGCCGTAGCCGACTTCCGCAGCGGGCTGGAACACGGTCACATCACTGGACCCGATACGTCCACCGGGATTCATGAAGCTCGGGTCGTCGGACCAGTCGATCTGCAGGATCCAGAGGTCGGCCCGGCCGCCAGCGAACCAACCGCTCTCGTCCGACGACGCGAAGCGGTGCCGGTAGGCCATCCCGAATCCGGGACCACCGCCACGCTCGTGGTCGTGCTCGCCGAAGTCCTGGCGGTCCGTGAAGTTGTATCCGACGCGCACGAAGAACGCATCGCGCGGCGACAACGCGCGTTCGCCGTACATCGCGGTCACGATGCCTGCAGGATACACCTGGGTCTCGAATCCACGCTGCCAGCCCGCGGCCGCGGAGACGCGCGCCCCGCCGGACACGGTCTGCGCCGGAACGCTGGCGCATGCGGCCAGGGACAGGACCCAGACCAGGGGTAGCCATTTGCATCTGCGCATCGCGGAGGAGTGTACCGGAGACCGCGGCGATTCCGCACAACCCGTGGCATCGAGCGATTCAGCGTCTCTACAATCACCGACCTTGAGGCTTCCTCTCGGACGGAACCGCGGCGCCAGTATCCCGATACTGCCGATCCTGATCCTGCTGGTCGCAGGACTCACCTACGCCTTTGGTTGGAAGGTCCCGGCCATCGTGGCAGCCCTCGTCGCAGCGATCACGCTGGGCGTCGCCATCCATGACAGGTTGACGCACGCGACGAAGTGTCGCTACTGCAACAAGATCAAGGCCCGCCTGGCGCCGGAACGCGGGATCGAGATCGCGCGTATCTCCACGGTCCACGAGGTGCCCCACGACGACTACATGGAGATCCGTGTCTCCATCGACGGCAAGCGCGACATCTTGGTCGCCATCGACTTCAACGAAGAGATCCTCGACTGGCCCGCGGCGAGCTGACCCGGGTCCCTCTACCGGGTCGCTCTACCGGGTCGCTCTACCGGGCGCCGCTACCGGGCGCCGCTACCGGAGACGCGCTCCAGCAGCCAGCCGACGAGAAACAGGCCGCCGCCGATCATGAGGCCCTTGAACTCGAAGCCCATGGAGGCGAGGCCCTCGTCTTCCATTCCGAGGCTGATGCTGCCCAGGACGCCGGCGAGCACGACCACGAGGCCCATTCCCTGGATCGTCTTGCCCAGGGTCCATTTCAAGTTGCCCGACATGGACGAGAGCGTAACCGAAGGTCGCTTCCGGGGCGAGGGGCTGCTGCGGACTCAGCCCTGCGGGGCGGGCAGCGCGGCGACCCGTGCTGCGGCGGCGGCCAGGCGCTCGGCGGTCAGGGTCGAGTTGTCCGTGTCCACGCGGTAGGAGCAGTAATCGAGGGCCGTGCTCTGGACCTTCTCGCCCAGGCCAAAGAGCTCGATCTCGGCCGCGGAGGTCGGGGCAAAGAAGGTCACGATGCGCACGCCGCGCGCGATCCCGATGTGCAGGGCGAGACTGTCGCTCACCACGAGCAACTGGCAAAGGGAGACCAGCGCGGCGAAGCGTGGGATCGAGTTGTCCGCCCCAGCGTCGACGATGTGCACGCTGCTGTCCGCGGCGTGCACCCCGGCGCGGATCTCGGCGTTGCGTTGCGCCTCGGCCGGGCCTCCCAGTGTCAGAAAGCTCACGTGCTCGCCGAACTGTGCTGCGAGCAGACCGACGAGCTCGACGGTGCGCTCCACCGGCAGCTCCTTGGTGCGCCAGCGTCCGCCGGCGCCCGTGTTCAGGCCGACGATGAAGCGCTCCCCGCTCCAGCCCTGGGCCTGGGCGAAGGTCCTGGCAAAATCCTCTTCATCGCTGCGCAGGGGTAGCTGCGGACGCCCGATCGGGATGCCTAGCATGTCCGCGAAGATCTGCGGGTGCGTGCGCGTGTTCGCGACCTTGGCGCGATCGGCCGCCTCCTTGCCGCGCGTGGAGAGCAGGCCCATCTCGAACCAGGGCGCCACGTCCTCGCTGTACACGCGCTCGCCCGCGTCGTCCAGGTAGGCGCCCGACAAGCTCGGGGTGCGCAAGCGGCTGGCCAGCTGGCACAGGCCGAGCTCGTCGTCGAACGAGAGCACGCGCAGCCACTCCGTCGTGCCCAGGCGTGTCGCCAGGGCTTCGAGCTCGGAGTCCGAATCAGGGTCCACGCACTCGACACATTTCACCAGCGGGTGGTTCGCGACCAGGGTACGCGCCGCGTGCGCGGTCACCCAGGTGACGGACGCGTCCGGATAACGCTCCCGCAGACCCGGCAGGACCGACGTCGTGCGCAGCACGTCGCCGAGGGCGCCGGTCTTGATGATCAGGATCTGGGTCAAGGGATCGGGTTCAGGGATTCGGGAGGTGGACGCACGCAGGCCCCTGGCAAGAATCGCCCATGCTGGCCCGGACGCTCAAGTGGATCCGCCTGAAACCGCGACGACCAGCTCGAGAATGTCCCCAGCGTGCACGGCATCGGCAGGGTCAAGGCGTCGACCCGCACGGTAAACGGCGGGAATCGGCTGTTCCGCGCGCCACAGCCATGGGGCGGCGCCAGGGTAGGCCTCGGCGCCGGCGCGCAGGGCGTCGGCCACGGTGGCTGGCAAGCTGAGCTGGACGCGGCCGGAAGCGCCCAGCCCGGCCCGCAATGGCCCCCAGCCCGTGAGGGTCACCTCGGCCGAGGTCCCGGCGTCAGGCAGGGTGCGAGCTGCCGGCGTGGCCGCAAGCGCCGCCCCTGAAGGAGACCCGGACGCCGATCCCGCGGACGGCGTCGGCATCGCTCCCCAGGCTAGGCTCGCCTCGGGAGTCAGGCGCCCCTGCCCGTCCAGTCCGCGCCAGCGGCGGTACTCGTCCAGCATCCCCTCGAGCGCGAGGTCGGGCGCGGCCCAGGCCGGGCGGTCGTCCAGGCTGACCCCGGCGCGCTCGTTCCAGAGGTGGTGTAACCAGACCAGCTGTGCGCCGATCTCGAGCAACGCTGCGCCCGGTGTGCTCGCAGCGCCGCGTGCGCTGGGCAGGACGAGGCGCGCGAGCTGATCGAGATCGAGTACGCCATCCGCGAGCAGGCCCGCGGCGGAGAAGGCGCAAAAGCCTGTCACGTCGAGCGCGGCGACCAGGTTCTCGTGCCACCACACCAGGCGCCCTTTCCCGGCCGGGTTGCGCGCATCGTCGGCGTGTTCGGGGAGAGGGACCGGGGCGAGCAACGCCGCGATGCGTGCGCGCTGCGCTCCATCTCCAAGCAAAAACGGGAAGGTGCGCATGGGTTCCGCACCGCGCGCACTCACGCACTGCCCGAGAACCGCGGCCAGGCTCGACTCCGGCCGCGCAGCCTCGCCGCCGGCGTGGTAGGCGCGCGCCTCCAGGTCGTGCGCTCGAGCGAAGACTGCGGCGCCGTCGGACAGCAAGGCACCGCGGCCTTTGCGCAGCGCGAGCTGCTCCAGCAGGATCACGAACGCGTCCCGATCCCCGAAGAGCGCTTCACCCGTCAGGCGCCCGTCGTCGACGGCCTGGGCCAGCAGGGCGAGACACGCGCCGGCTTCCTTTGCATCGATCCCCAGCCGGTCGCAGACCTCGAGCAGGTGCAGCGCATCATCGAGGCCTGCCAGGCCGAGATTCGTGCCCAGGGCATAGACTGCGCTGAAATGGGCGCCCTGGCGCTTTCCGTCGCTGCGCTCGAAGATCCAGCCGCAGGGTGTTGGGCAGCCCTTGCAACCGTGGCGCTCGCGCCCCGAGCGCTCCGCATCCTGCGCGATATCCGCACCGACCCGGGACTCTACCGGCCGGGAGTAGCCGCGCTCGCGCAGGTCGCCGCGTGCCGCGAAGGCGTGGGCCAGCTCCAGGGTGCCGCCCGCACCGCGCGCTCGCAAGCGGGGCGAGGACAGCAGCGCTGCGGTCAGGGATTCGTCCTCGCGCGCCGCGACCGGCGCGGCGCTGATGGCAATGGCCTTCAAACCCGTCGCGCCGAACGCCGCACCGAGTCCGCCACGCCCCACGAAACTGGGAGCGACGCCGCCGGCCGCCAGGTTGGCGAAGGGGATGCCGTGCTCGCCGGCCGATCCGCAGCGCAGCAGCGCACATTCCCCGAGCCGCGCATGCACAAGCTCGAGCGTGCGCACGGGATCCGCGCCGCGGAGCTCGCCCATCGAGAGCAGCTCCACGAGACCGTCCCGGCCGATGTGCAGCAGCGCGCCCTCCAGGTCGGTCCGTCCGCGCACGACCAGCGCGTCCGCGACCGTGGCCAGCCGCCGTCCGAGATCGCTTCCAACCTGCCCCTCGCCCATGCGCCCGGTCAGCGGGGACGGCGCCAGGATCGAAGCGCGCGCGGCAGTGGGCATGCCACGCCGAACGGAGTCCCCGACACACAGGACGAGCGCCGGCGCGGGCCGGGAGTCGTCGAGGAAGCGCGCCAGGCCCAGCGCGGGTCCCGAGGCGTTGCCGATGGACTGCAGGTACAGCTCCGGGCTGGCCCAGGGGCATGGAGTCAGCCGGAGTGGCCCGGGAGCACTCCAGGCCGCCAGATCGACCTCGAGCAGCTGCGGAACCCGTTCTTCACCTGAAGGAGTCATGGAATCTTCGACAGGGTAGTCCAGACTAGGGCTACGAGTTAGAAGTTCGGTGGAATGGGCCGGTCCGGCGCACGCAAAGAACGAAACCCGCTCGTCACGGTCACAGGACCTCCCCCACCTTGAACTCCATCCATCTCGGACGCGCATTCGGCATCGACATCAGGATGCACTCCCTGTTCGTCCTGATGATGCTCTTCTACACGATCGCCTTCGGCGTCGGGGTACTGCCCTACCTGACGATGCTCTTCGGGCTTGTGCTCCTGCACGAACTCGGCCACAGCCTCGTCGCCCAGCGCTTCGGGATCCGCGTGCTCGACATCACGTTCTGGCCGCTGGGCGGGATGGCGCGCATGAGCCACATCCCGGAGGACTCGCGCATCGAGGGACTGATCGCCATCGCCGGTCCGGCCGTCAACCTGGCGCTGGTGTTGCTTGCCCTGCCCTTGCTCTGGTTGACGGACGGGCTCGGAGCCGGAACACCGTGGATGGCGGGCATGGCCAAGGCGTTCATCATGATGAACCTGGCTCTGGGACTGTTCAATCTGGTCCCGGCCTTCCCCATGGATGGGGGCCGCATCCTGCGCGCCTGGCTGGGGCGTCGCGGCGACTGGGTCAGCGCAACCGAGATCGCGGTACGCGTCGGCCGCTACGTGGCACTCGCCATGTGCATCATCGGGGTGTTCTCGCGTCCGATGATCCTCGCACTGCCCCTCATCGGCATCTTCATCTGGTGGACCGGCATCCGGGAACTATGGAGTGTCCGCCTGCGCCACGGTATCGGGCCCATGATGGATCAGATGATGGGTCAGGGCGCTGCGGGCGAACAGCAGGGCGCCCCCGACATCTTCGCCTTCTTCCGGCAAGCCGCTCAGGCGCAGGCCCAAGGTCGCCCGCGTGTCGAGGACAGCGCGCCCCCTTCGTCCGATGGATTCAGCGACGATGATATCGAGCGCCTCGAACGCTTCCGAGGTCCGATGGACCGGCCTGAATAGTACTCGTGGGAACCCTACAGGTTCCCGAGGCTGATCGCGTTGGTCGGACAGTTGCGCGCACAGGCGTGGTCGCGCGTGCACTCGTAGTTGTGCATCTTGCGCACGGACGCGGTCTGTGCCTGAGCCCAGAAGCCGTTGGTCTCGCACACCATCTCGCACATGCCGCAACCGATGCACAGGGTCGGATCGATGTGCAGGCTAACGTAGTCATGGGGCGAAACGGGGCACGCGAGCCCCTCGATAACTTCCTCGCTCACCAGGTCGCGGGTGGCCGCGTGGGACGTGAGCACGCGAATGGCCTCGTCCTCGCCCATCTTCACGACATCGCCCATCTGCTCGAAGTCGAAACGGTGCAGGTGTCCGACCTTGGGCTGAATGAGCGCGACCGTGTGGTCCACGTGCATGTGCAGGGCCTGCTCGACCAGCACCTCCTCGACCACCTCGAAGGCACGGAACAGGGTGCTGACCACGCGCTGCTTGTAGTCCGGCGCCTTGTAGGTGCCCTTGATCGTCAGGTCGACGGCGATGATCAGGTCCGGCTTCAGGGTCTTGGCGAAGCGCAGCGGGACCGAGTCGACGATGCCGCCGTCCATGTAGTTGTGGCCCTTCCACTGGAAGGGCTCGAACACACCGGGCAGGGCGCAGGACGCGTAGACGCCGTCGACCACGCTCACGTCCTCGAATCCGGGCGAGCCCCAGAAGACACTGCCGCCCGTCTCCAGTCGTACCGAGTTGCAGTAGAAGGGCACCTTGGTGTTGCCGAACTCGATGTCGGGCAGGATCTTGGCGATGCTCTCCCGGAAGCGTTCGCCCTGGAACATGCTCGGCGCACGCGTGCCCTTCAGGAGCAGCTTGATGAAGTTGAGCTTGAAGTAGTCGCCCTTCTGAACGTCCGCGACGATCTCCTCGATCGTCTCCACGTCCAGGCCACCGGCGGCCATGGCTCCCACCAGAGAACCGATGCTCGTCCCGACGATGGCGTCGTACTCGATGCCCAGATCGCGCATGGCGCGCAGGATTCCGACGTGCGCCATGCCGCGCATGCCGCCCCCACCGAGCACGAGCACGGTGCGCGGCCGACGGGTGGCGCGCATGCCGGGCAGGCTGAGCTGCTGCACGCTGCGCCGCTCTGTGCGTGCAGGTCTGTCGGCGCCCTGGCCGTTCGAGGATAGGGTGGGGTCGGTCGTGGGCTCGTGGGTCATCGGGAGGGGTATCGGCGAAGACCTGCCATCCCCATTAACAGCTTCTGAGAGCTTGAATAGGATTCCGCAGGTTCTTTGGGAGTGGGAAACCGCGCGGACCGATGGGAAGGGAGCCGTACGGCCTTGAGTCGGGGCTGCTCGGGGGGCAGCCTAGGGATGCCGCCAGACGGCGTGAAGCGGAACGACTCATGAAACCGACCTCCTGGACCCGACTTGCCCAGACCCCAGCGGTCGACATCAAACGGCTGCAAGACAAGCTCCTGCAACGGTTTGTGCGCGAAGAGCTGTATCCGTTCTCGGGCTTTTATCGGCGCATGTTCGACGACGCCGGGGTCAGCCCGCGGGACATTCGCAGCGTCGGCGACCTGCGCAGGCTGCCCTTCACGACAAAACAGGACCTGATCGACGCGCAACTCGACCCCCAACGCACCAAGGATTTCATCCTGATCCCGACCCCGGCCGCCATCCGGGAACATTGGGGGTTCCTACGCAAATTTGCACTCGTGACCGGCGGCCCGCGCTCGCGCGAGGCCCTGCGGCGCGCCTACACGCCCAGCTTTCTGACCTTCACCACCGGCCGTTCAACGGAGCCGGTGTCCTTCACCTACACGCCCCATGACCTGGAGATCCTGTCCACGGTCGGCGGGCGCATGCTCGATGTGCACGGGATCACCGACCCCAGCGCGCGCATCCTGAACGCCTTCCCGTTCGCCCCACACCTGGCCTTCTGGCAGGCGACATTCTGCGGCTTCGAGACCGGTCGCATGATGGTCCCGACGGGCGGCGGCAAGGTCATGGGTACCGCGGGCAACCTGCGCTTGCTCGAGCGCATCAAGAGCAACGCGTTGATCGCCACACCCGGGTTCGCCTACCACCTGATGCGCCGCGCCAGGGAAGAGGGTGCCGACCTCTCGCACATGAAGCATGTCGTCCTCGGCGCCGAGAAGGTCACCCCCGGCCTCAAGCGCAAGATGGCCGAGTGCCTTGAAGCCTGCGGCGCACGGGACGTGGTGATCTCCGGCACCTACGGCTTCACCGAAGCGCGCATGGCCTTCTCCGAGTGCCCCACCGACCACGACACGACGCCCGGCTACCACATCTATCCCGACCTGGTGGTGATCGAGATCATCGACCCGGAGACCCTGGAACCGGTCGGCGAGGGCGAGGATGGTGAGATCGTCCTGACCGTACTCGCGGGTCACGGCTCCGTGATCTGCCGCTACCGGACCGGCGACCTGGCCATCGGCGGAATGACATGGGAACCGTGTCCGCACTGCGGCCGCACCGTTCCGCGCGTGTCCTCGGAGCTGCTCCGGGTGTCGGACCGTCACACCCTCAACCTGACCAAGATCAAGGGCACCCTGGTCGACCTCTCATCGATCGGCACGGTGCTGTCGGACCGACCCGATATCGAGGAGTGGCAGGTCGTCTTGACCAAGAAGGACGACGACCCCTACGGCCTCGATCAGTTCGAGCTCAAGCTGGCCCTGCGCGCGGGTACGGACCCGGGCCAGGCCGAGAAGCAGATTCGTGAACAGCTGACCCAGGCCACCGAGGTGAGCCCGAGCAAGGTCAGCCTTCATTCCACGACGGAAATGCTGGAATTCCTCGGTATGGAGACCGAGATGAAGGAGAAGCGTTACGTCGATCTTCGACCGAAGTGAAACCACATGTTTGCCTACAAACCCGATCAATCGATCGTCCTGGCAGCCGGCATCCGCTCCCCCTGGGTGCGCGCCGGCGGCGCCTTCGCAAGTGAAGACTGCGCCCACCTGGGCGCCAAGGTGGCGCGCGAGTTGTTCGCACGCAGCGGCGTCAAGCCGGAGGACATCGACGAGGTGATCACCGGTTGTGTCGGCCCGGCCCACGACCAGGCCAACGTCGCCCGTGTCCTCGCGTTGCGGGCGGGCGTGCCCCGGGAAGTGCCGGCGCGCACCGTGGCCCGCAACTGCGCCAGCGGGATCGAGGCCGTGACGAGCGCGGCCACATCCATCGAAGCGGGCTACGGGAATCTGTTCCTGTCCGTCGGCGTCGAGGTGATGAGCGCCTATCCGCTGATCTTCGGACGCAAGATGACCGACATGTTCGGACGCCTGGCGAAGGCGCGCTCCATCGGTGCACGCCTGGGCGCCCTGGCGTCGTTCCGGCCGAGCTTCCTGACGCCGCGCATCGCGCTGCTCGAGGGGCTGACCGACCCAACCTGCGACATGATCATGGGCAGCACGGCGGAGCGGCTCGCGCGCGAGTTCTCGATCTCGCGCGAGGAGTCCGACGCCTACGCGGTCGAGAGCCACATGCGAGCCAAGAATGCGCGCACCGAGGGCCGACTGGCACAGGAGATCGTCTCCCACATGCCGAACGCGGCCAGGCGCGGACAGAGCTCGGTCGAGCACGACGATGGCATCCGCGACGAACAGACCGTCGCCGCGCTCGGCAAGCTGCGCCCCTACTTCGAGAAGCCCGACGGCGTCGTCACGGTCGGAAACTCCTGCGGCATCACGGACGGCGCAGCGGCGCTGCTGATCGCCCGGGAAGATCGAGCGCGCGAGCTGGGACTGCAGCCCCTGGCGCGTATCAAGAGCTGGGCCTGGGCCGGGCTCGACCCCGCGCGCATGGGCCTCGGCCCGGTCTTCTCGAGTGCCGCGGCACTCGACGCGGCCGGCTGCACCCTTGGCGACATGGGCGCGATCGAGATCAACGAGGCCTTCGCGGCCCAGGTTCTGGCGTGCATGCGCGCGGCCGGGTCCGCGACGTTCTGCCAGAAGGAACTGGGTCGCAGCTCGGCCCTGGGTGAATGGGACCCGAGCATCACCAACAAGAACGGGGGCGCGATCGCCCTCGGGCACCCCGTCGGCGCGACCGGGACACGAATACTGCTCACGACGGCGCTCGAGCTCCAGGCCAGCGATGCTGAACTGGGCCTCGCCACCTTGTGTATAGGAGGCGGCCAGGGCGGCGCCGTGGTTCTCGAAAGGATTGCAGCATGATTGATATCCAAGGACTCCCCCTGCCTGAAAATGTGCCGGCCGAGGGTTCGTGTGTACGCATCGAGCGGCCGGAGCCCGGCCTGTGTGTGCTCGTACTCGACCCACCCCATCGCGAGCACACGCTCATCGACCTGCCCGTGCTGCGCGACCTGGACCTGGCGCTGGATCAGGTCGCCACGGACAGCACCCTGCGCGGCCTGGTGATCACGGGCCGCACGCCCCTGCACTTCGCCTACGGAGCCGACCTGGACGCGATCGCGTCCATCACCGAGCCACGCGTCGTCGAGCGCGTGATCGAGCTCGGCCATCAGGTCTTCGGACGCATCGAGCAGCTGAAGAACCTCACCACGGTCGCAGCCGTCGGCGGGCCCGTGCTCGGCGGTGCCTACGAGCTGGCCCTGTCCTGCAACCTGATCGTGCTGGCGGACCACGACAAGACGCGCGTCGGCCTGCCCGAAACGCAGCTCGGCATCCTGCCCGCCTGGGGTGGCTCGCACCGCCTGCCGCGCCGTATCGGTGTGGTCGCGGCACTGGGCGCGATCCTCAAGGGCAAGCGCTTCGTCCCGCGTCAGGCACGCAAGAATGGCATGGTCGATCGCCTGACCCATCCCGAGTACCTGATGCGCGTCGCGAGCGACCTCGCGCTCGGCCGAGAGCGCATCCGCAAGCGCTCGCGCGGGCTGCAGTCGCTGCTGATCGACAGGAACCCGATCGCCACCCAGATCATCGCCAAGCGCGCGCGCGAGGGCGTTCTGGAGCAGACCAAGGGTCGCTATCCGGCCGCCCTCGAGGTGATCGACATCGTCTGCAAGGCGCCGCGCACCTCCATGCGCGAGGGCGCCATCAAGGAGGCCCAGGCGGGTGGCCGTCTCGCCACCGGACCGGTCGCGAAGAACCTGATCGCACTGTTCTTCTCCTCGGAAGCCGCCAAGAAGCTGGCCGTCGCGGAAGACGGCTCGCGCCCGGCACCCATCAAGAGCGCGGGGGTCATCGGTGGCGGCGTCATGGGCGCAGCGATCGCGAGCCTGTTCGCCGAGCGCGGCGTCGCGACGCGCCTGGCGGACCTGGACTCTAAGGCACTCGATCGAGCGCTGCTCGAGCACCAGGCGGTGATCGGCAAGAAGCGCAAGCGCCGCCAGCTGCGCGCGCACCAGGCCAACGCGGCCCTCGACCGACTGGACGTCTCCGTCGGCACCGTGGGCTTCCAGCACCTGGAGGTCGTGGTCGAGGCCGTTGCCGAGCGCCTCGAGGTCAAACAAGCCGTCTTCGGTGCCCTGTCCAGGGAAATGCAGGAAGGCACGATCTTCGCGACCAACACCTCGTCGCTCGCGGTCGCGGACATCGCCGAGGGTCTGCCCCACCCGCGCCGCGTGGTCGGGCTGCACTTCTTCAACCCGGTGCGCCGCATGCCGCTGGTCGAGATCGTGCGCGGCCCCAAGACCGCGCCGGGCGTCGTGCGCAGCGCGGCCGCACTGGCCCTGCGTCTGGGCAAGACGCCCGTGGTCGTCAGCGACGTGGCCGGGTTCCTGGTCAACCGCATCCTGGGTCCCTACCTGGACGAGGCCCTGCGCCTGTTCGAGGGTGGCGTCGACCCGGCGCGCATCGATCGCGCCTGTGAAGAATTCGGGATGCCCATGGGTCCCCTACGCCTGCTGGACGAGGTCGGCTTCGACATCGCCTCGCACGCCGCGGAATCCCTGCACTCGGCCTACGGAGATCGCATGCAACCGACGGGTGTCCTGAGCGCGCTCATGAGCGAACAGCGGCTCGGCAAGAAGACCGGCAACGGCTTCTACCGCCACAGCTCCGGCAAGAAGAGCAAGAAAGCGCCCAAGCCCGTCCTCAACGACGATCTCGCGCGCTTCCAGAAGGACGCGGGCATCGCCAACATGACCGCGGGCGAGATCGTCGACCGCTGCGTCTTCGCCATGCTCAACGAAGGCGCGCGCTGCCTCGAAGAGGACGTGGTCGCCGGCCCGGCCGAGCTCGACCTCGCCACGGTCTTTGGAATGGGTTTCGCCCCTTTCCGCGGAGGCCTGCTGCGTTACGCGGACTCGTGTGGCGTGTCGAACGTGCACGAGCGCTGCCGCGCCCTGGCGCAAGCGCCGGACGTCGCAGCTCGCGGAGCCGGAGCCCAGCGCTTCGAGCCGACCGCGTTGCTCGAGCGGCTGGCAAACGAGGGCGGCAGCTTCTACGGGAACAAGCCCGCGGCCGAACCCGAGGCACAGGACGCCACGCC
>JBLHKW010000059.1:0-28339 GCA_047618565.1 Planctomycetota bacterium
CCACCGTTGCCGCAACCACCGTTGCCGCAACCACTGGTGACAAGAGTTGCTCGAAGTCCAAGGCTTCCTGCTCCACCACGGCCGCGACCGTCGCCAGCGAAGGTTGCTCGAAGGCCAAGGCATCCTGCTCCACCGCCGCCGCGACCGTAGCCAGCGAAGGTTGCTCGAAGGCCAAGGCATCCTGCTCCACCGCCGCCGCGACCGTCGCCAGCGAAGGCTGCTCGAAGGCCAAGGCATCCTGCTCCACCGCCGCCGCGACCGTAGCCAGCGAAGGTTGCTCGAAGGCCAAGGCATCCTGCTCCACCGCCGCCGCGACCGTCGCCAGCGAAGGTTGCTCGAAGGCCAAGGCATCCTGCTCCACCGCCGCCGCGACCGTAGCCAGCGAAGGCTGCTCGAAGGCCAAGGCATCCTGCTCCACCGCTGCCGCGACCGTAGCCAGCGAAGGTTGCTCGAAGTCCAAGGCCGCCGCTGCCACCGTGGTCGCCACCCAGGGCACCGAGTGCTGCAAGAGTGCCGCTGCCACGGTAGCCAAGACAGAGGGCGCCTGCTCGAAGAAGGCCGCGGCGACCGCCAACGGCAAGGCGTGCTCGAGCACGAAGACCGAGTGCTCGTCGAAAGCCTCGACCGTTGCCACGAAGCCGGCCGAGGGTTGCTGCAAGGGCAAGAAGACCACCACCATCGCCGCCGATGACTCCAAGGAAAAGGCCACGGAAGCCGCCGACGTGGTCGCCAGCGGCACCTCGAAGGGTAAGTAGTCCATCAGCGCCCCGGACCCCGTCCGGGCAGCCGATCGAATTCATGACGGGGAGGCGAGCTAGCTCGCCTCCCCGTTTTCGTTGCCGCCGGGTCAGCGACCGAAGCGGCGAGCCAGCGCGGCGACATGCTCCGGACCCGTTCCGCAGCATCCGCCGATGATCGTCGCGCCCGCGTCCACCCACGTGCGGGCGAGGTCGGCGTAACGATCCGGGATCCCCGGGGCGGAACTCCAGCCCATCTGCTCATCCGCGTGTCCAGCGTTGGCGTAGCATCCCCAGCGAGTTCGACTCGTTGCCAGAACGTCCGCAAGTGCTCGGACGTGGGCCAGCGCCGCCGTTGCGGGAACGCAGTTGACCAGCACCCCGGCAACGCCGAGCGACAGGGCCGCGCGCGCGCCTTCGGCGACCTCCGCGGGCGTCAATAAATCGCCCTCGGGGCCAGGCGTGAAGGCGACCCAGGTCTCGAGGCCCGTTGCGAGCGCTGCTTCGGCCGCCAGGAGTCCCTCATGCACCAGGGGGAAGGTCTCGCAGAGCAGCAAGTCACAGCCCGCGTCGGCCAGCACACGCGCCAGGTCCGCATGCTCCTGGCGACAGGCGTCCGGGTCGGAATGGGCCGGGCTCAGATCTGGCCGATAGCAATCCTCGAGGGGTGCCAGCGAACCCGCCACGAATTGGCCCGGTGCGGCTGCGGCGCGGGCGGCGTCCACGGCCACGCGACCCAGCTGCTCCCAGGTGCGAGGGAATACGCGCGCACGGGTCCGGAAAGTGTTGGTCGTGTGGATCATCGCGCCCGCGGCGCGATAGTCCCGGTGGATGGCCTCGACCACATCGGGCTGGCTCTCCAGGGCGTGGGCACTCCAGCCGGGCAAGGGCGTCGGGACGCCCCGGCGAAGCAGCTCCGTGCCCACGGGGCCATCGAGGATCTGGACGATCTGATCTGTAGGGGTGGCACCCATGGGGCAACAGGCCTGCCGGCCAGCCCCGAGCGTGCGCCCCTGGAGAGGCCCCGTCGATGGGATTCCTGAGATTAGTAACCCGGGCTAAAGACCCCAGGATCGACCGTCCGATCCTGCTCAGAAGATCCCTCCGGGAATTCCGGCCTGATTGAGCTCCAAGATATGACCATTCTCGATACCCGCCGAGAACTCAAGAACCTGAAGACCGCCTGTCAGCAGCTGATGGAACGCATCGAACTGTGCCAGGAAGGTGCACGCTACCGCCGCAAGAAGAGCCGGCGCAGCGACCTCAGCCGTGAGATCAAGCAAGCGCTCAGCTACATCGAGATGGCAACCGAGGCTCTCGATGGAGATGGCGAGCGCGCTCCCGAGCCCAGCTGGCTGCGCGGCACCATGTCGCGCCTGAGCCATGCACTGGTCAAGGACACGCAACCGACCGATGCGGATGCGGATGCCGAGGCCGAGGCCTGTCCGGAAACGCCCGAGCTCCAGGGCGAAGGCGACTTCCAGGGCAACACGAAGGCCCTGTCGATCCCGGACCTCCTGCACATCCTGCGCGCACAGGTCCAGACGGGTGTGCTTCAGGTCGTGCTCGAGGAAGAGACGGTCTTCATCGAGTTCGAAGAGGGTGATGTGGTGCACGCCTACAGTCAGAACGCGCCGACCGACAGCAAGCTCGGAGAGATCCTGGTCGACCGTGGCGACATCACCCGTGAGCGTCTCGATTCGTTCCTGTTCTGCTACACACCTTCGCGCGGCATGTTCGGCGAGGCCCTGAAACAGGGTGAGCTGGTTACCGAAGCGCAGCTCAAGGCGGCTCTGGAAGATCAGATCCAGCGCTTGTTCAACCGCATGTTCGAGCACGGTGGCGCGGATTTCTGGTTCCAGCACGGCCGCCCCACGCGCGCCGACGGTGGCACGCGCATGAATGTGATCGGGCTGCTACTCGAGAGCGCCCGCATGCAGGACGAAGCCAACACCCCGGGCTGAGATCCCTCAGCGCGCGGACGCGCTGCGCTCGGTCGTATCGAACTGGCCCTCGATCCCGCGCACCAGGGTGCCGAAGACCGCACGGTTTCCGGCCGCCGTGTAATGGCCACGACGTGCGGAAGCGTCCTCGACGAAGAGGCCCGGCTCCCCACTTGCTGCCAGCTCGACCGAGGAGAGCACGTAGGGCAGGCCCAACCGCTCGAGCTCCCGCACCAGGAAACTCTCGCGCCAGCCAGCGTGCTGGCGCCGGCCCAGCGGGCTACCGGATGCGGGCGGTCCGTGGAACAGGATCACGAAGTGCTCGCTGCCGGAGGCCCGTAGCTCCTGCGCCAGGGCCTCGAGAATCAAGCGACTGCAATAGCGCGTGCGTTCCAGTGCTTCACGACGCCCGGTGAAACGGTTCTCGAGCCACGCCGGCAGGAGGCCGCTGCCACAGAGCAGGTAGCGCCATGCGAAGCTGCGGATGCTGAGCGGGTGCTCGCCAAGGAAGTGCTCTTCGTCCGGCGCGACGGGTTCGTCGAGCTGCAGCCCACCATCGGCAGCGGGGACGAGATAGGGCTTTGGCCAGCCGCGCATTCGCAGGCCGGTGCGATCCAGATCGTCGTCGATCAGGATCCCGATCACCACCAGCGGGCGTTCCGGCAAGTAGCGCGGGAGAGACTCGCGCGCCATGAGGTAGGTCTGATCGAGGCCGTATCCGCCTGTGCCGTAGTTCAGCAGGGCGAAGGACATCCCGTAGGGGGACGCCTCGATCAAGCCCTGCCAGCACTCGGCCGCGGGTGTCACGCAGGCCGCGAAGGAGTCCCCGTAGAGCAGGATCGGGCGGCGCCCTGCAAGCGCGCCGTGCGCGCGGTGCTCGAGGTCATCGGGGTCGACCTCGGCCGTGTGCCAGCCGAGCAATGGATGGGAAGGCGGCCGGTGTGCACGTGCCGCGTCCCGAAACAGGTAGCGCAGCTTCCAGTAGTCATCCTCCCAGGGCGCGGCGAAGAGTTCCGCATGCTGCAGACGTGCGCCGACAGCCGCCATGGCACTCGGTGCCGCGAAGAGCAACCAGCGGATCGCGAGCTCGAAGAGCAGTAGGGCGACCAGGCCCAGTAGCAGTGCTCTGCGCAGAAGCCGCGACCGCCGACCGGCGCTGGAACTGTCGGACAAGACCTATCAGCTCCCGCCGACGGGGCCGTCATCCGGAACCAGCAGGACCTTCGTGCAGCCCTCCTGCTTGCCGTCGAAGATCTTGTACCCGCGAACGCCCTCGGAGAGGGGCATCCTGTGCGAGACGATGTCCGTCGGACGCAGCTTGCGGGCCGGCAAGCTCGCCAAGAGATCGTCCATCAGGGCGCGCGCGGGGCAACGCCCGGCGCGGTAGGTGATGTTCTTGTCGTACGCGTCCCCCGGGGAGAACGCGAAGTGCTCCTCGGTGTGGACCCCGACCGCCGACAGCGTCCCACCGGGCCGCAACAGATCGAAGGCCAGCCGCGTAGCGGATGGGTGGCCGACCGCCTCGACCACCGCATGCACTCCGAGGCCCTCGGTCTCGGCGACGATGCGCGCGACCACGTCCTCACCCGAGAAGTCGACAGCGTGCGCCCCGAAGCCCGTGGCAAGCGCAAGGCGCTCGGGAATGCCATCGATCGCATACACGGCCTGCGCTCCGCTCTGGAAGGCCGCCAGCACCGCCATCAGGCCGACCGGCCCGCAACCGATCACCGCGACGCTATGCCCGGCGCGTACATCAGCACGCAGCACGCCATAGGTCCCGGTCGCGAGGATGTCCCCCGTGAAGAGAGCATCCTCGTAGCCGATCCCGTCGGGGATCTCGACCAGCGTCGTATCGGCCAACGGAACCCGCGCGTACTCGGCCTGAACGCCCTGAAGGCCCTGCCCTCCCTCGACCCATCCGAACAGCCCGCCATTTTCGCAACGGGCCGTCAGCCCGCAACGGCAGGCGTCGCATGACCCACAGTTCGTGCTGAAGGGACTGGTCACCCGCATGCCGACCCGGACCCGGGACACCTCGGAACCGACCTCGATCACCGTACCGGCGAACTCGTGGCCCATGGTCGTACCGGAGTCGAGGCCCTTTTCGTGACCCCGATAGACGTGCAGGTCGGATCCGCAGATGGCTCCGCAGTCGACGCGCACGATGGCGTCGCCCGGATGCATGACGACCGGATCGGGCACGCTTTCGTAGCGCACCTCGAACGGACCGCTGAGGGTGAGTGCTTTCAAGATGGATCAGGCGTCCTTGGCGCCAGGAAAGAGCTTGGCGGGGACCCCAGTGCCAACTCAACCCCAAACTTGCTTGGAAGTGCCGCCGCGCGGCATTTCACCCTGCCGGGGGCCGGTGAGCCAGGGGCCTGCGGGGGCACCCGTGGGGGCCAGGGTCGGCCTGAACCGGCACTAATCCGGGACCAGCGCTGGAGTTCTCCTGAACCACCTACAGGCCCGGCGGCACCGATTCCGATTCAACACCCGGTGCTGTATCCCCGGCGCCCACCTCCCCAATGTGCCCTCGTCGATCGATCCTGCCCCCCACGGGCCCCGCCGCCACACGACCCACGTCCTGCCTGTGGTGGAGCGATCCGCGCCCGGCGCCCTTGCTCCCATGAACTTCCCGTCCGTCTCCCTGAAGCACAAGCTCACCCTGGTCATGATGTTGACCGGGTGCATCGGCCTGGCCCTCGCCACGCTGGCCATCTCGCTTTTCGACTCGCGTGACCACAGCGGTAGGCTGGAGCGCGACCTCAACGTGCACGCCACCGTTGTAGGCGTGGCCTGTACGACGGCCCTCGAGAACGACGACAGCGAGGCCCTGGAAGAAGCCCTGGAGGTCTTCGCGCTGAGCCCGCGCGTCCTGGCCGCGAGGATCTTTCACCTGGATGGCAAACCGGCCGGTGACTACCGCGCAGCTGACGTCGCGCGAGCTGAGACAGGCGGACTACCCGAGCGTCCGGTCGCGAGAGACGCCATCGGTGCGACCGACAACTGGATACAGGCTGTCGCTCCTATCCGGTCCCAGGGCGAGCGAATCGGAACGATCTACGTGCGCGCGAGGTCCACGAGCCTGACCGCACACTTGATGGGCTACTCGACCATCATCCTCGGTGCCCTGCTCGGCACGCTACTCGTCGCGCTCCTGCTCGCGCGCTGGCTGCAGGACTCCGTGACCACACCGGTGCTGGCCCTGGCCGAGGCCGCACGCCAGGTGTCGGTCGGCAACGACTATTCGGTACGAGTGGCGTCGGAAGGCCGGGCGGAGATCGGAACCCTCATCAACTCCTTCAACCGCATGCTCGCTCAGGTGCAGGGGCGCGACCGCGCGCTGCTGGCGTCCAAGGAGCGCGCCGAGGCCGCGGCAGTCGCAAAGTCCCAGTTCCTGGCGACGATGAGCCACGAGATCCGCACACCGATGAACGGCGTGATCGGGATGACCGGCCTGTTGCTCGACACGGGTCTCGACGCGGACCAGCGCGAGCTCGCCCTCACGGTCCGCCGCTCGGGCAAGAGCCTGCTGGCGGTCATCAACGACATTCTGGACTTCTCGAAGATCGAGTCCGGCAGCCTCGAGTACGAGATGATCAGCTGCGACCTCCACCTGCTTGTGGAGGAGACCTTGACGATGGTCGCGCAGGCGGCCGACGAGAAGTCGCTGGAGCTGGCCTGCATGATCCAGCGCGAGGTCCCGACCGGAGTCCTGTGCGACCCTGGGCGTCTGCGGCAAGTGCTCCTGAACCTGCTCAGCAACTCGATCAAGTTCACTGCAAAGGGCAGCGTGGTGGTGATCGTCAGCGCCGAGCAACAGGACGACGAACGGGCCTTTGTGCGTTTCGAAGTACGCGACACCGGCATCGGCATCCCGCAGGAGCGCAAGCACCGCCTGTTCCGTGCCTTCTCACAGGTCGACTCGTCGAACACGCGCGAGTACGGCGGCACCGGCCTCGGGCTCGCGATCAGCAAGCAGATCGTCGAAGGGCTCGATGGACAGATCGCGGTGGAAAGCGAGCAGGGTCACGGCTCCACGTTCTGGTTCCGCCTTCCGCTCCAAAGGGACGAGAGCACGCCCACGAAATACGACGCACTACCCGAGTCCATTGGCCGCGCGCGCATCCTGATCGCAGACGACCATCCGCATAACCGCAGTTTCATCTCGTGCTGGCTACGCGAGTGGGGTTGCGACGTCAGCCAGGCGCGCAGTGGCCCCGAAGCCCTCGGTCTGATCAACATCGGGCATGCCAAGGGCGAACCCTTCGACCTGATCCTCGTGGACTCCGTGATGCCCGACACCGAGGGCGAACCGGTTGTCATCGACATGCAGAGTATCGGGCACCTCGAAGGGACCCCGGTGCTCCCGCTCACCTCCATCAGCACGCGCAGCTGGCGCACCCTGAAATCCTCCGGAGCCCGTTCGGCGCTCACGCGCCCGCTAACCCGGAGGCAACTCCACACAGCGGTGCTCACGGAGCTCTCGGACGAGCACGCGGGTGTCACCGCACCGGTCGCCCCGCTTCGGTCGGGCAACCGCTTGCGGGTGCTGATCGCGGAGGACTCGATCGCCAACCAGAGTCATGTAGCCCAGGTCGTGGCGGATCTCGGCTACCGCAGCGAGACCGTCGCGAACGGTTTCGAGGCCCTGAAGGCCATCCGCAATATGGACTTCGACATCGTGCTCATGGACACGCAGATGCCGGAAATGGACGGCCTCGAGGCTGCGCGCCGTATCCGTGAATACGAGCAGGGTAGCGACCGGCATGTGACCATCATCGCCATGACCGCCCGCCGGGCAGACCGGGATCACGACCTGATCCTGGAGGCCGGAGCCGACGACTGTGTGGCCAAACCGATCAGCCGCGAAAACCTGCGCAGATCCATCCTGCAGCTCGTCACCGCCCGCGACCCCGAGCCCGCGGCCTCGCCGCCGAAGGTCAAGGATCGTGGGGGTGCAGCGATCCTGATAGCGGAGGACAACCCCATCAACCAGCGCTTCGCCGAGCGCGTCGTCCAGAGTCTTGGGTTTGCCACCGTGCTGGTGGAGAACGGGGCAGAGGCCGTAGAAGCGGCCGCGCAGCGCGAGTTCGCGCTGGTGCTGATGGACCTCATGATGCCGAAGATGGACGGCTTCGAGTCCACCCGTCGCCTGCGCGAGCTGGAGGTCGATACGAAGCGTCACCTGCCCATCGTCGCGCTCACCGCACATGCCACCACCGACGCGCGCACGCGATCAGAGGAGGCCGGGGCGGACGAGTTCCTGACCAAGCCCATCGATTCGGAGCAACTGGCCGAGGTCATCGAGCGCCTGGCAACCCAGCCTGAGACGGCCGATGCTCCGACCGCTGACGAGGACATCTCCGAACCTGCGCATCACCTGAGACTGGTCAGCGATGGCGGTATATCGAGCGTGCCCAAGCCTGATCCGGATGACAAGGATGGCGAGCGCGCCCGCGTGTCGGAGTCCACGACGGGCACTGCAGCAGCGCAGCGCCTGCTGGTGGTCGAAGACACGCCCATCAACCAGAAGGTGTTGGTTCGCACGCTGGCCAAGCATGGGTTCGAGAGCGACGTCTGCAACAACGGCCTCGAGGCCATCGAAGCACTCGAGCGCCACGACTATGCTCTCGTCCTGATGGACCTCCAGATGCCGATCATGGATGGACTCGAGGCCACACGTTTGATCCGCAACAAGGAAGAGGCCACGGGCAGCCATGTGCCGATCATCGCCGTCACAGCCAACGTCCAGAACCTCGATCGCGAGAACAGCCTGGCGGCCGGAATGGACGACTTCATCATCAAGCCGCTCGAGAAGACCGAACTCCTGCGCGTTCTCGACCTGTTCCTTGGGGACACCCGCAGGGCACGACACGTGGCGTGAGCCCGCGCCAGCAGGCCGCCAAACGTCTTTGGCGAGCTGGCCCTGCCAGCGAGTCAAGCTGCGCGGGGCGATCGGTCGATCAAACCATGGTCGATCAATCCATGATGGAGGGCCGGAGTATGGACGAGCCGAAAGCCGAGAACGAGACCAGTACCGAAGATCGCCGCGGGGCACCGCGCAACGCCGCGAATCGGCCGATGTCCCTGACCATCGATGGGGCGATCATGAGCGGGCAGTCACGTGACCTGTCCAACTCCAGCGTGTTCTTCCTGTCCGACGATGAGATGCGCATGGTTGTACGTTTCACCGACGAGCAGGGTGACGGGCGCCCGCGGACCGGCCGTCTGATCCGCTACCAGAGCATGCCCGATGCGGGCTCGGGCTGGGCGATCGAGTTCGACGACTGAACGGACAGTAGTCTGCGGCGAGAGTCGCGGACACCCGCAACCCTTTGCGCCGGCGTGTGGCAGGATCCAGTGATCTGTGAGAGGATCGCCTATCCAGGATCCCGATCGACCGCCGCCGAGGGTGCCTCGCGGCCCACCACGAGGCAAGGAAACATGCGTTTGCTATCCGTTCTTCTGACGGGTGTCGTCAGCTGTCTACTTCCGACCGCCGCACTGACCCAGGGCAGCGACAGCTGCGCGAACTCCCAGAGTGTCGTCGGAATCGGGACCTTCCCCTTCGACAACACCGCGGCCGGGACCGATGGCCTGGCACACCCGCTCTGCGACGCCTTCGGCGCCGACCAGATCAGCAACGACGTGTGGTTTCGCTGGACGGCACCTACGTCCGAGGCCTACACGATCCAGACCTGCGGAACCACGGCGGTGGACACGCGACTGGCCGTCTACGACAGCACGACCTGTCCGACCGGCGCGCCCGTTGCGTGCGCCGACGATAGCTGCAACATTCAGAGCCTCGTCTTCTTCGACGCCCTGGCCGGAACCACCTACCTGATCCGGCTCGGATGCTTTCCGGGCACGCCGGGGGGTACCGGAACCCTCGACATCGCGCTCGGAGGAGGCGCCGGCGACTGTGACTCACCGGCGACGGGTCCGGATGTGATCGTCGGAGACGTGAACGGCGTCGCGAACTGGGGTGCGAGCGGCAGCCTGGCCGGGTATTCCCTCGGCACGACGTCCTGCAACATCGGCAGTGAGGAGCTGCAATGGCAGGCGAACAACCCCAATCACCCGGTCATCGCGCAGAACATCTACCGCCTCGAGAACGGTCGCCTGGAGCAGCTAGGGCTCAGCTGGCTGAAGCACGGCTTCACTGCCCTGCAAGGCAACCTGTGCTGTGACTGCACCTCGTCCGGTACCGGGTCGCGACTGGGTGTCGGGTGCTCTGACCCCTATGGCGCAGGACTCAACGGCAGCCAGGGTGGACTCGGCCCGCGCTTCGAGGTCAACCCCGTCACGGGTGCATTCAACTATCCGTTCGCCTTCCAGGGCCAGAACGGTAACGCCGTGTTCAAGCGTATCCGCATCGCGCACACGGACCTCGACCCGGCCCTGCACCCCACGGCCGAGTATATCGGCGAGGCACAGTACATCACGCCGGACGACGCCACCGCCGACAACGACAACAACAACTGCTCCTACCGATCGATCTTCGTGGGCGCCTTCAACGGCTCGTCGTGGAACCTGTTCCTGACCGGTCTCACGCACCGCGAGGATCCCGCGATCCAGGCCTGGCAAGACCGCATTCCCACCGTCCAGCTCGAAGACGTTCAGGTGCCGGGCGACGGGCTCCTGATCCTGGGCAGTCACGCCACCGACAACGGCGACGGCACCTGGCGCTACGAGTACGCGGTATTCAACATGAACTCCGATCGCTGTGGCCAGCGTTTCAGCGTGCCGGTAGCTGCGTCCGCGAGCGTCACGGGAATCGGATTCCACGATGTGACCTACCACTCCGGTGAGCCCTTCGACGGGACCGACTGGGGCAGCAGCGTCAATTCAGGCTCCGTATCCTGGGAGACGGCCACCCACGCGAGCAACCCCAACGCGAACGCTCTGCGCTGGGGGACGCTCTACAACTTCTGGTTCGACGCCGATGTAGCGCCAACGGCGGGCCTGGTCAGCCTGGGCCTCTTCAAGCCCGGCACGCCTACCATGATGCTGGTCGATGCCTCCGTCCCGAGTGGCGACGGCGCACCCCTGAACTACTGTCAAACCTCACCGAATTCCGCGGGCAGCGGAGCCATCATTGGTTCCATCGGGAGCACCAGCATCTCCACCAACATCTTCGCACTCGAGGCGACCGGCGTGATCCCCAGCGGCTTCGGTCTCTTCTACTACGGTCCGCAGCAGGTCCAGACACCCTTCGGAAACGGCTTCCGCTGCGTCGGCGCCAGTGGGGGAGGCACGCACCGCCTCAACCCACCGATTCAGGCCGATGGCTCCGGCTTCGTGAATCGAGCCGTCGATTTCACGGCGCCGCCCGCAGTCTCGGGCAGCGGTGCCATCAGTGCAGGGAGCACCTGGAACTTCCAGTACTGGTACCGCGACGGCGCGGGTGGCGGCCTCGGATTCAACCTGTCCGACGGGCTGAGTGCGACCTTCGCGCCCTGACCGAGTTGCACAGCCCCAGCGCGGGCCCGGAGTTCAAGCTCCGGGTCTGCGTCTGATTCGCAGGGCATAGTAGGCCCGTCCTAGCCACTCGTGCAGAGCCCAGGAACTCTCCTGGAGCGAGCGCGCCGACGGGACGAATGCCGCCAGGCCGGGCTGTGGCCAGTCCCTGAACGCGGTGGGAGCGGGCACGACCTCAAGCCCCGTGGAGCGAAACGCCGCCAGCGCCCTGGGCATGTGCCAGGCGTGGGTGACCAGGAGCACCCGTTCGATCCCATCGCTTCGCAACAGGCGCGCGGACTCGCGGGCGTTTCCGAGTGTGTCGCTCGAGCGACCCTCGACATGGCGCACGGGCAAGCCGAATTCCTGCTCGAGCACACGCTGCATGAGCACCGCCCGCGGCGCGACATCGGGCCGTGAGGCGCCGCCGGTGACGAGCAGGGGCAGGTCGGTCTGACGCGCGAGGTGGGCGCCATAGCGCAGGCGCTCCAGGGTCAACCGCCCAACGGTAGCGGTGCCGTACTCCGGCGCCCAGCTGACGGCGTCTGCCGACAGGATCACGATCGCCTGGGGCGCCAGGGCGGACGGATCCGCGAGCGGCGGCGTGGACTGCAAGCTCCGCAAGAGCCCTGCGGCGCACCACGGAATGCAGAGCAATACCAGGAATGACGTCCCGACGATCATCATCCAGCGCCCGAGCGGGCGCCGACGCCGCGCCACAAGCCATCCCGCCCCAACGAGCAGGAAGAGACAGGCTGGCACGGACACCAGGAGCTTCAGCACGTACAGCATGCGGTCCTTCCCGGAGGCATGTAGCCTCGTTGAGGGATCAGGCCTTCGACTCGAGCTGCGCGATCACGTCCCCCGCGGCCTCCATGAAGAGGTACAGGTCGCGCACGCGAGCCTCGAGCCGGTCCAGGTCGCACTCCTGCTCGCACAGGGCTTCATTGTACGCACCATCGAGCCGATCGAGGCGCTCCTCCTGGCTCTGCATGCCAGCGGAGACCTCATCGAGCTCGTCGAACAGCTCGAGCAGTTGCCGCTGGCGCTCGGCCCTCTCGCGCCGCAGGGCCTTGGGATCCGCGCCCGCCTCGCGAACGACGTCCTCGGCCTCGGCCAGCTCCTCGCGCAGACCACGAGTGGTGCTCGCGGCCCGCTTCTTCGAACGCTCCAGCGCGCTGCAGCGCTCCTCCATCTCGTCGAGCAGTACGGACTTCTGCCCGAGCTCGTCGTGAACCGTCTCCAGGTCCGCAACCCGCGTGCGCAGGACCTCGATCTGCTCGTCCTTCTTGCTTCGGATGGAGTCGCAGCGCTGCTCGAACGTCGTGGCGCGCTTCTCGGACTCGGCGAGCTCGCTCTCGTGCGCTATGCGCTCGGCTTCGGATTGCGCGAGAGCGCGCTGGGCCTGCTCGGCAGTGCTGGCGCCGTCGACCTGCGCCTGGTCCATCTGCGAGCAACGAGCCTCGAGCTCCTGCACGCGGCCGCGCGCGTCGCCGAGCTCATCGGCAAGCGGTGACAGCTCGGCAACCCGCTGCTCGAGCTGGGCACACATCTGTTTGCTCTCGGTCGCGGCAGCCTGCGTCGCGCCCGCGTGCTCACGCTCCCAAGTCTCCAGCTCCGCGACCCGGGCCTCCAGCGTCTGCACCTCGTCGGCCCGGCCCTGTTGCGCCGCGCCTTGCTGCCCCTCGATCTCCGCAACGCGGCCGTGCGCCTCCCGCAGCTGCTCGACCAGCGGGGAGAGTTCGTCCACGCGCTGCTCCAGTCCGCAACGCACGCGGTCGCTCTCACTGGTTGCGGCCTCGTGATCACCGCGCAACTCGTCGCAAGTGTTCTCCAGCTGCTGAATACGCTCGTCGGCGGTTGCAAGCTGCTCGACGTAGGGTGAGAGGGCTGCCACACGCTCGCGCAACGCATTGAGCTCGGCGCGCTGTTCAGAGTGACCGCCATCCTCCATGGAGTCGAAGGCGTCCGCCACCGCAGCCCGCACAGAGGGCTCGACGGCGACGGCCGTGGAAGCGCCGTCGAATTCCGCCTCGTAACGCGCAACGCTCGCCGCCAGCTGACCGATCATGATCTCCTGTTGCTGGATCTGCGTGTCCTTCACGCCCTGAGAGCTGACGAGCCCGCCGCGCAGCTCCTGCATCTCCTGCTCCAGATTGCGCCGCCCGAGTGCGTCCTCGACCGGTGCCGCACCCACGTCGTGCAGGAAGTTCTCGAGCGCGCCCTCGAGCTGCGTCAACGCCCCGCCCTCGGCAAGGGCGTGGTCAATGGTTCGCTCCAGACAGGCTTCCAGCTCCTGAATGCGCTGCTCCTTCTGGACGATCTCCCGGTTCGCGCGCGCCTCCTCGTGATCAAACTGAGCGATGGCGCGCGTGATGCGGCCCTCGAGCTCCATGAAGGCGTCGTAGCGCTCGTCGATCTCGGCCAGGATCTCATCCTGGAAATCACGGGCATCGTTGCGTTGCTGCCGGGCCGTGAGCTGGGTGCCCACGCACCAACCGCCGATGCTTGAGAGGGCTGAATACGAGAGCGTCGAAAGGAGGGGCAAGATAGGACTCGCTGGTTCAGGGGTGCCCGTCGCGGGGCGGCGCAATGCGACATCCTGAGTTCGTCCTGAAACCGGGTCCTTTCTTTAGCTCCGATCGCAAAACCAAACGGGCCACCACGACACCACGACGGACGGACGGAAGATTTTTCCGATGCGCGCCGCCGCGAGGGAGTCCCGCCATCGCAGCGCAGCCCTCGCGCCCGGCGCGCGTCAGTCGAGGCCGCCCAGGCCAGCGCGCCAGTGGATAGTGAGCTGGTCCTCCAGGGCACGGGTCTGGGTCCGGAGGGCGCGCATCGCGTCCCCATTGGCACAGAACACTGCGGGCACGATCAGCACGTTTGAGCGGCCCTCGGAGACCAGTTTCGAGAGCACGCCTGCCAGGCCCAGTGGCCCATCGGCATCGTTCGCGCGCGCCACTCGTAACCTCAGGAAGCGACTGCGCGCCTGGAGCGGATCGTCCTTCTCGAGTGCGAGCCATGCCTCGAGAGTGCTGGCGTCCGCTGATTCCGGCAAGACGACCACCGTCGTGCCGCCGAATGCACCGGGACACACGGGCAGCTGGTGCTCTTCGTCGAAGGAATCCGAAGTACGACCCAGAGCCAGCACGTCCGAGCCCGCCATGTTCGAAGTGCCTTCGACGACCGCGACCGGCTCACCCGTCTCCTGGCGGTGCTGCAGACCCTGGAGTCTGGCCCAGAGCCGCGCGCGCGGCGTCTGCGCGACGACGTGGCGTCGCGCGCCCTGGGAGTCGCCGGCCGACGATGTCGGCGCACGCAGTCCCAGGGTCTCGCGCAGAAGCTGCTCTTGCTCCATGTCCGCGCCCCAGGGATCCCCGCTCCACTCGGCAAAGTCGCAATCGAAATCGATCCCAGCGTACTGTGCGAACTCCTCGGTCCACCAGTCCCGCGACGCATCCGTGGCCGCAACGCGCAACGACCCGGCGCGTGTCGCGCCTCCGTTGAACTCGGGCAAGGGCAAGGAGAAGTCCCGGATCTTGGAATAGCGACGGGGCTCGAAAGCCACGCCCTGCAGCTCGAAGCGATCCGAGAGCAACGAGAGCGCCGCGACCACGGTCGCGCCAGCCCCCTCGCCGCCCACGCAGATCCGATCCGGATCCAGGGCGTAATGGCGCAACAGGAAGCTGATGCTGCGCTCCGCAGCCGTCTGCACGGTCCCGATGTCGGACGAGAAGGAATCGGACCAGTACCATCGGCCGCCCTCGCCCAGGTCTTCCTGGGTCTCCCGGTAGGGCGCCTCGAGTACCGCGATCGCGCACTCGTCACCGAGCCGCTCGCGCCAGAGAGCCAGGCCATCCTCGGCGGTCAATCCCTCATCGCCGAACCAGACCAGCAGCGGTACCGGCGTCAAGCGATCGTTCATGCTCTCGCCCTTCGGGAAGTGGAACAGGTAGTCGATCTCGCGCGTGACGTTGACTCCCCACTTGCCATCATAACGGTCGGTCGCGCGTGCCTCGGCGAAGACGATGTAGTCCGCCACGGGATCGTCGCTGAGGGCGGCCACGGACGGGTTGGCCACGGGCACGATCTGGACCGTCGCTATGCGCAGTTCGGGCTCGCGCAGGGCGAGCTGCCGCACGGTCCCGTCCCAGTAGGCGCTGTGGAAGCCTCCGTTAACGTGCACGACCTGGTGACCGGGGTAACGCTTGAGGGCCAGCGAGCAGGTCTCGCCCATGCTGTTGTCCCAGAGCGATTGCGTCGAGTAGAGGCGTTGCTCCGCATCCTGGTTGGCGCCGCCCATCATCGCCAGGTGACCGCGCACAGCGTTGTCCACGCGCCGCCAGTAGGCATCCGTGTTGGCCTCCAGCCGCTGCGGCACCTGATCCGGCGTCTCGGCACGCGCCGCGTCCAGGGCATCCCTGCCCTCGCGCGCCAGACGCGTCCTCAACGGGCGCGGGAAGTTTGACGCGAACACCGGCACGCCGTCGGCGCGCGCGCGTTCGATCATCGGGCGATAACCCGTGCGGTAGTTGCCCCAGGGGCGTGCCTCCTCGAGAAACTCGCGCTCACCGATGCGCCCCGCGAGATAGTCGTCGATCACGCCCTGCACATCGCGCTCGAACATCTCCATGGCCAGCACCACCTCTCCCTGGCGCCGGTCCAGCATGCCCTCGTAGACCGCGAGCTCGACGCGGTGCGTCGTCTCGTCGGTATGCGTCTCGCCGAGGAACACGACGTCAAAATCGGCGAGCTCGTCGAGCAAGCCGTCGAGTGACAGCAGGTGCCCGTCATGCCCGTCGCGAATCGAGGTTGCGCGTTCCAGATTGGGGGCCTCCCAGGCACTTGCCTGGCCGGAGGCTGAACCTAAATCCACGGAGTAGGGACGCGCGTGGGGCTGGCGAGAGACGCAAGCGCCCAGCAACAGACAGAGCGCCAAGGCGCGATGCGTGGTGGTCATGCCGGGCAGGTTACTGCAATCGGACATCCGGAGGTCACGGCAAGTCGCACCCACCTACTGCATGAAACGGCCGACGGGTCAGCTCCAGGCAAACTCGGCCACACCATGGACGGCTTCGGATATGCTCGTCTACCACCACTCGAGCGCCGATCCACGCCCAACAGCTCCATGACCCTCATCTACTCCCTGGCCCTCTTCTGGGCGCTGCTCTTGCCGCCGACCGGGCTGTCGAATGCGACGGCCGTCTCCGCGGCCGTGGCGCCTGCCCAGGCTCAATCCGCGACGCGGCCGAGCGCGGTCATGATGCGCTACCCGGATGTCAGTCAGCACTCGATCGTATTCCGCTACGCGGGGGACCTCTGGATCGTGGGCAAGGATGGGGGGCAGGCGCGCCGGATTTCATCGGCTCCGGGCGGCGAGAGCTTTGCGAAGTTCAGTCCCGACGGAACGCAGCTCGCGTTCATGGCGGCCTACGACGGAGAGCCGGACCTGTACGTGATGCCCGTCGAGGGCGGCGTGCCGACGCGCGTCACGCACCACCCCGACACCGAGGTGTTCTGCGACTGGCACGCCGACGGTGAGCGACTCCTCTATTACTCGACCGAACTCTCCGGTCAGCGGCGCGCACCGAAGCTATTCCTCGTTCCGGCGCTGGGCGGCCACCCGGAGCTACTGCCCCTGGCCTACGGGACCTTCGGCTCGATCGATCCCACGGGTTCCCGGCTGGCCTACACGCCGACCTCGCGCGAGTTCAGCACCTGGAAGCGCTACCGTGGGGGACTGGCGCAGGACATCTGGATCTTCGACCTCACGGCCCAGACCGCGCAACAGATCACGGACCACCCGGGCACCGACGCGATCCCCATGTGGCACGGAGCCTCCGTCGTGTTCCTCTCGGACCGCGGATTGAACAGTCGCATGAACCTGTTCTCTTTCGACACGGACACGGGCGAGACACGCCAACTGACCACCTACGAGACCACCGACATTCGGTTTCCCTCGATGGGTCCCGAGGATGTCGTCTTCGAGAACGGCGGAAAGCTGTTCCGCTACTCCTTCGCCAGCGAGGAGGTCGTTCCGGTCGAGGTGCTCATCCCTGGAGACCGTCCCGCGCTGCGCGTGCAGACCCATGGCGTCGCGTCGCTCGCACGCAACCTGCATCTCGGACCGGGTGCAAAACGGATCGCGCTCGAGGCACGTGGCGAGGTGTTCACGCTGCCCGTGGAGCAAGGATTCGTGCGCAACCTGACCACGACCAGCCGGGTGGCCGAACGCTCACCGCGCTGGAGTCCGGACGGGAGGTGGATCGCCTACCTGTCGGATCGCACGGGCGAGTACGAACTGACTGTGCGGCAGTCGGATGGACGCCCCTTCACGGGCGCGGACGAGCACGGTGAACGCACCCTGACCAGCCTCGGCCCGGGCTGGAAGAGCCACCTGCAATGGTCCCCTGACTCGGCCCGCCTGAGCTTCGCCAGCAACGACGGCGGGCTCTTCCTCGTGGAGCTGGAGACGGCCGAGGTCCAGCGAGTGACGACCCATCCGTCCGGGTCGCCGCTGAGCTGCGACTGGTCCGCCGGTTCCGACTGGCTCACATGGAGTCACCGCCACAGCGAGTCGCGACTGTCGGCGATCTACCTCTTTGACGTCGCCGAACGGCGCGCCCACGAGGTCACCTCCGGAATGTTCGACGATCGCGACCCATGCTTCGATCGTGATGGCGAGTGGCTCTACTTCCAGTCCAGTCGCACCTTCGATCCAAGCCATGCGGACCTGGACACGACCTGGATCTACGACCAGACCAGTAACCTCATGGCGGTCCCGCTACGCGCGCGCACGCGGCTCCCCTGGGGTCCGCGCAACGACGAGGAGACCTTCGAAGCCACCGCTGCCGAGAGCGCGGACGCCGACGGGTCGGATCCGGAGCAGCCCATGGTTGCCACGACCGATGAGACGCCCGGGTCGGAAGCCGAGACGCCGATGACCCCTGAAGGCGACGCGATCACGGCCGCCGAGCAAAACTCGACGCCCGCGCCCCAGCCCCAGATCGACCTCGAAGGCTTCGAGAGCCGCGTGACCCTGCTTCCGGTGAAGGCCGGTGAGTTCGAGGGCCTCGCGGCACTGTCCGGCAAGCTGCTCTACCTGCGCCGATCGGCGACGGGTGACGGTCAGCTGATGCTCTTCGACCGTAGCGCGGACGCGGACATGGAAGCGTCACGCGAGCAGCTGGTCCTGGACGGAGTCGACCGTTTTTCCGTCAATGCCACGCGCGATCGGGTGCTGGTCTCGAGTGCTGATCACTGGAGCGTCGTGGAGCCCGCAGAGGGCCAGACACTCGACGATCCGATCGCCATGACCGGGCTCAGCGTGGACGTCGACCCGCGCGCCGAGTGGGCGCAGCTGGTGGACGACGTCTGGCGCATCTTTCGCGACTTCTTCTACGACCCGAATCTGCACGGCGTCGACTGGAATGCCATCCACGAACGCACGCTGACCGCCCTCGGCGACGCCACCTCCCGTGAGGATGTCCATTTCCTGATCGGGGAGATGATGGCAGAGCTGAACGTCGGTCACGCCTACAACCGAGGTGCTCCCGAACCCGCGCCGGAACACGCACCCGGCGTCGGGCTGCTGGGTTGCAACTGGGCCGTCGAGAACGACGCCTATCGCATCGCGCGCGTGCTCGCCGGCGGCGCCTATGATGCGGACGCGCGCTCGCCACTCGCCGCGCCCGGAGTGGATGCGAAGGAGAACGACTACCTGCTTGCGGTGAACGGCAGGCCTATCGATGTGAGCCAGGACGTCCACGCGGCCTTCGGCGGGACGGCGGGTTTGCCCACGATGCTCACACTCAACGCGAACCCGACCACGGACGGGACAGAACGCGAGGTGCTCGTGGTTCCGGTGGCCAGCGAGCGCGCTCTTCGCTACCGCGACTGGGTGCGCCGCAAGCGTGAGTACGTGACCTTGAAGTCCGCCGGCCGCATCGGCTTCGTGCATGTGCCCGACACGGGCGACAATGGTCAGAACGAGCTGATGCGGCAGATCCTGGGGCAAATGCATGAACCAGCACTCATCGTCGACGAGCGCTGGAACGCTGGGGGACGGGTGCCAACGCGCTTCATCGAACTGCTCGACCGACCCCTGACCAACTTCTTCGCGGTACGCCACGGCGAGGACATGGACTGGCCCCCGGTGGGCCACCGCGGCCCCAAGGCGATGCTGATCAACCACGCTTCCGGGTCGGGCGGCGACGCCTTTCCCTATTACTTCCGGCAGGCCGGCCTGGGCAAGCTGGTGGGCACACGCACCTGGGCCGGGCTGGTCGGGATCTCGGACAACCCGACCCTGATCGACGGCGCGCGCGTCTCGGTCCCGCGCTTCGCGTTCTACGAGCTCGACGGCACCTGGGGTATCGAAGGATACGGTGTCGAACCCGACCTCGAGGTCATCGATGACCCCGCGACCATGTTGCACGGGGACGACCCGCAGCTGGACGCCGCCATCGAGAGCCTGCTCGCCGACCTGACCACGTGGCCGGTCATCCAGAAGACACGCCCGGCCGGGCCGGATCGCAGCGGCGCCGGTATCCCGCAGGAAGAACGCTAGCAGCCCCGTCGATCCGGCTTCTCGCGTGCCGGGTTACTCGCGCCCGTAGCGCAGCTCGAGCGTCGCGGCGTCGCCCTCGCCAAACGTCGGAGCCTGGACCACGAACAGGCGGTCGTATTCCGTGTCAGCGAGCATCTTGCCGTACTTCGGATGGTCTACGAGCTCCGCGGCCTGCCCGCCGACAGCCGCCACGAGCTGCGGAACCGTATTCGAGTGCCCGGCCACGACGGCCACGGACCCGGCGGGCAGTGCGCGCAAGGTACCCACGAGGTCGTCGGCCTTGCCCGCCGGCACCACCGATACGTCCAGGGTGCGCTGCTCGGCGAGGGGCGCGAGTGTCGCCTGGGTGCGCTGGTACTCGCTCGCAAAGAGATGGGTGACATGCGCGCGCGACAGCAAGCGCGCCAGGGACGCAGCGCGCTGTTCGCCGTCCTGGGAGAGGCGCGGGTCGCGCGTGGTCGAGGTCGAGGTCTCGGTTTCCGCGTGGCGCACGAAGAAGACCGTCAGCGCGGCGCCGTCCGGGGATGAAGCTCGAGCCAGTACCGGATCGGAACTGAATGCTGCGGCTCCGATCCCCAACATGGCCGCGCATGTGGCGGCGATCAGGCCTATCAGGGCGTTTTTCATGGGGATATCCTACTTCGGCTTGCCGGATACCACGCCGGCAATCACCACGCCAGCCGCGAACCAGCAGGCCAGGCTGTCCAGCATGCGACCGATCAGGTAGTCGTCGGGGAAGCGATACCAGTTCCACATGGGCAGATCGGTCGAGACCCATGAGAACGCGCCGAGCAAGGTCACGAACAGCACGCGCCGTAGATAGCCCACACGGGTCATCATCGACAGCAATACGGCCGCGATCAGAGCCGCGGCGATGTCGATGGCGAGCTGCGTGCCGAAGCGCTTGGCCGACATCGCGTCCGTGCCCGTCGGATGGTAGACCAGAAAGCCGGTCGGTCCCTTGCGGTAGCGGGCCTCGAACTCGGCTTGCTCCTCTTCCGCCAGGTGGACGCCAGGCTCGATCCCCGGAAAGAGGAACAGGCCGGGCTCGGAGATCTCCTCCGAGATGGTCGCCATCACGGCCGCCTCCCTGGGCAGCTTCTGTATCCCCATGCCGCCCAGATCGAGCATCATGTGCGACACGGCGCCCCATGCGAACGCCACGAGACCGCCAAGCAAACCTGCGAGTAGGACCTTCGCCATCCATCAGCCTTTCATTGGGTGAGTTCCTGACGCCCAGGGCCCGCCTTGGCTCCTGGTCTCCGAGCGGGGCCGATCCTAGTGGAGTGACTCACGAGTCCGGCACACAATTCGGGTCGCCGGGGCGCCCCTGGCCGCGTCGCGCCCTGTGCGGCTGTCCTGCGAATACGCGTCACCTGCAGGCTTCGCCGGGAACGCCAGACCGACCCAGGAGTAGCGCGCACTCTCCCATCGAGCCCCCTGCCAGGCCCACCACACGCTCGGTCAGCCGAGTTCGGTCTGCCGCCGCGCCAGACTGCGCAAGAGGAGCACGGTGGGCAGGACGGCCAGCGCCGAGAGGCTGGCGAGGAATGCAACGCCCTCGAGAGAACCCCCGAACCACCCGTTGGCGACCCTGATGTAGTCGTTTGTGCAACCGAACGAGCCGTTGGTCGCGTAGACCGCACGCGCTGCGGAGCTCGTGATCAGACCCGCGCTCAGATGGAGGTTGTCAGCAATGAGGAACCACCCGAGCATTCCGTAGAGGGTGCGTTCCGCCCGGGACGATGTGAAGCCTCCGGTCATGGCGCGCCAAAGGGCGAGGCCCGCGAAGGCGAGTTCCGCGGCGTGACCCGCGACCAGCTTGGGTAGGGTTCCGAAGGAGCTGAACGCAAGGACGGGATAGGCAAACGCCGCGGCTGTCAGGGACACCCAGCGCAGCCAGCTGACGGGCATGCGCGAGGCGAGGTACACGGCAGCTCCCCAGAGCGCGAGCGCGAGGGGCAGGATCAGATCGGTCTCGATCGTCATGGCCTCGCCGACGCCGAGGGCCGGAATCGCCGGGCAGCCGAGACCCCAGGCTGTGGCCGCATGACCCATCTCGTGCACGAGCGCGGCGAAGTACCAGCCGATCCATCCGGGCATCGGCAACAGGAACACCAGTGCGAGCAACGCTCCGAGGCCCGGATAAAAGACCTCGGGTGCCAGCCCGAGTGGCCGCTCCTCGGGCTCCGTGTATGTCTCCGACCACGGGGCGCCCGGAGCTGCCCGCTTGCGGGTCGGAAGATGTGCATCGACATCGGGCAGAACACTGGCCCTGGGCCTCTTCAGGCCCAGCATGTGGCCACAGAGACCACAGCAGAGGTCGCGCGCCCGGGTTTGCCTACCGCACTCCGGGCAGGTGCTCTCACCGATCATCGGCATGCATCCTCTATCGGCAGCAAGTAGCTCCCACCCGAGCAAACCCCTTGGCCCGCAATCCGTAGGCGTTGGGCCGCGTAGTCGTGAATGATCCGGGCTAGGATCCAGCATGACACCCCGACTACCCGACCGCGAAGAGTTCCGTCAGACCCTCGAGCTCGTCCTCGAGCGCGCCCAGGATTACCTGTCCGAAGTGGATAGCTTGCCCGTGCGCCGGTCCGGCGCCGACGCGGCAGCCGCACACTTCGACGGCCCACTCCCGGAGACCGGCGACGGCGCGAGCGAGACCCTCCGCGAGCTCCTCGATCACGGCACGCGCGCCGTGATCACGAGCTCCGGGCCGCGGTTCTTCCACTTCGTGATCGGTGGCGTGACACCCGCGGCCCTGGCCGCCGACTGGATGGCGTCGATCTTCGACCAGGTGGCGAGCGCATGGGTGACCTCACCCCTGGCCGTTCAGCTCGAGCTGACCAGCATCGAATGGCTCAAGCAGCTCTTCGGCCTGGACCCCGGATGCAGCGGCATCATGACCTCGGGCGCGATGATGGCCAACTTCACCGGACTCACGGCCGCGCGCCAGTGGTGGGGCATGCAGCACGACGTCGATATCGCGACCGAGGGCTTCGAAGGCCTCCCCCGCATCCCGGTGTTCTCCAGTGGCTACCTGCATATCAGCTCCATCAAGGCGCTCTCCATGCTCGGCATCGGCCGCGCACAGGCGCAGCTCCTGAGCCGTGACGAGGTCGGGCGACTCGACCTCGAGGCGCTTGAAGAGGCACTGCGCAAGCTCGACGGCGCTCCCGCCATCCTGATCGCCAACGCTGGAGAGGTGAACGCAGGCGACTTCGATCCCGTGCAGGAGATGGCAGACCTGGCAAAACGCTACGGCGCGTGGTTGCACGTCGACGGCGCGTTCGGACTGTTCGCGGCGGTCAGCCCGCGCACGGCGCACCTGGTGCAGGGCATCGAGCGCGCCGACTCCGTCACGGTCGACGGTCACAAGTGGTTGAACGTGCCCTACGACTGCGGCTTCTCCTTCGTGCGCGACAAGAGCCTGCTGGCACGCTCCATGACCATGAAGGCGGATTACCTGCCCGACCCGGAAGGCGAGCATGCACCCCTGAGCAACCGCGCGCCGGAGAGCTCCCGCCGCGCGCGCTCCCTGACGGTCTGGGCCACCCTGCACGCCTACGGGCGAGCGGGCGTGCGCACACAGGTCGAACGACATCTGGACCAGGCGCAGCGCCTGGCGCGCGCGATCGACGACTCGAAGACCTTCCAGCGCCTGGCCGAGGTACCGCTCAATATCGTCTGCTTCCGCTGCGATCCCGGCGGACTCGACGAACAGACGCTGGACGCCCTGAACACTCGCCTGGGCGAGGCGCTGCTCGAGGATGGGCGCGTCTTCGCGGGCTTGACGCGCTATGGGGGACGCGTCGCGCTGCGGCCCGCCATCGTCAACTGGCGCACGCGTGACGGCGACATCGACCTGCTCATGCAGGTGCTCGAGGAGCTGGCAGTGGACCTGATCCGGGAAAGCCAGCCCTCTGCGAACGAGGCTCGCTGATGCCAGCCAAGGGATTGCGCACCGATGACGGCGTGACGCGCTGCTGGTGGCCCGCTGAGCACCGGGACTACCAGCGTTACCACGACAAGGAGTGGGGCAGACCCATTCGCAAGGACACGCGCCTGTTCGAGAAGATCTGCCTGGAGGGATTTCAGGCGGGACTCAGCTGGCTCACCATCCTGCGCAAGCGTGACGCATTCCGTAGCGCCTTCGCCGACTTTGACATGCCGGCCGTCGCCCGGTTCAACGCCCGCAGCGTCGAGCGCCTGCTTCGGGATGCATCGATCGTGCGCCACCGGGGCAAGATCGAGTCGACCATCAACAACGCGCGCCGCGGCCTCGAACTGGCCGACGAGTTCGGTTCGCTGGCTGCGTACTTCTGGCAATTCGAACCCAGCGCGAAAGAACGCCCGCGCAAGCTGAACCACGCGGCCCTGACGAAACTCACGCAGACGCCGTCGTCGGCCGCCCTGAGCAAGGATCTACGCCGGCGCGGCTGGAGCTTCGTCGGCCCGACCACGTCCTACGCCTTCATGCAGGCGATGGGGCTGGTCAACGACCACATCGAGGGCTGCAGCATGCGTGCGCCGGTCGAGGCACTGCGAACGCGATTCAAGCGGCCGAAGCCCGGTCGCTAACGCTCGGAAGCCGGCGTCCGCAGGGTGCGATCCACGCGGCCCATGGCGCGCTCGTGGAAGGCTCGCTCCGTCGGATCCGCGGGTTCGATGCTCTCGAGCGCGGCGCGCGCCGCCGGACCGCCGAGCTCCCCCAGGGCCTCGATCGCCAGCCGGCGCTCATCGTTCGAGCCGGACGCGAGGACCTGCTCGAGCTCGACAACCGCCGCGGGATCACCGCACAGCCCCAGAGCGCGCACGGACTCCTGCCGCACGCGCACGCGCTCGTCCGTCAGGAGGCGCACGTACTTCGATCCGGGAGTGAAGAGGCCCAGTCGGCCGAGAGCCCTGACCGCGTTGCCCACGACCAGCGGCTGATCGACCTCGAGCATGCGTTCGAGACTCGCCACCTCGCCCAGTCCAGCGCTGCGGGCGAAGGCCACGACCTCCCGCGACTCCTTGTCGTCCTTGGGATCGAGGGGCGGCAATACGAGTACCAGCTCGTCCAGGTCGGCAGCCGGGCCCTCGTCCTGGTTCAGCGACGTGCCAGGCCCTGCCTGTGCCGGGACCATTCCGGGCGCCGCAGGCAGCCCTGCGTCCGATTCAGGAGAAACCAGACTGCGCCAGACGAACCCACCGACCGACAGGGCGAGCGCAATGCCAAACAACACACTCGCCCTGCGGGATTGGATCATCGTTCGAGCGTAAGGCGTAGCTGCCCTTGCTTCAAGCCATCGACCCAGCACTGCAGCGCAACCCTGTTCGCGGTGGCCCGAATCTTCCCTGCCGCAATGCCCGCGGCGATCGACGCGCGCAGCTCGTCGCGACTGAAGCGCATGTTGAGCTTCGGAAGCGTGCCGGCGATGATCTCATCGTCGCCGTCCCAGGTCGGGTCCACCATGACGGGGTTTCCGCCCGGAACACGCAGCTCGATGACGTGGTTCTCGGTGGGTAGAACGAGCGCCAGATTGGTGCCCTTGAGGACGCCAAAGCAATCCGGCAGGGTCCCGCTCAGGGAAAGCACCGTCGGGGTAAAGCGGAAGTAGATGTTGTCCACGATGACCGACAGGCTGTTACTGGCCACGTGGTCGGTGCTGTCGTACACGATCGCCGTGATGTCGAGCTGGCCGTCCAGGTGCTGAAGCGTGTCGTAGTCGAACGACAGCGGTGAGACCGTCGATGTGGCCACCAGATCCCCGTCGATGAGCAGCTCGATGTGGTCCAGGTTTGCGTCGATGCCACTCACGAGAATCGTGATCGTGCCGACGACACAGATCCCGGCGGGCGGGTAGGCCACAGAGTTCTCGGGGGCCGTGTTGTCCACCGTAACGGTGATCTGCGCGACGACCTCGTTACCGGCCGCATCGTGGGCGGTTGCCTGCAGGACGAGCAGCCCGTCCGCCAGAATGGTCGTGTCCTGCTCGCCGACCACGAAGGCCGTCCCCTGGGGATTCACGAACTCCTCGCTGGGATCGACCGTCGGCGCCACTCCGGCAACGAGCACCTCGACGTCCGTCAGGCCAGAGCCCGCGTCCGAGAGGGAGAGCTCGAGGGCCAGGGTGCCGCTCACGATGTCACCATCCATTACCGAGTCGAAGGTCAGGGTAGGAACCGTGTTGTCGACCAGGACACTCACCTCGTCGCTGCCGAGGTTGCCCTTGCCATCCGCCGCGATCGCCGAGAAGGCATGGAAGCCATCGGCCACCGTCGTGCTGTCGAACACCGTCTCGTAGGGTCCGATGATCACCTGTGAGACCGTGCTGCCATCCACCTGGAAGGTGACGCTCGCAACATCCGTCCCGGGCAGGACATCCTGTGCAATGGCATTCAGGTCGAGCGTCGCCCGCACCGGAATGTCCGCATCCAGGGAAGTGATCTGGACGTCAGGCCCGATGGTGTCGAGCAGAACCGTGTTCAGAGCCGAACCGACCCGTCCGACGCTGTCCGTCACGGTGATCTCGATCTGGTTGAAGCCCTCGCCGAGATCGAAGGTGCCTGTCAGGACACCACCACCGGCCGGCAGGCTCGTCGCCATCCCCGTCACGTTGCTGGTGATCGTCGTCGCGGTCAGATCATCGACGGTGACCGTCACCGGTACGGTCGTCGAGTCCGGCCCGAAGCACGCGCCATCATCCGGGTTGTCGAGGGTGACAAGAGGCGCGGACAGGTCGAGGGTGAGCGAGAACGTGAGCGACCCCACGTTCCCGGCCTCGTCCGTGGCGCTGACGGTGATGGTGTTCAATCCCTCCACCAGGTCCACGTCGCCCATGATCACTCCGCCGCCACGTCCGAGCGAATCCACGTTCTCGCCGAACGTGATATCCGTCGCGGTCGCGTCATCGATCTGCAGCGTCAAGGTTGCCGGGCTGATGCTCAGGATCGCCCCCGCTCCCGGCGAGACCAGGGTGATGGCCGGGTCGATCGTGTCCCGCAAAACGGTCACCGCGGTACCGCCCACGTTACCGGCCGCATCCTCGGCGGACACCACCAGCAGGTTCGTGCCTTCGACGTCCAGGGCCACGAGGCCAGAGACGCTACCGCCGCCAGCGGGCAAGGACTCGGAGATGCCCGCCGGAGTGGAGGTCACCACGGTCGAGGATTCGTCGACGATGGTGGCATCGAGCATCACGCTCGTGACACCGAAGACCGTGTCGTCCAGGGGCGCAGTGATCGTCACCAGCGGCACAGTCTCGTCAGGCGTGCACGCAGCGCCCGAGAACACGAAGACCTTCACGCTGCCCGAGTTGGTCGCCGTGTTGTCGTCGAAGAAGCCGCCGACCACGAAGTCGTCGCACAGGTCGCCGTTCACGTCCCCAAGGGCCGCGACGCCGGATCCGATGCGGTCACCCGCATCACCATCAAAGGTGAAGAGCACGGAGGCGTCATCTCCGGAGTAAACCGTGGCGCTACCCGCGCCCGCTCCATTGCGGTCGTCGGTGGGGGCGCCGACCAGCAGGTCCTGAACGCCGTCGTTGTTGGCATCACCAATGCCCGCGATGCGGCTACCGAAGCCGTCGCCAACGGAGTTGCCCGTCAGCAGGTGAATCAGCGAGCCGTCGGCCCCCGAGTAGACGAAGACCTGCTCCGCATCGGGGGCGGCCGCCATGAAGTCGGGCGTCCCGTCCGCGTCGACGTCGCCGGCGCTGGCCACGATGTGCAGGGCACCGCCCGCGACCGTGCCGTTGTAGACGTACATGACGGAGCCATCGATGCCGGAGAACACGTGTACGCGCCCACCGCCAGCGACGATACTGCCTGCACCGCGCGAGCCGACGGCAAAATCGGCATGGCCATCGTTGTTGAGATCGCCCAGGCCCGCGACGCTGGCGCCGAAGGCATCCAGGCTCGCATCCCCTGGAATATCGTAGATCACGGATCCATCGAGGCCCGAGAAGATCGTGACACTGCCCGAATCAAGACCGTTGTCATCATCCGTCGCGCCGACGATGAGGTCCGCGAAACCGTCCAGGTTCACGTCACCGGCGCCATCGATCGAGCGGCCGAGCAGGCCCTGGATCGTGTCGCCTTCGAAGAGATACAGCACCGAGCCATCCGCACCGGAGAAGACCGTCGCGGAACCAGCACGGTTGATGCCGTTGGGCGCGTCGAAGAGTGCGCCGACAATGATGTCGGGCACGTTGTCGCCGTTCACGTCACCCGCGCCACGCACCTCGTTACCGAAAGTGGCGCCCGGGATGGGGCCATCGAACGTGTAGATCGGAGCTCCGTCGGCCCCCGAAAAGACCATCGCCGAGCCGGCGTTGGTCTGACCGTCAGGGTCCTGGCGCTGGATTCCGACGACGAGGTCGCCGCGTCCATCGCCGTCGATGTCACCGATGCCATCCACCGAGGCACCGAGCAGGTCCCCCTGTGAGTCGCCGTCGATCTCGTAGAGTAGCTCGAATTCGTAGATTGGGTCCTGCGCCAGCGCAGACGCCCCGAAGGCGAACAGAAGAAGGCCGAATGTGAGCGAGCTTGTACCCAGGGAACGCGGGAAACGAAAATCCATGGCTGTCAAAATTTGGGTGATTACCCGGTCCACCCCGTTTAGCTAATGGGGGGGG
>JBLHKW010000060.1:0-28192 GCA_047618565.1 Planctomycetota bacterium
AGCTCATCCGCGCGCTCGAGATCGAGCCCGGAACCGAGCAGCAGCGGACCGTCCACGGCCGCTCGAAGCGTGCGCACCGAGGCCCCAGCGGGCGCCTCGCCCGTGGCCGCCCCGCTCACGATCAGCGCATCCGCCAGCCCGCGCAACAACGTGTCCTGCGCGGCCTGAACCAGGCTCTCCGACCCCATCGGCGTGGCGTGCTTGACATGCACATCGGCCAGGATCTTGACACCTGGCGCGAGGCGCGCACGCTCGCGCAGCGTATCGGCAGCCTGTCCACTGATAAGGCCTTGATCCGTGACCGCCGCGCCCGTGTGGACGTTCACGCGTATGAATTCCGCTCCGCTCGCAGCACAGATGCCGAGTGCGCTGCGCGCGTCGTTGCGCAGCACGTTGACGCCTACAAGCACATGAGGAGCGACGCGCCGCACTTCGGCCACGGCCAGGGTCATGGCCGCGACCGTCTCCGCGGGTACGCGCCCGGCAAAGAACGGCACATCGCCGAAGTTCTCCACGATCAGCGCGTCGCATCCGCCAGCGCACAACGCGGCAGCGTCGGACCGCGCCCGCTCGAGCACCGGTTCGAACCCGCCCGCGTGGCGCGGCGCTCCCGGAAGCGGAAGCAGATGGACCACGCCCACGAAGGTCGGCGGCGCTGTCGCATCCGCTCCGAACGGGGCTCTCATCGCTCCTCGCCAGCGGCGTAGAAACCGGCCAGATCGGCCTTCAGCTGCGTTCCCTGGCCCAGGTGGATGTACATCATGTGGCCCGCCTCGTAGTGCGTCGTCGTCACCCGCTCGGCGTAGCCCGGATCCATGGCCAGATGGTCGAAGGTGTAGTGCGTCGCGAAGTAGGGCGTCGCCAGGTCGTAGTAACCACAGGCCACGAAGACGCGCAGGTCCTGGTTGCGGGCCATCGCACCGCGCAAGCCCTCGGCCACGTTCAGGTACTGATTCTTCGCCCGGTCGTAGCTCCAGGGATGGACGCGCCCCGACAGGATCTCGTAGGTCAGCTCGTTCTCGTACTCGAGTTCCCGGCGCAGGTAGTCGTTCAGGGCCGACGTGTACGGTCCCTGGATGGCGGCGTAGCTCGGATCGAACTCGTAGCCATCGCCGGCCGCGTCCAGATCGATGCCCGTGAAACGGCTGTCGAGCCGGCCCACCGTGATGCGTTCATCGCGCCTCAGTTCCTTGACGAAGCGGCTGATGTTGATGCGCAGGTTGGTGCTCAGAATGTACTCGACGCTCAAGCCCGTGTAGCGCGCCAGCCGGTCCGCGATCGCGCGCCGCTCGGAATCCGTCAGCTGGTTGCCGCGCAAGAGCGCCGTCGCGTACTCCCCCAGCGCGAAGGACTCGACCTCGCGCAGCAGGGGATCGATCTCGGCAAACTCTTCACCCAGCTGGCCGTGGTACCAGGCGGTTGCCGCGTAGGTCGGCAAGAACAGCACGAAGGGCAGGTCATTGCCCACGTCGAAGCGTGCCGTCTGGAACTCCAGAATCGACGAGACGAGCACGATGCCGTTCAGGTACATCCCGTGGCGCTGCTGAAGGTGCTTCGCCAGGCCGGCTGCGCGGGTCGTGCCGTAGCTCTCACCACACAGGTACTTGGGCGAGGACCAGCGGCGCGTGCGCGTCGTGTAGCGCCGGATGAACTCGCCCACCACCTCGACATCCTCATCGACACCGTGGAACTGCTGCGGGTCTTCGCCCTTCGCGGCGCGGCTGTAGCCGGTCGTGACCGGGTCGATGAAGACCAGATCGGTCACATCGAGCAGACTGAAGTCGTTGTCGACCAGCTGGGCAGGCGGCGCCAGGGGAAAACCCTCGGCGCCCATCTTGACCCGTCGCGGGCCGAAGGCGCCCAGGTGCAACCAGACGGAGGATGAACCCGGGCCACCATTGAAGGTGAACGTCAGCGGGCGGGCGTTGACCTCCTTCACGTCGTCGCGCGTGTAGGCGACGTAGAAGATGTGAGCCTTCTCGCCTCCGTCCTCGTCCTTGAGGGTCAGGGTGCCTGCCTCCGCGGTGTAGTCGATCCACTCGCCGCCCAACAGGATCCGGTGATGGCTGATCGAGGTGTCCCCATCGGCCTCCTCGGCGGCGGGCGCCTGCTCGGACTCCGGATCCTCCTGTGCCCAGGCGCCGGGGAGGCACGTTGCCAGGAACAAGACGGGGAGCAGGGCCGGAAATATGGGGTGTCGCTTGCTTGTCATCATGGATCAAACTCGGGTGGGAGGAACCGCGGGCGGCACTGTAGCAGACCCCCGGCGTACGCCCCCCGCCTGGCACGGGTCAGCGGGCTACGAAGTCTCGAAATGGACCCGGGCCTGCCTCGCATGGGCTGCTGTTCCGCTTATCTCGAGACCGGTACGTGGCGACGCCCCATCCTGCACCCTTTGCTAGAATGGGCATCCCTGGCCCCCATCCAGGCCCACCCGGATTTTCTCGAGCCCACCCCCGACCAGACGTCACACCCTCGGAGGCCGCATGCTGCGCGCATTCGCCACGCTGTCCGCCCTTGCATCGCTCGTTTCCGCCAGCCCCTCCAGCGCGCCCGTCCAACCGAGCGCCGCGCAGGAGCATCTGGCCCCGTTCAGGGAGCTGGACCGGGTCGAGGGAGACGCGCTGGACCTGCTCTTCGCGCCCGTGCGACCGATGGCCATGCGTGCCGCGGACGGACACCTGTTCGCGGTCAACTCCCACGACAGCACCGTGGTCGAGTACGACGATCAGGGCGACCTGCTGCGAACGATCCGCGTTCCGTGGGGTCCCGTTTCACTGGCGCTGTGGTCCCCATCCTGGGCACGTGGCAGCGACTACCTGCTGGTCGTCTGCCGCGGTAGCTACACGCTCACCTACGTGGACCTGAGTTCAGGCCGCATCGTGCGCCTGGTCGACTTGCCCGCCGAGCCTGCGGACATCCTCATCCACCCCACGAGCAACCACGCGTTCGTGACCTGCTCCGGCGACGACAGCGTGGTCGAGGTCAACGTGCGCACCGCGCAGATCATTCAGCGCTACGAGATACCGTCCAAGCGACCCACGTTCATGTGCCTGGACGGCGACGACGTGCTCGTGGCGCCGATGCTCTCGGGCAATAACTCGCTCGTCGACACGGGCAGCTTCATCCTCGATCCTGGCCCGGGCCGCGTGCTGGACCTCGAGGACACGAACATCGCCAGTCAAGGCCTGGCGGATCACGACCTGTTCCGCATTAGCCCCGGTTCGGACGCGCTGCCGATCGCGACCGACATGGGCGCGGTGCTCTTCGCCATGGGCATGAACCCGGTCACGGGCGACCTGTGGCAGCTCGGCACCGAGGCGAACAACAAGGATGCCACGCGCGTCGGCGAGCCCGCGGTGCGCGGCGACTTCATCGTCAATCAGATCGCGATCGCCCAGCTCGCGGCCGGATCCGTGGTGGCGCCCGGCGTGGTGATCAACATGGACGATGCGGATCCTGCGACCGGCGGCGTGCAGTTTGACTCCTCGCGCAGCGTCGGGCAGCCCTAGCAGCCCGTGGTGAAAGTCACGGCGCGCTCGAAGCTGTCAGGATTCGAGCTGGCAAGGCGCGCTGACGACGCGTATTCGTGGATACTCGGAGGAAGCGCAACGCCGCCAGGGCGGAGCCTGGCGGATTTGAGCGGGTCGTGAGTTTCACCACGGGCTGCTATGGCCTGGACTTCGATCTCGATGGCGACGCCTACGTGGTCGGATTGCTGACGGGTAATGTGACCCAGCGCTCTGTCTCCGGCGCTTTCGTACGCGAGTGGAACGTGGGTCCGATCCCGCGCATGGTGCTGGTGGATGACGCCGGCGAGGAGGCCCTGGTCTATTGCTGGGGCGACAACACCATCGGTAAGTACGACCTGACGAACAGCACGCCGACGCTGGTGGCGACCCTCGACGTGGGCTTCGATCCGACGCCCGAGAACATGCAAGCGGGCCGCCGACTGTTCTTCGACGCCAGCTTCTCGATGCACAACAACGCCTCCTGCGCCTCCTGTCACATCGAAACCGAGAGCGACATGCTCGCCTGGGACCTGTCCAACATGCCCTTCGATGACAAGGGACCACTGGTGACCCAGACCATGCGCGGCATCGCGGACCTGGTTCCGCTGCACTGGCGCGGTGAACGGGCGAAACTCGTCGATTTCAACCCCGCATTCGATGGACTGCTCGGGGGCCCCGAGCTCGACACGACGCCGGGCGGCGAGTTCGACCAGTTCGAGGCCTTCGTCTTCTCCCTGGAACAGCCGGCCAATCCGAGCTCCCACCCACGCCGCGTGGTCGATGGTGCCCTCGACGCCAACGGCGGCGACGCGGTCAGGGGACAGAACTCCTACTTCGACGACAACGCCGTCCAGGGCATCGGTTCGTGCAACGTGTGCCACACACTGCCGACCGGCACGAACAACGAGGTCGTGCTCGACGAGCCCAACCTGGAGTTCGCGCGACGCACGCACTTCGTGGTGGCCTCCTTCAATGGAATGTGGCGCAAGAAACAACCGACGCTCGAGGACGTGGTCTTCGCCGATGGCTCCGTGGAGCAGCGTCCCACGATCGGCGCCGGCGTGTCGGCGGCGGGCCTGAAGGACAGCGTGCTCGATTTCGTCCAGATCAACCTGTTCAGCCTGAACGATCAGCAGGACCGCGACATCGCGGCCTTCGTCGATCAGGTCGACTCGGGCCTGGCACCGGCGGTGCACCGCTCGTGGATCCTGAACGAGGGCTCCGTCGCGGAGGCCATGGCGCCCCTGCGCAGCTACCTCCTGCGCCAGGCGATCGAACGCAACGCGGACATCGCCATCTTCGGTAGCATCGACCTCGGCGCGGGCGCGCGCGAGCTGCGCTGGTTCTGGGACCGCAGCAGCGACCTGTTCATGGCGGAGGACAGCAGCGTGGCCCCGCGCAGGCTCGGCGACTTCTTCACCGCCGCCCAGGCTGGGCTCGCGGATGTGGTCGTCCTGGGAATGCCCGTCGGCATGGCACAGCGCTTCGCCGTGGACTCCGACCGGGACGGCGTCTTCAACCTCGACGAGATCGCGCTCGGGATCGACCCCGAGGACCTGGACTCCGACGGAGACGGCGATCGCGACGGCCACGAGACCGACAACGGCGGTGATCCGGCCGATCCCAACGTGGGCTCCAGCGACCTGCTCGCGGCGCAGATCCACAACCTGCGCCTCATCTACCGCACCGCGAAGGTCGCCAAGCTGCAGTTCGAGACCAGCGAACCGGCGCGCGTGGACGCAACCTGGACGGCGGGCGTCCCCACGGGCAGCGTGACCGACGAACGCTTTGCCACGAGCCACACCCTGGTCCTCACGGAACTGAAGTTCGGTCGGCAGCACACCGTCACCATCACCGTGACCGACCTGGCGGGTAACCCGACGATGATGGACTTCCCGGGCGGCATCCTCACCAACCCGGCGGCCTTCCCCTTCGACGTCGTCCTGAGGAACGTCACGACGGCCACGATCCAGAACTCGGCCGGCACCCTGCACTTCACCATGAACGGCCGCGGACGACGCAAGGCGGGCGGGGGCGGAATTCCCGCCAGCCAGCTACGCGTGAGCGTGTTCGTCAACGGCACCTTCAGCCGGTCGGCGATCGGCACGACCTCCGGTGCGGACGGCAGCACGACCGTCGACATCAACGAGACCGGTTTGACCGTCGGCGATGAGGTGCGCGTCGTGGTCGACACGGTCTACAACACGGCAGCCAACACCGGGACCCTCTGGAACATGCCCGCGACGCTCCCCGCCAACCGCGAGGCCATCATGGTCTACGACGGCCAGGGTCCCTGAGCCAGACGGTGTGCGGCAATCGACGTGATTCGGTACCGCACGGGGTCGGTACCGCGCGCGCTACCACCGATCGAGGAAGCTCTGCAGCGCCGCGTCGAACCGCTCGGGCTGTTCCAGCCACGGGAGGTGCCCCGTGTCCTCGAGGATGACGAGCTGCGCACCGCGAATCGCGGCGGCATACTCGCGCGAGCCCTGTACCGGATAGGCGTCTTCAATTCCGTGGATCAGGAGCACCGGAAGCTTCAGGCGCGCCAGCTCCGGCCGCCAATCCCAGAACCCCAGACCGTCGATGATCGCCTGTCCGAGGGTGGCCCCCAGCTCCGGGTCCAGGTTGGGTGACACGCACGGCTCACTGCGCATGCGCGCGAGGGCGGCCTCGGGGTCGACGCTGCGACTCTCGACGAACAGCTGCGTGAAGGCTCGACAGAACTCGAGCGGGCGGGCGCTCTTGCCCCCCGCGCGGCGCAGGGCCTCGAGCCGGGAGAGTGCCACCGGGTCCGTGCGCAGCCGCATGCGCCCCAGGAAGTCCTCCCAGTGCGGCGCCCGGCGCGGCGGCAGGGGCGCGACCAGGACCAGCCCGGCCACGTTGTCGGGGTGCTCGAGGGCGTAGCGCACTGCGAGTGCACCGTGGTAGCTCCAGCCCAAGAGCACGACTCGATCGATGCCGAGTCGCGCTCGCAGGGCATCCAGGCTCACGAGGTCGTCCTCCAGCCGTGCCGATTCCACATCGTGGGGCACAACAAGAGCCGCCTGGCCGCGGCCTGGCAGGTCCGCGAAGACGACGGACCGCCCGGCGAGGTCCAGATCGTCCTCCAGCCAGGACGCGCCAAGTACGAGTAAGGTCGGTCCCGTCCCGCTCTCCTCCTGGGGTGACTGGAGGCGCACGTAGGTCGCATCTACCGACGTGAGGTCCAGGGAGCGGACCCGGGAAGACCCGACGGTCGGGGCGCAGGCCGCGCACCCGAACACCCCTGACAGGCCCAGGATGATGGCAACCCCCTGGCCGCCACCTGCCCCGCGCCCTGGCCAACCGCCCCACATAGACCGTCTCATCCCGTGCCCTCCATCAAGCTCGGTTTCTGATCCAGCAAACCTGCCGTGCACGGGATAGTATAGGTTGCAGGTGAACCCTGCCGCTATCCCATGACCAGCATCACAAACCTAGTCCACAGCGCCAAGGACGTGGGCCGGAAGGCGTTTTTCGCGCTCCTGCCCGTCCCTCTGCTGAACCTGTACCTGCGCAAGCGTCTGCCTCGGATGATGAATCTCGAGGCCACGACGGCTTGCAACCTGGAGTGCCCGCTCTGCTCGACCCACATTCTGGATCGCCGCACGCGCTATCTGAAGGCCGAGCACATGGACAGCATCATCGACAGCTGCACGGGGCTGAAGATGGTCTGCTTCCACATCATGGGCGAGCCCCTGTTGCACCCGCAGCTGTTTGATTTCGTCAAGCGCTGCACGGAGCGCGGCGTCGAGACTCATTTCGGCACCAACGCGCTGATCCTCGACGAGAAGATCGACGAGATGCTCGACTCGGGCCTGACGTCCGTCTCGGTCGCGATCGACGGCGCCGATGAAGAGGACTACCAGAAGTATCGCAAGCGCGGGAGCTTCGACAAGGCCGTCGACGGCACCAAGAAACTGCTCCGCAAGCGTGCCGAGCGCGGGCTCAAGAAGCCCATCATCCAGGTGCAGACGATCATGTTCTCCTACAACGAGGAGCGCGAGGACGACGTACTGGTGATGCTCAATGGCATCGGCGCGGACAGCATCGCACTGAAACGCCCCTCCTACTACCACGACTACGAGGAGTGGAAGGTGGACAACGCCAGCGTCGGCGAGGCCAAGCTGGCGCGCACGATCAAGAACACGGACAAGTTCCTGGCCCAGGTCGACTGGCAGGACGACACGCGCAAGTACACGCGACCGCAGGATGAGTCTTCGACGACGCTCTACCGCAACCAGAAGATGTGCCCGCAGATGGAAAAGGGCACGGTCCTCTGCGACGGAAGCGTTGTGGCCTGCTGCATGGACGCGCAGGGCAAGACGACCTTCGGGAATCTCTCGCAGGACTCCTTCGCGGACATCTGGCGCGGCGAGGCCCACAAGAAGGTCATCGCCGAGTTCCAGGCGCGCACCCTGAGCGTCTGTCAGAGCTGCAGCATGCGCGACTAGCAGACCGTTGGGCTAGTCGTCTTGCTCCGTGATCAGGCCCGCGAAGTACCTGGCGAGTTCCACCTGGCCCTGGGTCTCGAAGACCAGCTTCATGCCCGGGTAACGTCGCTCGCGCGATGACAGCTGTCGCCCCCCGCGCAGTTCGATGAAGCTCTCTCGGGTGTTGGTAGTGAGCAGCACCAGGTCCCGTTCGAGGTGATCTGCGAAGGGCAGTCCGCAGTAGATGACATTGAGCCGCCCCTGCGCGTCCAGCAGCAGTGTGAGCGGCAGCGGCACGTCGCCAAAAGCATCCAGCACCTCAAGGGTGATGACCTCGTACGCCAGCAATGTCGGCCCATCCGCGTAGCCGGGCTCGACGCCCGCGGCGCGCGCGGCCTTGCGCGCGCGCGCCAGGTGCGGGCCCTCATCGACACTCAGAGCCACGACAGCTGCCCCGGTGCTGCGAATGGACTCCGTCGCCTGTTGCAGCTGCGCCAGCCCCGCCATGCCGGACGGGTGCGCCGCCGTCCAGAGCTGGATCACGAGCGGCGCCCCCTTGAAGTCGGAAACGCGCCGATTGGGTGCCTTGCGTGACGGCAGCGGAAAGGGCTCCATCGCAAGGCGCGCCGAGAGCGGCACGCGCGTCACCGGTTGCAGCTCAACCTGCGGGTGAATGCTCGCCAGCTGGGCCGGATCGAGGCTCCACTCGCTCCGTTCCGCAAGCAAGACAGGCTCTGCCTCACCCTGCACGATCCGGTAACGCCGTCCGAGCGACAGCTCCTCGAAGGTATCGCGCGAGCCATCCGGCCACTCCACGACCGCGCGCTGTACCCGGTCGGCAGCGCCGAGGCCGAAGTGCACGCGCTTCGACGACTGACTGATGAAACCCTCGCCCGCATGAACGCGCTGGGTCAGGGTGCGTTGCCCGAAACTGGGCGCATCGACGTCGAGCAACACGCGCGCCCCGATGGCATCCCGGTTGCAGTCCACGCCGACGAGATCGAAGGCGATGAAGCCGTAGCCCGACTGGCTGCGGTTGTGCATCAACTGCAAGCGCGGCGCCGTGCGACTCTTGATCAGCATGTCCTGACGGCCGTCGCTGTCCCAATCGATGACCACCATGGAGCGACCATCGCCCCGGAAGTCCGAACCGCTCACGGCCGAGACATCTGCCACCCGCCCCCCGCCGATATTCTGGTACGCGACGTTGGGCTCGCGTCCGTTCCAGTCCAGGTTCTCGTACATCAGCATGTGGTGGATCGCTGCGAAGGCGTCGTCGTACGACCCGGAAGCTTGTTCATCCGGTGGCGTCAGCGAGATGACCGCGCGCCAGAAGAAGCCCTCGAGGTCGAAGGTCGCGTCCTTGCGGGTGGTCTGCCCGCAGGGGACGTACAGGTCCGGATAGGCGTCGTTGTCAAAATCGATGAACTTGCCGCCCCAGGCCCAGTGCCCGCGGCCTCCACCGACGACCTGCGTAACGTCCTCGAACTCGGCGCCGCCGCTGTTGGAGAGCAAGGAGTTGCCCGAAGCGTGCTTCATGTACCAGCGGTGCAGGTCCAGGTGCTCGCCATCCATGAAGCGCTCGGATTGCTCGACGATACGCTGGCCGGACGCGGACCACATGTTGGTCACGTACAGGTCCATATCTCCGTCGAGGTCAAAGTCCGCCGACGTGGCGCCCATGCCCGCGCCGATATCGACGGCGTTTGCATCCGCAGCGGTGTCCACGAAGTGTCCCTTGCCGTCGTTCAGGAACAGGTTGTTGCGCCCGAAGTCGTTGACGACGTAGAGGTCCAGATCACCGTCTCCGTCGAAATCGTCCCAGGTGGAGGCCAGGGTGAACTTCGTATTCAGGACCCCGAAGCCGGACTGCTCGGTCCCGTCGATCAGATCGTCACTGCCGTCGTTACGCAGGAAGTAGTTCGGTGCACCGTTGCTCGCGTCGTGATAGGGCGCCGGGGCGCCGCGCATCACGCCGCCCACCGAGTAGCGCCCGCAGTACAGGTCGAGATCGCCATCCCCGTCTGCGTCGGCAGCGGTCATGTTGTAGAAGTGGGCCGCGCCCTTGGCCTTGAACCTTGCCGTGGCGCTGAAGCCCCCCGCGCCATCATTCAGGCAGAGCAGGACCGAGACGCCCAGTGCGAGCACCAGGTCCTGATCGCCATCGTTGTCCCAGTCGAGGATCAATGCAGTGCGGGTCAGATCCAGGAAATCGACGTTAGCGGCGCGCGCCCCATCCGTGAACTTGCCGTCCGGGCCGGCCAGCAACAGCTGGTTGGGCAGACCCACCTGCTGGCAGACATAGATGTCATCGAGTCCGTCGCCATTGAGATCGCCCACGGCCAGTCCCTGCATGCCCTGCAGCGCAAAGCCGGCGGCACGGTCCGTGCGACCCATGTGCGCATCGACGCCGCGCAGGATGTCCGGCACATAGCGTGGTGTGTCGCCGAACGCGTGGTCAGTGACCTCGGCGAATAGCGGCACGCTGGAACGCACTTCCTCGAAACTCTCCAGCCACAGCCCGAGCAGGCGTGGTGCGGCCGGGTCGGTCGCCATCCAGTCTGCTCGCAGAACCATGTTGTGCTGCATGGGCGCGCTTCCGCGCCGCGCGAGCTGCGCCTCCACGCGCGTCTCGTAGCGCTCCCCGTCGGCCTGCACGCCAACGATGCTGACGCGACTCTCCAGCGATCCGAGCGCGCCCTCGTCTGCGCTCCCCGCGAGCACCGCTAGCGCGTGCGCATCGAACCGGGCGCGCAGATCCGCCCCCAATGCTGGAAGCTCGTCCCGGGAACGCAGCCGCGGGTCGATCTCGACCCCGCGCAGTACGGTCAGCGCCGCGTCCTCGCGATCCACCTCGAAACGCTCCGGCACGAGGCGCGTACTCCCGAGCCAGCCCGGGTCGAGGCAAGCCTCGAGCTCGAGCTCACCGCTGAGCAGCTGATCGAAGAAGCCCTGGAGCACCAGCTCGCCCGCGTTCGAGACCACCTCGGTCGTCCAGCCGGCGCGCGCGGCCTCGCGCCGCCGCATGTGAATGCGCACGCTCTTGGGAGGCCGTGGGTTGCGCTTGGTGAAGACCGCCGGCAGCTCCCCGAAAAACTCGGGAGCCGGATCGGGCACGGACTCCTGTACGACGGGCGCGCCGCTCAGCGCCACGGCCGTGGGCTCGCCGTCGGCCGCCGGCTCCTGTTCCGCCCCGCCGCACCCCGCGGCCAGGAGACAGATGAGGAGCGCCAGGACGCCCGCGGGGGCGAGGCCGGACGGGTGGCGGCCGGGGCAGGACAGGTGGAATTCGGAAGTCGACGACATGCTGCCCTTGGATGGCTGGAGAATCCGGGCTGATGGTCAGCCGCGAGCCTCCCTCGATATCATTAACCCCGACAGCCCGCCACCGCCCCTGGGCGTAAAGGGCGGGGCTGACGTACGAGCCGTGGAACGGCCCACGCTGCGAAGTACCATGGTCGGGCCCGGGAAGCTCTCGCATCCCGCCCCATCCCTCGTACGAGCCTGCGATCGCGCCCATGCCCTCTCCACCGCACCGCCGCCGCCCGCTCCTCATCGCCGCCGTCCTGCTGGTCGGCGCCGCCGCCTTGTGGTTCGCCCTCGGGCGGCAGTCCGGGTCAGCGCGCCCCTCGACCGGCGAGCAACGAGCGCGCGAGCGCGCCGCCGCCTACTTCGCCCAGGACGACCGCGCCTCCGCGCTCGAGGCCCTGGCGCCCCTGCTCGAAGGCGTCACGCCGCGCGCCGAAGACCTGGTGCGCGCCGCGATAGTCCATCGCAGCCAGGGCAGCCTCGAGGAAGCTGTTGCAGCACTCGAGCAGGCCCTCACCCTGGAGCCCGACTCGGCGGCCGTGCACTACGGGCTCGGTCAGCTGGCACTCTTCGACGCGCAGCTCGAAAAAGCGATCCTGCACCTCGGGCGCGCACACGAACTGCTGCCCGATGATGTGCCCACACGCCTGGGCCTGGCCCACGCGCTGGAGGAGAGCGCCCCCGAGCAGGCTCTCGATCTCTACCGTTCCATCCATGAGGAAGGGCTGGACCAGGGCGGCAGCTTCTACGTGACGGCCCTCTTCAGACTCCATCGCCTGTGCCAGCAACTCGACCGCCTGGATGAGGCCAGACCCTTGCTGGTCGAGTTTCAGCGCCTGCAGGAACGTGGACTCAGCGCGCCGAGCAGCGAGCAGGTGGCGCGCGGCAACCTCGGCGACTTGCGCTCGCCCGCCCCCATCGGAAACGACGCGCAGGCGCCCGCCGCGGCCGCACGCTTCGGCGCACCCGAGATTGTGCTCGCAGGCTTTCCGGGTTTCGGCGACGGCTTTCAGGCCGAGCGCGTGACCCTCGCGGACTTCGATAACAACGGCCAGCTCGACATCCTCGCCGACGGGCCCACGGGCTTCGGGCTTGCGCTTCAGGACGACGATCACACGTACCGCTCGAGCACGGTTGGCGCGGTCCGGTCCGGATCCAGGCCCACGGCGGTGGTCGCGTTCGACGTGGACAACGACGATGACCTGGACCTGGCCATCGCACGTGATGGCCGCCTCGAGCTGTGGATCGCCAATCTCGAGCTGATGGACGAGGACGAGGAAGACGGTCCGGCCAGCCTGACGTGGGAGATTCCGAACGCAGCCTTCCTGGATCTCGGCGCCCCGATTCATGGCCTGGTCGCCGTGGACTACGACCACGACGGCGACCTCGACCTCGTACCCGTTGGCGATTTTGGCGTGCGCCTCGTACGCAACGACGCTGCGGGTCTGGCCGGCCAGTTCACTGACGCAAGCCTCGATTGTGGGCTGCCCCAGGGCGAGTTCACCTGGGTCCGGCCCGAGGACTACGACAACGACCACGACGTGGACCTGCTGCTCGGTGGCCAGCGTAAGCCTGTCCTGGCGAGCAACGCGCGCAACGGTCAGTTCGAGGATGCCAGTTCGGTACTGAGCGGTCTGGCAGCGACCGAGCTCGCGCCGCACGCCCGGGACCTCGATGGCGATGGACAGGTCGACCTGCTCTGGTACCCGGACCCGGAAACGGTCGAGGTCTGGCACGCGCTTCCCTCGGGCCTCTTCGAGCGCAGCCACAGCCTGTCGACAGGGAAGCGTCCCTCGCCAGCGCTGGTCGCGGATGTCGATCTGAACGGAGCTCTGGACCTGGTCTTCGCACAGGCCAGTGGCTGGCGCGTGGTGCAGTCGATCGGCCTCGCGACCGAGGTCGTGGCCGAGCTCGAGCTGCCCGCGAACCACGCGGGTACAGAATTCTGGATCGGCGATCTCGATGCCGACCTCGAACTCGAGTTCATGGTCGTCATGCCGGACCGGATCGAGCTCCATCAAGCCGAACACGCCACGGGCGGCCCGCTCCTGCTCTCCCTGCGCGGCGTCAAGGACAACCGACGCGCGATCGGGGCCGTGGTCGAACTGCGTGCCGGCAAGACCTATCAGCGCATCTACTGGGACGGCGGAACGGAGCTGCTGGGCATCGGCGCGAACGACACCCTCGACTGGCTGCGCATCACCTGGCCCAACGGCGTCGTCCAGTACGATCCGCGGCTCGACGTGGGCGACCGGCGCGTGACCAATGACCCGCTGGAGGCCTTCAAGCAGGTCGAGGGACTGGTCGGCTCCTGCCCCTTCCTTTATACGTGGAATGGCCAGACCTTCGAGTTCATCTCGGACGTGCTCGGCATCACGCCCCTCGGCCTTCCGATGGCCCCGGGCCAGCTCGTGCCCCCGGATCACGACGAGTACGTCCTGGTGCGCGGCGACCAGTGGGTCCAGAAGGACGGCTATCTCGAGCTGCAGTTCACGGAGGAGCTGCGCGAGGTCACCTACCTGGACCACGTGCGGCTCGACGTGGTGGATCACCCGCGCGGGACCGAGGTCTACCCCGAGGAACGCTTCACCTTCCCGCCCTTCCCGCGCGCGCATACCCACAGCGTGCGCGCGCCGCTCGCGCCGACTCAGGTCCTGGACGACCAGGGCCGTGACTGGACCGCTGCACTCGCCGCGATCGACTCGGAGCGCGCCCATCCCTTCGAGCCCGCACCGGATCAGTACCTCGGGCTGGCGACGCCCCACACGCTCGAGATCGCCTTCGACCCTGCGCGCACTGCCGACGCCAAACGACTGCGTTTGCTATTGACGGGCTGGTTCTACTGGACCGACGCGAGTGTCAACGTGGCGGTCGCGCGCGACCCGGCCTGGTCCTTCGTACCGCCGTTGCTCTCGGTGCCCGATGGCCAGGGCGGCTGGACCGAACCCGGTCCGCCGATCGGCTTCCCGGCTGGCAAGTCGAAGACCATGGTCATCGACGTGACCGACATCCTCGACCCTGCCGACCCGCGCCTGCGTCTGTTCAGCACGCTGCGCCTCAGCTGGGATTCGATCCGGCTCGCGATCGACGACGACGACGCGCAATTACTCGTGACCAGCCTCGAGCCCGAGTCGGCCCGGCTCTGGCGTCGGGGCTTCAGCGCGCCCAAGGACGACGACGACGGTCGACGCCCGGTGCGCTTCGACTGGGAGCGCCTGACCGAGAGGCCGCGCTGGAATCCGCACCCCGGACTCTACACGCGACTGGGCGAGACGGTCCCCCTGCTCGAAGCAGTCGACGAGCGCTTCATCATCATGGGCACGGGCGAGGCCCTGACCGTGCGCTTCGATGCGCGCCAGTTGCCCGCGCCCGCGGACGGTTTCGTGCGCGACTACATCCTGTACCTGGACGGCTGGGCCAAGGACCGTGACCCGAACACGATCGAGGCCCTGTACGTGGAACCGCTGCCCTTCCACGGCATGAGCGCCTATCCCTACGGACCCGACGAGGCCTTCCCCGATACGAGAGAGCTGCGCGAGTGGCGCAGGGACTGGAACACGCGCCCGGCAAAGCCCTGGTTCGAGGACGGACCGGACCGCTGAGCGATTAGCGCCCGTCCAGCCAGCTCAAGGACGCCTCGGGAAAGCGCACCATCTCGAACAGAGCGGCGATCAGCTCACCGTGCTCGCCGCCGTGGTGCGGATTGATGAACTCCCAGACGATCTCACCCGCATCGGTGACCTCGAACGCGCGGCCACTGCACGAATCGGAGATCAGTGTGTTGCCGTTGCCGAAGCGCTGGTTCGAGCCACAGTAGACGGAGAAGAAGTCCTCGGGCGGATCCGCTCGGTACGTCCAGACCTGTTCGAGGCTGAGCGGATCGAACTCGATGATCTGGCTCGATCCACCGTAGCCACTGTTGTCGAACAGCATCAGGTTGCCGTTCTCGAGCACGGTCGGCTGGTGCTGGGCCACCCAGGGTCCCTGCACGGCCCACACGACCCGCTTCTGATCCAGGTCGACCACCGCGATCGCGTTCAGGTGGCGAAAGGAGAGCAGCACGTTTCCCGCCCGAAACGCGGACGACCGATCCGACAGCCGTCCGTCGAGGACCTCGATGGTGTTGGTGTGGAAGATGTCTCCAGCGCGGCGCGGACGTCCGCTCAGGATCTCGCGGAAGTCCGAATTGCGAAAGCACTCGATCAGGGAGACGCGCCGCAGCTCGCGCCCATCGTCGTCCAGCACGGACACGAAGTCCTCGAGGATCGGACGCTCCGGATGCAGACCGCGCCGGAAGACGCTGCGTCGGGTGAGGACGTAGATGGTGCCGTCCGGCTGCAGCTCGAGATCGTGGTGCGGGTTGCCGTCGAACTGCCACACGAGGTTCGAGTCCCGGTCGACCTTCACCAGTAACAAGCCCTCGAAGAGCGCCAGCAAGCTGCCGTCGGGAAGCAACGCGGCTCGGCGCCACGCTCCGCTCGTCATCGGGTTCTCGGCGGCCGGTGCAGCGGGAATCGCGCCGTAGTCGAGACGCCAGGTGTGCAGCACCGAGCCCTGCATGTCGATCAAGCTGGCCTCTGGCGCATGCCCCGAGGTGTAGAGATTCAGGCCCGCTTGCACGCGCTGCGGGTCGTGAAGGATGACGCCGCTGGCTGCGGGCGCAGCCTCGAAAGCGCCCGCGTAACCGATGCCCTCGAGTGCGGCAGCGGCCCGGCGTTCCTCCTCGGTCCCTGCCGCGCGCCGATCGACTGTCCAGAATCCCTCCACGCCCCGCGCCCAGTCACTGTTATCGCGCCCGCCGTGTACATCCTGGGCACCCGCATGCGCGCCGGCCTGCGACGAGTCTGGCGCCGCGGGTTCCGTACCACAGCCGCCCAGGCACAGGATCAGCCCTGCCAGCCAGGTGCGCCTGCGTTCGACCGCACGCACCACCGGGCGCGGGGCACTAGCGTCCATCCCCGGCCCCCCCATCGCCTGCGCGCGGCGCTCCGCGCGGTCCGGCGGATCGCAGTCGCAGGTAATGCATGTAACGCCCTTCCGGCAGCGTGGCCACGGCCGGCTCGTAGAGGCGCTCGAGGGCAGGTATGAAGAGGTCGCCCTCGCGCGATGCAAAGATCGAGAGGGATATGCGCGCGAGTTGCCGGTAGCTGAGCAGCGCCGGATTGGTATCCACCTGCACGTTGCCGATCAGCAGGAATGTGGGACGCAGGGACAGGATGTAGGGACCGTCGCGCTTCTCGTGGCCCGCCCAGCCGCTGCCCAGGTTCACGTCCAGATGCGCGATGTGGCGATCCGTCAGCCCGACCATGTCGAAGACCTCGAGCTCGCTGTAGTACCCGACCGCGCCCACCGGAACGCAGGCCACGGAGTCACCGGGCTCGCTGTTCTTTTTCAACCACTTCCCGGCCGCGGTCCACTCGGGAACCTCGTAGTCCTTCTGATCCGTGTAGAGCTGGTAGGGCCGGCTGCGCTTGAACTTTCCGAGCATGCTGCCGACCATGAGGAGCAACACGAGCAGCGTCGACGCCCTGCGCGCGAGGCGCGAGCGATCGCGCATCTGCGCTTCGACGAGCCCGACGGCCGCGTGCAGCAGCACGCCCATCAACAGCGCCCAGATGGGGATGAGCGGAACGCAGAAACGATACATCGGTAGCCCGTCGCCGCCCACGAGCGCCACGCCGCCGGCGAGTCCGAGCAGCAATGTTGCCGCGAACCACCAGGCGCGATCGCGCCGCCAGAACGCCGCAACGAGGGGCAACGTGTACAGGAACGCTCCGCCGTTACCCTTGACGAAGACGTGTACGTACGCGACGCCACGCATGAAGGTGCCCCACGATCCGCCGCCGACCTTTGCGTAATAGGTATTCGGAGCCCACTCGCCGTAATAACTGCGCCGGAATGCGAGCTGTGCGGCGACCATGAGAACGAGCGGTCCGGCAGTCAGCGCCATGGACCGCAGCCGTCCCGTGCCCGGCGCCACGAAGGCGACGGCGATCAGGCCCACGAGCAGTCCTTCGGGTCGCATCCACGCGGTCAGACCGAGCACGACCCCCGTCGCGATCCGGTAGGCGCTCGTCGGCCGATCGCGCATACCCATCGTGAGAGCTGCGAGGACCAGTAGCGCGTAGCCGGGGGTCTCCATTCCGGAGGGCACCCAGCAGGCGAGCGGGATGCTGGCGCAGAGCAGTACACCCGGAACCAGACGTCCCCACGGGCGTGCGTCCCGGGCCATGAGATGGCGTCCCGACGAGATGACGAGCAGGATCAGGCCGGCTCCGCAGAGGTAGCCGAAGCCCCGTGCGAGCAGGAGCAGATCGGCCCCCGTGGAGCCCGCGGCTGCCAGGCCAGCCAGCCAGAGGAAATTGGTATAGCCCTCCACCGGGTCGCCGATGTTGAAGACCGGCCCATGGCCCGCCAGGAAGTTGCGCACGTAGCGCAGCCCGATGAACGTGTCGTCGGCGACAAAGTCGTACAGATAGGCGTGCCAGGCCCCGAGCGCCGCCAGGGCGATGGCGGCGGCAACGAAACGGAGGGTCCCGCCGGACGCCTCGGAGGATTGCGGCTGGATTTCGGGGGAGGAGCTCATGCGGCTTGGCGGTGCGGGGGCGGCGGTCCGGACCTGGGCGCCGACGCCCGTGCCCCGCCTCGATGATTGTACGACACGCACGCGCCGACCACGACGCACCCGTTGGCCGAGTCGCCTTGATCCCGCGCGCGCGGTCGACAAGAATAGGGGCCGTCCAGCTCTCCACCCTTCTATCCCCGCTCCCGCCCATGGTCATCGACCTGTTGGGAGGGCTCCTCTCTGCCCTCCTCCTCATCGCTGCGGCATTCGTCACGTCGTATCGCGTGGCGTGGGTATGGATCGGCCCGAGCCCGGCGATCCTGCGCGCGGCCAGCGTCCTGCTCATCGGCACCTGGCTGGCCACGGCGGCCTTCCATCTGCTGCTGGCCCTGGGAGCGTTCGCATGCTGGGCCGCGTTGCCCGCGGCGCTTCTGCTGGCGGCTGCCAGCTGCCGCTGGATCGGTCCGCATCCCACCGGTCGCCTGCTGCGCCGGGACGCGCGCGTCCTGCGCCGTATCACGGCCCAATCTCTCGGCCGCCCGTCGGTCCTGGCCTTGCTCTGCCTGGCGCCCTTCGTGGTCCTGCGCCTGGTGCGCGGGCTCGTCCAGCCGACGATGGGCTGGGACTCGCTCGTCTACCACCTCCCGCGCGCGGCCATGTTCGTTCAGGAAGGCGCGTTCACCTTCGACCCGGCCCCCGGTAGCTGGAGCTTCTACCGCAACGTCTTCGCGGGCGGAGAGGTCCTCTGGGCCTGGGCCATGCTGCCCTTCGGCAACGACGTGCTCGTCGGTTGCGCGGGCGCCGTCCCCTGGCTCGGCGTCGGCCTGGCCACATGGGCCTTCGCGCGCGCACTGCGACTGCGCGAGCCGTTCGCGAGCCTGGCGGGAGCCCTGGTGCTCTTCATCCCCACGCTCCAGCTCGAGGTCCCATCCGGCTACGTGGAACCGCCCGCGTGCATGGCCGTGATGACCGCCATGGCCGCGGCCGTTCACGGACTGCGGCGATCTGCGCGCCGAGCCCCGGGCCTGCTCTTGCTGGCTGCCATGGGCGCGGGCGTCGCCTTCGGCGTGAAGCCGCCGCTCGCCATTCCCGCCGTGCTGGCATGCGTGCCGCTGGTCGCCCTCACCTGGAACGCAACCCGCGGCCGCAGGCTCTGGTCGATCGCGATCGCGACCGCGGTCGCCGCCATCCTGCCCGCCCTACCCTGGGCCATCCATGCGTGGATCGACACGGGCGCACCGTTGAGTCCCATGCCACTCAGCGTCTTCGGGCTCACTCTCGGGAAGGCCGACCCGCACCTGCGGTTCCACCTGTCCGGCGACATCAGCGGCGCCTACACCTGGGCGCGGGAATGGCGCGTCCTGCGCGAGATCTTTCCGGGACCGATGACCCGCGTCGAGGGGCTGGGCGTCCTTTCGGCCATCCCCCTGGCACTTGCACCGATCGGCCTCTGGCGCCTGGCCCGACGTGCACCGATGACGGGCGCGTTGCTGCTCATCGCGCTGCTCGCGACCTGCGCCTTCCTGTACCTGCCCGGATTCACGCGGCCGCGGCTCCATCAGTCGGCCAACGTCTCGCGCTTCCTGATCGTCCCGATCCTGCTCGCCATCCCCATCAGCATGCTCGGCCTCGAACGCCTGGCGCGTACGCAGCGCGCGTACGCGAGCCTGCTCTGGGGCTGCGCCGTCTTCTACGCGACCTCGTTCGCTCCCCACGGTGCGGGCCTCCTGGAGCAGCGACGCGTCGGCCTGGCGCTGGCCCTATTGGCGGCGATAGCCCTTTCGTGCTGGGTGCTCGCTCGCCTGGCGCGCACGAGACGCGGCCCCGCCATCACGGCCACGCGCGCGCTCCTGCCCGTGCTGATCAGCTCGGCCCTGCTCTTCGCCCTTCGGAAAGACCAGCTGGAGCACCGCTTCGAGGCGGCCCGGACCTCTTTTCAGGTCCACCGTACGCCCACCTACTGGGTCGCGGGCGCCAGGGCCGTAGACGACCCCCAGCATGCGCGCACGCTGGCGGTCACCGCTGGATCGAGCAGCCGTGCCGCGTACTGGTACAGCTACTTCTTCATGGGCAGCGAGCTGCAGAACCACCTGCGCTACGTGCCGGTCACGGTCGACGGTGACATCGCCCACTTCGGACCGGAGTCCCCGCGCACAAGCCTCGCAGACCGGGCGGCGTGGATGCGACGCCTGCGCGCTGAAGGAGTCACCCACGTGGTGAGCTTCCGACCGGCCTCGATCGAGCTGGCCTGGATGCGTTCCGCTCCAGGGCGATTTCGACCCGTCCACGCCAGCGATGACTGGGGCGTGTTCGAGCTCCTTCCGCGCGACAATTGAGTGCTTGGGCTGCGCGCCCGCAGTTGATACAGGGAGGGCCTGGCGCGGCCCCCACGGCAGCCTGGCCCGTTCGGCCCGTTCGAGACTCCCCATGAACGAGAAATCCTTCCTTCTTCAGACACAGTTCCACCCACGCCCCGCCCTGGTCAAGGACCGGCGACCGAGTCCCTGCGCTGTGGTCATCTTCGGCGGAACGGGCGACCTTGCGCGACGCAAGCTCGTACCGGCGCTCTACAACCTTGCGCTCTCCGATTCACTCGCGGAGCGCATCACCCTGATCGCTGCCTGCCGTGGGTGCGGCACCGACGACGACCTCAAGACGCTCTGGCGCGCCTCCACCGATGAACACTCGCGCCAGCTGCCCGTACGCGACGACGTCTGGGAGAGCTTTGCGGGTGACGCACTGGCGGTGAACGGCGATTTCGACGACCCGGAGCTCTACACACGCCTGCGCGAAGCGCTGAAGAAGGCCGATGACCAGGGCGCCGGAGGGAATCGACTGTTCTATTTCGCCGTGCCCGCGAGCCAGTTCCCGGTGATCCTGAAGCAGCTCTCGAATGCCGGCCTGACCTATCCGTTTGTCCACGGGCAGGATGAGGGTCCCTGGTCGCGCGTGATCATCGAGAAACCGTTCGGGCGCGACCTCAAGTCGGCGCGCGCACTCAACCGCCTGGCGCTCTCGGTGCTCGACGAGGAGCAGATCTATCGCATCGATCACTACCTCGGAAAGGAGACCGTCCAGAACATCCTGGTCGTGCGCTTCGGCAACACGATCTTCGAGCCGCTCTTCAACCGCAACCACATCGATCACGTCGAGATCACGATGTCCGAGTCGATCGGCGTCGAGGGCCGCGGGGGGTTCTACGAGGAGACCGGTGTCATGCGCGATATCGTCCAGAACCACCTGTTGCAGGTGCTGGCGCTGTGCACCATGGAACCGCCCGTGTCCTTTGACGCGGATGAGATCCGCAACATGAAGAGCCAGGCCCTGCGCTCGCTGCGGCGCTTCGAGGCACACGAGATCCGTGACTTCGTCGTGCGCGGACAGTACGAGGAGTATCGCAGCGAGCCCGGGGTGGCGCCGGATTCATGCACGCCGACCTACGTCGCGCTGCGCGCCTTCATCGACAACTGGCGCTGGCAGGGCGTGCCCTTCTACCTGCGCGCGGGCAAGGGCATGAAGGCACGCATGACGGAGGTGTCCTTCCACTTCCGCAACATCCCCATGTGCCTCTTCGGCGACGAGAGCACCTGCCATCTGGTCGACCCCAACGTGCTACGCGTGCGCATCCAGCCGAACGAGGGCATCGCCCTGAAGATGGCCACCAAGGTCCCGGGCGAGAACCTGGCCATCGGGAGCGTCGAGATGGCCTTCCAGTACGCGGACGCGTTCGAGAAGACCCCGCCCTGGGCCTATGAGCGCCTGCTGCTGGACTGCATGCGCGGCGATGCGACGCTCTTCGCGCGCAAGGACGAGGTCGAGTCCTCTTGGGATTTCGTGATGCCGATCCTGGACGCCTGGGATGACGCACAGTTCACGACCATACCGACCTATCCGCTCGGGAGCCCCGGTCCGCGCGAGGCGGATGCGCTGCTCAACAAGCGTGGCCATCGCTGGACGGAGCTCAACGGGTGACAGAGGTCCTGATCGCAGGCGACCGCGCGGAACTGACGGCCCTGGCCAGCGACTGGATCGCGCGCGAGATCCGCCTTGCGGTCAGCGAGCGCGGTCATGCGAGCGTGGCGCTGGCGGGAGGTTCGACTCCTCAGCCGATCCACGCGCGGCTCGCAGAGCTCGACCTGCCGTGGGAGCACGTCACGATCTTCTTCGGCGATGAGCGCTGCGTCGCGGCCGACGATCCCGAGAGCAACTTCGGGCAGGCGGCACGCTCGCTCTTCGACCCGCTCGGCCCCAGGCGTCCACGCGTCCAGCGCATGCAGGGCGAGGACCCGGATCGATCGGCAGCGGCGCGCCGCTATGCCGAGGAACTTCCCGCGTCGCTCGACCTCCTGATCCTGGGCATCGGTGACGACGGTCACACGGCGTCGCTGTTCCCCGGCAGCCCGGCGCTCGACGAGACCGAGCAGCGCGTGCTCCCGGTGATCGGACCCAAACCGCCGCCCGAGCGCCTGACCATCACACCGCCGGTCATCGAAGCAGCGCGCGCTGTCCTGATGATCGGAGCCGGAATGGCCAAGGCACGCGCCGCCCACGACGCCCTGCAAGGTGCCGACGCCGTACGCGAGACCCCGGCACAACTCGCACGCCGCGGCACCTGGATCCTCGACCGCGACGCCGCCTCCGAACTCTCTGACGAAGCGACCCATGGCAAACCAAGCTAGCCTCGGCATCATCGGCCTCGGGACGATGGGCTCCAACCTGGCCCTGAACATCGCGGACAAGTGCGGCCGCGTGGCGGTCTGGAACCTCGAACAGGACCTCACCGACAGGCTCGTGGCCGAAAATCCCGGCACCGACATCCTGGCCTCGAGCTCCCTGGCGGACTTCGTCCAGACCCTGGAGCGCCCGCGTCGCATGATGATGATGATCACGGCCGGCCGCCCGGTCGACCTGGTCATCGAATCCTTGATCCCGTTGCTGGACGAGGGCGACATCGTCATCGACGGCGGCAACAGCTGGTTCCGTGACACACAGCGGCGCGAGCTGGAGCTGCGCCAGCACGGCATCCGTTTCTTCGGGGTCGGTGTCTCCGGAGGCTCCGACGGCGCGCGCTTCGGTCCCGCCCTGATGCCCGGCGGCGACGCGCAGGCCTACGCGCACCTGGCCCCGACCTTCGAGGCCATCGCGGCGCGCACGGAGTCGGGCCCCTGCGTGGCACACGTCGGACCGGACGGCGCCGGGCACTTCGTGAAGACCGTCCACAACGGCATCGAGTACGCGGACATGCAGATGATCGCGGAGGTCTACGACGTCATGCGCCGTCACCTGGCACTCGGACCGGACGAGCTGGCGGCCACATTCGAGGAGTGGAACAACGGCCCGCTCGAGTCCTTCCTGATCGAGATCACCGGCCAGATCCTGCGCGTCCGCGATCCACGGAACCAGCGCCCGCTCGTGGACCAGGTTCTCGATCGCGCGGGTCAGAAGGGCACCGGACGCTGGACCGTCCAGGTCGCTCTCGAGCTCGGCATCCCGGTCCCCGCCATCAGTGCGGCCCTCGATGCGCGCGCACTGTCGTCCTTCAAGGCGGAGCGCGTCGAACTCGCCGGACAGTTCGGCGAGATGTCACCGGGTACCGCGCCCGCGATCGACATCGCGCGCGTCCACGACGCCCTGTACGCCGCCAAGATCTGCGCCTACGCCCAGGGCCTGCGCCTGATCCAGGCGGCCTCGGACGAGTTCGACTGGTCCGTCGACCTGCGCGACGTGGCGCGCATCTGGAAGGGCGGCTGCATCATCCGCGCGCGCTTCCTGAACGAGATCATGCAGGCCTACGAACGCCAACCGGACCTGCCCGGCCTGTTCCATGCGGAGACCTTCCGCAAGCAGCTGGCCAAGCACCATGGCGCCCTGCGCGACGTGGTAGCCAGCGCCCAACAAGCGGGGATCCCCGTACCAGCCCTGGCTTCGTGCGTGGCCTATCTCGACAGCTACCGCACGGCGCGCCTGCCTCAGAATCTGACCCAGGCTCAGCGGGACGCGTTCGGCGCCCATACCTACCAGCGCGTGGACGACGCCGACGGGCCCGCCGTGCACACGGACTGGTTGCACGCCGACGGCTGAGACGATCACCAGCGGCGGAGCTGTGGGTTTCCGTCCGCGTGGACACGAAAAATGCCCGCCGCACCGGAAAGGCGCGACGGGCATCTGGTTTCGAACTGCTCGTTCTACTCTGAAGTCACGTTGAACGGGAAGCGCAGGTACTCGCGGCCGTCGGGGCCGACGAAGGGCGTAACGCCAACGGACATGCCGTTGAAGGCGCCGAACGGATCGACGGTGACGGCGCCATTGGGAGCGACCGTGACCTCGAGACCCCAGGACCACTGCTCGGGGTTCGTCGGGAACTCTTCAGGGTTCCAGAGGAAGCACTGCACGAAGAAGTGCGTCGACTCCGAAGCGACCGTGCGGCCACCGGAAGTGCTCGTGGCACCCATCCGGTTGCCATTGCGCAGGCGCGGTCGGGGCAGGCTGTCCAGGGCGATCGTCACCGGTGCGCTGACGGTCATTCCGAGGTAGCGGTCGACGTTACCCAGGCCGGTCGGGAAGGCGTGGCCGCTGGGCAGGCTCGTGAAGACTGAGTTTCCAGCCTCGGGCGAGATGACCAGGAAACACTCCGCGATCGGGCTCGTGATGAAGCCACTGGCCTCGGCCACGCCGCCAGCCTGGAACTTGCCAGAGCCGGTCGCGACCTTGGTTCCGGGGGGCACCACCGAGTAGCGCGTCTTGAAGCTGCGCGAGGTCAGGCCTGTCAGGTCGCCGGTCAACGAGAAAACGAACGTGCACGGCGAGACCGCGAGGGTGCTCGGGTCCGTCACGTAGGTGTCCGCATCCGGGTTGGCGATCGCGCCGTCAATTCCGCCCGGATCGTTCAAGCCGACGCTGAACGCGCCGAAGCCATTGGCACCGTTCGGGTTGGGAGCCGTGTCCAGGTCCGCGTCGAAGGTGAAGTCGAATGTGGGATCGACGCCAGCGCTCGAGGCCTGGCTCATCAGATCCATGCCCGTGATCTCCACCGGAGCATTGAAGTAGATGTCGGTGAGAAGCGGGTTGTTGACACCGACGAGGACCGGCGACGTGTTAACAACCTCCACCGTCAGCGTCGCTGCGCCCGGATCCAGCACGAAGATGTAGAGGGCTGCGCCCTCGGTAATGCCATCGTTCAGACGACCCGGGTCATCGAAACCGTCGCTCCCGCACGTGCCGGGGCCTCCGATGATCATGCGTTTCGGCGGAAGGGGTCCACCTCCAACTGCAACGGCATACGCCTGTGTGAGGCAAACGGCTGAAACGGCGAGGGCGCCGGCCATGCCGACTCGAGAAATTTTCATGCTACTTCTCCGGTGTGTGGGGTCTGCGAGCTGACCCCCACGAGGGGCGGTCAGTGAAATACGGTGATTGCGTATATATTGGTATATCAACAAGGGTGGCCCCTCGGGGGGTGTTTCGGGCGGATCCCGAAATACAGAAATCCCCTGGAATCCGCCAAAGGCCCGATGACCCGCGCCGACCGGGTAATGAGACCGTCAAGCCGGGGCCTCCCCTATTGCCCGATCACCATCTGAAGCCCGTTGGACAGGGCGAGCCCCTGGACCATGGACGGATCGCGTGCGATGGCCTGAAAAAACCACTGGCGACCGAGCAACGCGGCGTTTTCCGGAAGCTGGAACGGGAAGCTCGCCTCACCGTTCCCATCGAGGCGCGTGCGCGTGCGTGCATACAGACCGTGCCGCTGAACCAGGAGCGTGCCGCCCGCGAACGGGACGGACGCCTGACGGTCGCGCTGGAGTAGCCATGCGAGTCGACCCGCACTACCGCCGGTCACGTCGAACTGCACCGTGTTGCCGAGGTTGGCGATGGAGATGGAGTCCAGGCTCAGGACGTTCGCGCCCCCGAGCCCCGTGCCGTACGGGGTGATGCTACCGGCGTCGAGCGCCTCGATCTCGTAGTCCCAGATACCACGGCCGTAGGTGCCGTAGCGAATGCGATTGAGTGCGGGCACCGCCTCGACCGACCAGTACAGGGTCGACGGAGCGTCGTTCTCCATGATGTCGACCCAGACCTCGAGGTCCCGACGCCAGCGGTAGGCACCGATCTCGGTCGCCGCATAGATGTCGCCCGTCCCGTCCTTGGCATAGGTCAGGTCGTAGGTCAGCGTCGACGGTAATCCGTCGATGAGCGGCTGCCACGTCACGCCGCCGTCGAGCGTGCGACGCACGCCGGGCTCGCTGTAACCAGAACCACCCACCACGGCCTCGAGCGCGTCCGTCGGATGAACTGCCAGCGCACTGCCGTAGAAGTAGTGCGAGTTCGCGCCGTTGGTCGCTGACTCGGTCCACGTCACCCCGCGGTCGGTCGACGACCACATGCGCCCGATATCGTTGACCGCGTAGGCGCGCTGGGGGTCAGTCGGGGCGAAGGCCATGGCCGAGAGATAGCTCCCCGCCCCCCCGAAGCTCTGGGCCGAATGCTGGACCGGGTTCCAGTTGTTGGTGTTCACACGCGTGTAGCGGTAGAGCTCGCGCGCCAGGAAGAAGAAGGCCGTCGTGTCGAGCGGATCCGCGACAACCGGCGGCAACCAGAGATTGTTCGTCCCGACCGGGAAGTCCTCGAAGCGCAGGCTAGGCCCGGTCTCACCCTCTTGCACAAGAATGAAGCCGGGATAGGTCGAGTAGACCAGCCCGTGCGTTCCGTCGCCCGACGTCAGGTGACCGTAGTCTCCACTGATGAGCTGGTTCATCGATGTCGACGGTCCCGGCCCCGACGGAGGCTGCCGCATCCCGCGCTGGTAACCCTGGTCCTGTGTACCGCCGACGATGCGGTCCGGATTCAGACTCGAGGTGTAGGTCGAGTAGAACTGGCCGACGCCCAGCCCGAGGCTCGTCAGATTGAGGACGGTCAGCCCCGCATCGCGCGTAACGTAGAGCCCACCGTCGGTGCAGATGTAACCGTAATCGTAGTCCGATCCACCCGCATCCTTGATCACGTCCATCCCGCGGATGTCCGCGTGCAGCTTGGTGTTCGGGCTGTTGTAGTAGGCGCCCCAGGTGTTGACGATCTGGTGCGTCAGCCCGCCGTCCAGGGAGCGGTGCGCCTCGACGCCACCGAAGATCACGGCCATGGGATCCGTCGGGAACGCGTGCATCGTGCCCCAGTAGTCACCGAGATTGGATTGCACAAGCTGCGTCGTCACGCCCGCGTCGTCGGATCGGTAGAGGTTCCACTGGCCCGCGATCCTCAGGGTCACGTAGAGCGTCGGGCTGCCCGCCTCGGAGCCGCTGATGTAACCCTCTGTCGCGGTCGTGTCGATCACGCTCTGCTGCATGAACGTCGCACCGCCGTCCACCGAGCGCCGTATCCGACCGCGATGGACCGTGTAGACCGTGCTCGACGCTTCCGGACCGGTCTGCGGCACCCACATGTCACTGGTGCCATTCGTGATGCTGACCCAGCGCTGGGCGAAGGTCCGGCCACCGTCCGTCGATGCGAGCAAGGCGAGCTTGGTCCCACCGGAGACGTTGCGGCTGCCCAACAGCAGGATCGTGTGCGCGGCGTCGTCGAGAACAGCCATGCGCCGGATGCTCTGTTGCGAACCGAGACCATCGGCGGTCACCCAGGTCGCCCCGTCGTCGCGGCTCGTGTACACGATCCTCCCGCGCCGGATAACGATCACCTCGGGTTCGCCAGGCGCCTCGGGCGGCAGGATCGAGACCTCGTCGACACCGCCCCAGAGGTGATCGGACAGTGGCGTCCACTCTGTCCCGTCGAGGTTGCCGCGCCACACGCCTCCGAGGGCGGTCCCCACGTACAGCTTGCGGACACCGTCGAGCTGATAGCCCATCGCCGCGCAGCGCACATGCCCGGCCTGGTTGCGGCTTCCGATCTCCTGCCATTGTCCCGCCGGTGTCTCTCCGCCGATGGCGGCTGTGCCTCCGGATCCCGCAGGCCCGTTCAACGCTGCCCTGCTGGCCGAGCGCCGGTTGCGCCGCCAGAGAGCGCGCGCCTGGTTCTCGCTCTCGATCGCCCGCCAATCCGTCCCGGACTCGGCGCGGTGCATCTCCTCGATCCACGCTTCGCGCTCGATCTGCTTGCGTTCCTCGGCGTCACCGTCGAGTCCGCGCTCGGTGGGCTGTGGAAGGAGCGACTCGCGCGCCTGCGGCTCCGGACCGGCAGGCGCCGTGCATGCAGCTGCGATCGAGACCAGGGACAGGGCTAGCCCGAATAATTCATGAAGACGCGGCCCAAACGCGACGACCGGCCGGCTTCGCCGTCCTTTCGGCTTCTGGCGGCACTTCTCGCGCGTTGGCATCCTCGACGACCCGTAAGGGTCGCCTCCG